>DASUKS010000229.1:0-6163 GCA_036278595.1 Dehalococcoidia bacterium
GCGCGCCTGCCGCGCCGCCGCGGGGTGCCGGCCGGCGTGCGAAGCGTCGCCGGGGCGACCTGGCAGCCCTTCGGGCGGCTTGCCTGCTTCCTGCGCGACGAGGATCTGGAGCGCCGTGTACAACGGGACGTTCAGCGACTGCGCCCAGCGCTCCAACTGCTGCATCGTCTTCGCGCCGACCCCGCGCCCTGGCACGTTGATGACCCGCGTCAGTCCGACGACATCGTACGGGTTGTGTGCGAGCCGCAGGTACGCGATGACGTCCTTCACCTCGCGTCGCTCGTAAAACCGCGTGCCGCCGACGAGCTGGTAGCGGACCCCGTTTCGGATCAGCGCCTCCTCGATCGCGCGGGACTGCGCGTTCGTCCGGTACATGACCGCGAAGTCCCGCAGCGCCCACGCCTCGCCCGGCTCGCCGCCCGGGTCGCGCAGCAGGCGCGCGATCTCCCGCGCGATGTACTCGGCCTCTTCGTTCTCATCGTAGCCCTCGAAGAGCACGATCGGCTCCCCGCCGCCGGCATCGGTCCAGAGCGCCTTCTCCTTGCGCTGCTCGTTGCCAGAGATCACCGCGTGCGCGGCATCGAGGATGTTCTGCGTCGACCGGTAGTTCTGCTCCAGCAGCACGATCCGCGCGCCCGCGAAGTCGCGCTCGAAGTTGAGGATGTTGCGGATGTCCGCAGAGCGCCACGAGTAGATCGACTGGTCGGGGTCGCCGACGACGCAGATGTTCCCGTGCCCGCCGGCCAAGATCTTCGCGAGCTCGTACTGTGCGATGTTTGTGTCCTGGAACTCGTCCACGAGCACGTGCTCAAAGCGGTCCTGGTACTTGTCCCGGATCGGGTAGTTGTCGCGCAGCATCTCGACCGTCTTCATGATCAGGTCGTCGAAGTCCAGCGCGTTGTTCTCCTCGAGCACCTGCTGGTACCGCTCGTACGAGCGGGCCACGATCTCGCCGAAGTAGTCGTTCGCCCGCTCGGCGAACTGCCGCGGCGAGGTCAGCTCGCTCTTCGCCCGCGAGATCGTCGAGAGGATCGCCCGGTCGGCGAAGCGCTTCGAGTCGACGTTCAGGTTCTCCGTCACGCGCTTCACGACCGCCATCTGGTCGGCGTCGTCGTAGATGTTGAACGCCCGGTCGATGCCGATGCGCTGCGCCTCGGTCCGCAAGAGCCGGGCGCAGATCGAGTGGAAGGTGCCGAGCGCCACCTCCTGCGCCGTATCGCCGAGGTGCGCGATGACGCGCTGGCGCATCTCGCGCGCCGCCTTGTTGGTGAAGGTCACGGCGAGCACCCGCCAGGGCGCCACGTCCTCGACGTCCACCAGGTAGGCGATGCGGTGCGTGATGACGCGCGTCTTGCCCGAGCCAGGCCCGGCGAGGATCAGCAGCGGGCCATCGACGGCGGTGACGGCCTCGCGCTGCGGAGGGTTGAGTTCTTGCAGGATGTGTTCGGTGGCGACCATATGCGGCCCTGCATTGTATCGGGCCGCGTGCCGGACGACGCGGCGGGTCAGTCCTCGCCGCGCGGCGGCTGTTCGACGTGCACGCGGCCGCGCTGGCGCTGCACCTCGCGCTCGACCATCCGCTCTTCGACGTCGCGGCCCCAGAGGACGGGCGCCACGAACTGGCCGAGGAACTGCAGGAGCAAGATGCCGCCCCAGATCGCCGCCAGCCACTGCACCCACCAGCCGCCGCCGGTGGCGCCATCGATCGCCGCGAGCACGCCGATGATCACGACGAAGTAGGCGACCTGCCGGATGAACAGCAGGCGCCGCCGGACGCGCCTCCGCGCCCGCCGGTACTCGTCGTCGCCGTCCACGAAGTGCCGCCCCACGCGCACGCCTCCCGAGCCGATGCGGATCCCGCCCCACGGCCCGTTAATGTCGATCCCCTCGAAGTCGTCGTCGTCCTCGTCCCGCCGGCCCATTGGCGCCTCCCGATCAAAAGCATACGCCCGCCCGGCAACGCGTCGGTACCCCTCCGCGTTGCGGATCCCGCATCGCACGCCGGCAACGCGGCGGTTCTGCGCCCGCGCCCGCGAGCGGACTCCATCCTCCAGCTTCCAGCCAACCCCACCTGTCATCGGTGACATCAGTGGTTCCCGTCCCGCCCGCGGTAGCGCCTCAGATTCGCGTTAGCTACAATCGCGCCGGTCGAGGGAGGAGACGATCGTGTCCGAGTTTGTCCGCGTCTGCAGGTTGTCGGAGATCCCCGTCGGTGGGATGAAGGGCGTCAAGGCCCGCGGCAAGGAGATCCTCGTCGCCAACATCGATGGCCAGGCCTACGCCATCGGCGACATCTGCACGCACCTCCGCGGCCGCCTGCACGATGGATGCCTGGAGGGCACGGTCGTGGAGTGCAGGAACCACGGCGCGAAGTTCGACGTGACCGACGGCGGCATCTGCGGCTGGGTCACGCACCCCACCTGGTACAAGCTCCTGATGGACGCCACCTTCCCGGGCTTCCTCAAGCGCAGCGTCCCCTCCTACCCCACGAGGCTCGAAGCCGACGACGTCTACGTCCAGGTGTAGTCCGCTCGTGAACGGCGCCGAATCTGCACCCGACGCAGCCCTGCTCATCGACTGGGAGAACATCAAATTCAGTCTGCAGCAGCGCAATATCCGGCTGAACGTCTCGGCGATACGCGATAAGGCCGAGACCTACGGGCGCGTGGTCGTCGCGCGGGCGTACGCGGACTGGCAGGACGGCTATCATGGCGGCGATCCCTCGAACCTTTATGCGGCGGGCATCGAACCGATCTATGTGCCGACGCGTTCATACCGCGAGGACGACGGCGCAACGAAGGTCAAGAACAGCGTCGACGTCAAGCTGACGGCGGACTGCATCGAGCTGTGCCACCGGTACGAGAGCATCGATGTCTTCGTGCTCGTGACGGGCGATCAGGACTTCCTCCACGTCGTCAATACGCTCCGACCCTATGGCAAGCACGTCGTCATCTTCGGGGTCTCCTGGACAACTTCGGCACGCCTGGCTGAGCGCGTTGATGCGGTCGTCTACTACGACCGCGAGATCGAGCCGATCGTTGAGTCATCTGAGCGGGAGGTCGCGGCGCAGCCACTGCCGAGTGATATCCTCGCGTTCGAGTCCGTGGCCGGGACGCTTGTTCACGATGGCCATGTGGCAGAAGATCTCAAGTCTGATCTCATCGGAGTTCTGCAGGCGATCACGCAGGTCGTCTCCGACTATCGTTCAGCGCGCCAGCCGCTGCTCCTCAGCACGCTCGGCATGGAGTTGGGGAAACGGGTTGCTCCGCAGACGTTCTCCATGGTGGTCAAGGGCCGGCTCAAGCAGCTTTCGCAAGAGCTGCAGTCTGCCGGCCTGCTTCGGGTCGTGACCCAAGGATTGGTTGATTGGCTCTACTTACCGGATGAAAGCATCCCGGAAGACGTCTCAGCCACCGAATCCGCGGGTGACGGCCTTGAGCGGTTGCTGTCTACCCACTACGTCGACATGCCGCGCGAGTCGCGAGCTCAGATCATCCGTGCCATTCGCACGTTCCGCGCGCAGCCTGGGATCGCGTACCTCACTTTCAACACAATCTGCGACGCGGTCTCTCGTACCCCGATCGGCGTTGAACTGAGCGGTGATGTTCGCCGATTGGTCAGTGGGATGGTGGAGAGTGGAGTCCTCGACAAAGATGACGAGCCGCAGGTTGGGTTCGACCCGACAACCGGCAATCAGTACACCTTTCCGTCTTTCCGGCTCAACATGCAGCATCCACTCCTCAAGGATTGTCTCGATTAGTCGCTCGTGTCACTTCGTGGCGCGTCCGTGACACCGATTCGTCGTGCCGTGCGAACGCGCGCGCCGAACATCTGCGTTCATCTGGGAAATCTGCGGATCAGATAGAGGCGGCCGCACGCAGCTGCTCCCGGCGTGGCAGGCGGCGGCGGCGCAGCTTCAGCAGGTCCGTGCCCATGCGGATCATGTCTTGCGGGAACTTCACGCGCGTGTCCGGGTCCTCGACCCAGCGCACCGGCACTTCCTTCAGCCGGTACCCGGCCTTCTCCGCCGTGATCAGCAGCTCCGTATCGAAGAACCAGGCGCCGTCTTCGATGTGCGGCAACAGCTCGTCGGCCGCCTGGCGGCTGATCGCTTTGAACCCGCACTGGGCGTCGGAGAACTTCGTCCAGAACAGCAGCTTGATCAGCGTGATGTAGCCCCGAGAGTTGATCTCGCGGGCGAACGACCGCTCGATGTCTGCCCGGCGCGCCAGCCGCGAGCCGTACGCGATGTCGTACCCCTCCTCGACGATGCCGCCGAGCAGCGGCCGGATATCGGCGAGGTCCGTCGAGAGGTCGACGTCCATGTAGCACATCGCATCGGCGCGGCTCTCGAGCCAGGCGCGCTTCAGCGCCCGCCCGCGTCCCTTCTGGTCGAGGTGGATGCAGCCGACCTCGTTCGGCTGAGCTTCCGCCAACTGCCGTGCGGTCGTGAGTGTCGAGTCCGTCGAGGCGTTGTCGGCGACGACGATCTTCCACGTGTACGGGAGGTTGTCGCCGCACCACGCGCGCAGTCTGTCGACGCTGTCCGCGAGCGCGCGCTGCTCGTTGTAGCAGGGGATGACGAGGTCGACCGAGGGCATCGCCCGCAGGGTACCCGACCCGCCCCGCTCGCGCCCACGGCCGATGCACAACCAGGTCGCGCGCTGGCCGTCTCTGTTGTCTGCTGTCTGCTGTCGGCCGCGGACGCCGCCGGAGCCGCGTCTTACAAGCTCCGCACGTCGCTACGGTACGCCTGCCTACACCCGAAGCGCCTTCCACCGGCCCTGCAGGAAGCGCCGCCCGACCATCACGGCGCGCGCCCAGTTCTCCAGCACGGCGGCCAGCCACGCGAACGGCGCGCCAAGTCCGAAGCCCAGCACCAGCAGCGCCGCCACCGGCACGCGGATGCCCCACGCGCACACCGTGAAGGTGCCGAGCACGTAGCGGACGTCGCCGGCGCCCCGCAGCGCGCCCGCGATCGCCGACTGCAGCCCCAGCCCGGGCATCGCGACGGCGAACACGCGCAAGAGCTTCGTGCCGGTGTCCACCACCGCCGGGTCGTGCACGAAGATGCGCACGATGTACGGCGCCAGCATGAACTGCAGCGATGCCATCACCAGCAGCGTGCCGATGCCGAACAGCCCCGCCCGCCGTCCGATCGCCTCTGCCCGCTCCGGGTCGTCCGAGCCCAGGCTCTGCCCGACGAGCGCCGTTGCTGCCGTCCCGAGCGCGAACCCCGGCAGGATGCTGATGTCCAGCGCCCGCAGCGCGACGGCATGTGCGGCCAGTGCGTCGGTGCCGAGGTGCGCGACGATGCGGGTGTACACCATGAACGCCAGCATGAACTGCGCTTCTTCGAGCCCGACGGGCAGTCCGATGTGCCCCAGCCGCCGGAATGCCGCGCGCTCGACCTGGAACACGTGGCGGATGCGCAGCCGGATCGGCGTCAGCCTGCTGCCCGCGAGCACGAGCGCCAGCACACCGCCGGTGAGTCCCGCCGACGCGTAGCCGATGCCCGACGCGGTGATCCCGAGCGAGAACGGGTAGCCGCTGATCAGGGTGAACGCGACGACGGCGTTGACGACGTTGACCGCGATCAGGATCAGCATCGGCAGCCAGGTGTTGCCCATACCGCGCAGCGAGCCGTTGACCGCGTACAGCACCATCAGAGGCGCGAAGCCGAGCGAGCCCCACCGCAGGTAGCGGGCGCCGAGCGGCACGACCGCGGGCTCGGCGCCCATCAGCCGCATCATCTGCGGTGCGAGCAGCACCGTGACGGCGGTGCACAGCAGCCCCCAGGCGGCCGCCCCGACGATCGCCGCGTGCAGCCCGAGCCGCACGCGCGAGTGGTCGCCGGCGCCGACATCGCGCGCGACGACCGCCGTCGAGCCGACATCGAACGCGATCGCGCCGGCGAGCGGGATCCAGAACAACAGCGCGCCGATGCCGACCGCGGCCAGCCCGTCGGTGCCGACGTAGTGCCCGACGAGCACGGCGTCGATCGCGCTGAGCACGGTGAGCGACAGCCGCTCGACGAGCACCGGCCATGCGAGTTTGAGCAGCGGCCCGGTGACGCCGCGAGTGCGGGCCGTTGCGGCGACGCCGGCCGGGAGGGCGGCTTCGGACTCGACTGCCATCGGGAGCCTGTCTCGGAAGGCGGCGA
>DASUKS010000230.1:0-4169 GCA_036278595.1 Dehalococcoidia bacterium
AGATCTACGGGATGCGCTCGCAGATCACGAGGGCGGCGGTCTCGATCCCAGCGAACATAGCGGAGGGCTGGACGCGCGAGTCGGGCCCGGACAAGATGCACGTTCTGGCGATCGCTCACGGGTCGCTCGCGGAGACCGGGACACTCGTAACCCTGTGCGAGGATCTGGGCTGGTTTCCCAAGGAGCGGACGCAGCGCGCGATGATTCTGCTCGAAGAGGTGAGCAGGATGCTTACCTCGATGAGGCGGAAGCGACGGGTGCGACGCTAGAGTCGGCGGGAGTGACACCCTCTCGCTCCTCGCTCCTCGCTCCTCGCTCCTCCGGCTTGACGATCATCGGCGATGTCGCCGTGGCGCCGCGGCCGGGGCCGACGAGCTACGCGCGCGGGGCGTATGGGAACACCGAGCCGGAGGCGCCGAAGGCGACGTGGCTCATCGTACATCCGGACGCCACCGTGACGGCGTTCGCGGGGAAGGTCGAGTACGGGCAGGGCATCCGTAGCGGGCTCGCGATCGAGGTCGCCGACGAGCTGCGCGTGCCGGTGACGTCGGTCGAGGTGGTGCTCGGCGATACGGACCGCGTGCCGTGGGACATGGGCACGTTCGGCAGCCAGTCGACCGCTCGCGTCGGGCTGCAGCTCCGGAAGGCCGCGGCGACGGCGCGCGAGGCGCTGCTCGAGCTCGCGGCCGACCGCCTCGACCTGCCGGCGAGCGATCTGCACGCCTCGAACGCGCGCGTGTCTTCGAAGGGCGACGGCGCGCGCGACGTCGCGTACGCCGAGCTGCTCGAAGGGCGCGAGCTGACGCGCGAGGTGCGGGACGAGATCGCGCTGACGCCAGCGCCCGCGTTCACGCAGATGGGCCGCCCGCAGTTGCGCATCGACGCCGATGCGCGCGTGACCGGCGCGGCCACGTACACGCAGGACGTGATCGTCGACGGCATGCTGTACGCGTCCGTGCTGCGTCGTCCGGCGCGCGGTGCGACGCTGGCCTCGGTCGATACGTCGATCGCGGAGCGCATGCCGGGCGTCGTTCAGGTCGTGCGCGAGGACGACCTGGTGGCGGTGCTCGCGGACAGCGACGAGCACGCCGAGCGCGCGGTAACGATGCTGCAGGCGCAGTGGCAGGACCCGCCCGGGCCTGCCGTGACGCCCATCGACCTGCCGGAGCTGCTGGTGCAGAGCGGGCACGATCCGTTTGTGACGCAGGAGCAGGGGTCGCTCGCAGACGGCTTCCGAAAGGCGTCGGCCGTGCTCGAGGCCACGTATTTCATTCCGTACGTCTCGAACGCGCCGATGGAGCCGCGGGCGGCCGTCGCGCGTTGGGATGGCGACCGGCTGACGGTATGGGCGGGGACGCAGCGGCCGTTCGGGATCCGGACGGAGCTCGCGGAGCGCTTCGGGCTGCCGGAGCAGCAGGTGCGCGTCATCGCGCCCGAGATTGGCGGCGGCTTCGGGAGCAAGAGCCCCTATCCCGTTGCGCACGAGGCGGCGCGGCTGGCGCGCATCGCCGGCAGGCCGGTGCGGGTGGCATACAGCCGCATGGAGGACATGACCTACGCGTCCTTCCGGCCGGCGGCGGTCATCTCGATCAAGAGCGGCTTCACGTCCGATGGCAAGATCGTCGCGTGGCAGTTCGACGGCTATCACGCGGGCGACCGGCCGTTCCTCGGCCGGCGTGGGTCCGAGACGCCGTACGACACGCCTGACGTGCGCGTCATGACGTACACGTCAGACAGCCCGCTCTCGACGGGCTCGTACCGGTCGCTCGGCGGCGCCGTGAACCACTTCGCGCGCGAATCGCACATCGACGAGATCGCGGCGGCGCTGGGGATGGACCCGGTCGAGTTCCGCCTGCGCAACCTCTCGCACCCGCGCTTCCGTCGCGTGCTGGAACGCGCGGCGACGCTGCACGGCTGGAAGGCGTCGAAGGCGCCCTCGCAGCAGGGGCAGGGCGCGGCGATCGGGCTCGACGTCGGGAGCTACGCGGCCACGATCGTGCAGCTCGACGTGAAGGGTCGCGAAGTGCGCGTCGAGCGGGTGACCGCGGCGCTCGACTGCGGGCTCGTGGTGAACCCGGACGGCGCGAAGAACCAGGTCGAAGGTGCGATCGTGATGGGCATGGGGACGGCCCTATTCGAGGCGATCGACTTCCAGGGCGGCCGCGTACTGAACGCCGGCTTCACGCGCTATCGGGTGCCACGCACGCCGGACGCCCCGCGGATCGACGTCGAGCTTGTCGGGGACGACGACACGCCGTCGACGGGCGCAGGGGAGCCGGGCATCGTGCCGATCGCGGCATCGATCGCGAACGCGGTGTTCGACCGCACTGGCGTGCGCCCGCGCGAGCTGCCGATCCAGCGCTACCTGCGCTGAGGTCGTTGTCCCCGTAGAAGGCCGCGCTGCGGGAGGGTGACATGGCGATGAGACATGCGTTGGTGATGCTCGGTGTGGTGTCGGCGCTCTGCCTTGTCGGCTGCCGCGCGGCATCGACGTCCACGTCTCAGTCCACGCGGCGTGCCGCAGCATCCGACGCGACGTCCGTGAGCCCGCCGGTGAGTCTGACGCCGGAGCCCACGCCGACCTGCTTGCCGGCTCAGGGAGCGCCCCCCGGTCCCGAGCTCGAAGACCTCGCCTTCGCGGATGCGGCGGACGTATGGGCCGGGCGGTCGCTCTACGTCGCGGGATGCCAGGGCGCGACGCGGGACGCCGGACAGGTGATGGCATCAACCGACGGCGGCGCGACGTGGACCGAGCAGTACCACGGGCCCGTCGTACCCGACGTCATGCAGTTCGTCGACGACGTGCACGGGTGGGTCGCGGGCTGCAAGGCGCAGGACGACGGGTACCAGACCTGCACGAGCGCGCTGCTCTCGACGAGCGACGGCGGCGCGACGTGGAGGACGGTGGCCACGTACGGCGCGAGCAGGATCACGCAGGTAGATTTCGTGTCGCCGCTCGACGGCTGGGTGCTGATGGAGAGCTGCCAGCCGCAGTGCGGCAGAGGCAACGCACAGCTCATTGCGACGCTGGACGCCGGTGCCTCTTGGCATGACCTGTCGCTGCCCGAAACGATGGATCCGTTCGCGCTCCAGCGGTCGGGGGCCATGCACGGCTGGGTCCTCGGCCTACATCAGCTGTTCATTACAGACGACGCGGGCGCGACGTGGCGCACCGTCAGCGCGCCGGGCGGGGATGTGCTCGATTTTGTCGACGCGCAGCACGGCTGGCTCGGCGGCGCCGGTGGCGATGGCGGCGGGATGGCGGCGAAGGAGATCGATGCGACGAGCGATGGTGGGAATACGTGGCGGCCTGTCGCGGAGTCGTACTACGGCTCGGTCACACCTCAAGCGGGTATCGGCAACCTGAGCCTCGATGGCGGCGGAACAGCGCTGTCCTTTCTCGATCCGCTCGACGGCTGGCTCGCGACCGAAGGCCGCGCGAGCTTTCTGTTCTATACGAACGACGGCGGGCACACGTGGCAGGGTGTCGCGTCTGGCACGCCGCCTTCGACGATCGATCAGATTGCGTTCGCCAACGCGAGCGACGGATGGGCGTGGGGCAACTCCTATCTCATCCACACGACGGACGGCGGCGCGCAGTGGAGCCAGATCGCGATCCCGTAGCACCCCCGTGATACGCTGGTACCGATGATCCCGAACGACGTGCTCTCGGAGATGGTGCGCCTGCTGGAGGCTGGCGAAGGCTTCGCGCTGGCGACGCTCGTCGACACACACGGCTCGACGCCGCAAAAGGAAGGCGCGCGGCTCATCGTGCGCGCGGACGGCGGCATGGCCGGCACGCTCGGCGGCGGCTGCATCGAGGCGGAGGCGTGGGAAGCCGCGCGCGAGGTGCTCCGAGCCGGGACGCCGCGCGTGCTCGACTTCGAGCTGACCGAGGACATCGCAGTGGACTACGGACTCGCCTGCGGCGGGCGCGAGAAGATGCTCGTCGTGCCGGTACAGGCAGGCGGCGGGGCAATGTCCTTCGTGCGCGCGTTGCGCGACGCGATGCAGTCGGGCCGGCGCGGCATGCTGATGACGGTCGTGCGCGCGGACGACGGCGCGGCGGCTGGCGCGAGCGCGGCGGTCTGGGGCGATGGCGCCATCGATGGGACGCTCGCGGGTCTGGAGGACGAAGCGGTGACGCGCGCGCGAAAGGCGCTCGGCGA
>DASUKS010000231.1:0-15129 GCA_036278595.1 Dehalococcoidia bacterium
GTTCGATGGTCGTCGCCGATCCGGACGCGAAGCACTGGGAGATCGTCGGCCCCGACGGGATGGTCGTAAAGGTGCTGCCGCTCGCGTGGCCGGACGTGTACCCGACGCCAACCGACGACGGCCGGCTGCTCGCGTACGCGAAGGACAAGCTCCTGCACATCTACGACGTCTCATCGGGCACCGACAAGACGATCGACGCCGGCATCGACCTGGCAGACGCACAGTTGGTCTGGTCACCCGACGAACGACAGATCGCGGTCGCTCTGTCGAAGACGAGCTTCGATCCGTTGTTCGTCGGCGTCGCGGACATCGCGGCCGGGATGATGACGAAGCGCGAGTACAGCCCGCTCGGCGGTGTATCAAACGTACCTCAGGGCGCAGATGCGACGATCGTCGGCTGGTTGAACGACAGCCAGTTCGAGTACCGCGTCGTGAGTTCGGTCGAGACCGATCCGTTCAATAGCCTCGTCTCGCAAGGTGGGACGCTCGATCTCGACAGCGCGACCAGCGGGCAGATCGTGAGCGAGCTCGACACTGCGGGGCCGTGGTCGTGGTGCGCCGGCGGGTGCGCGCCGCTGCCGCCGGCCGGCTTCGAGAATACGGACGGACTCGTGTCGTGGTGCAGCGTAGCGATGCCGTCGTGCCGACCGGTGCTCGGCGTCGTCGACCGGTCCGCCGGGAAGGTGCGCAGGCTGCTCGACGCCGGCACGACCGCGATCATCGAGGACTTCGCGATGTCGCCCGACGCGAAGACGCTCGCCGTGACGCTGCGCGACAAGACGAACCACCAGCGACTGCGGCTGGTGAATGTGCAGTCGGGCGCTTCGCACGACTATCCGCTGCCGTACGTGAACGAGGGTCACGGCATCCGGTGGTCGCCGGACGGAAAGACGATCCTCCTGTACTTCCCGGGGACCTAGCGAGCGCCATTGTGTTGCGCGCGTTAGCCCGATACGGGCATGAGGTCATGGGAATGCCAGCCCGCCGCGCGCATGATCTGCCGGGCCATGATCCGCACACCGCAGCGAGAACTTACACGCGGTCGCGGTCGAGGGCGTTGCCGGCCGCGCGGAAGCGGTAGCCGACGTTGCGCACTGTCTCGATGAACGTGTGCGTGCGGTCTTCGATCTTGCTCCGCAGCCGCCGGATGTGCACGTCGACCGTGCGCGCGCCGCCGTAGAAGTCGTAGCCCCAGACGCGGTTGAGCAGCGCCTCGCGTGTGAACACCTTGTCGGGGTTCTGCGCGAGGAACCGCAGCAGCTCGTACTCCTTGTAGGTGAGGTCGACCGGCCGCCCGGCGACGAACACCTTGTAGTTCGACAGGTCAATGTGCAGGTCGTCGGCGCGGAGCGTGTTGTCGCTCTCGACGCCCGACTTCACCCAGATTGCACGCCGCACCCGCGCCGTCAACTCTTCAGTGCTCGCGGGAAACACGACGAAATCGTCGAAGCCGGCGCCGAAGTCGAGCACATCGAGGTCGTCGGCGCGGACGAGCGCGAGCGACGCGACGCCGTGCGGCATCTCGGCCGAGCGCAGCAGGTTGCGCACCGCGGCGGCATCGGGGCGGCCGAGCAGGTTCACCAGCAGGAGCGCGGGCGTCTCGGCCGAGGCGTCTTGCAGCACGTCGTCGAGCGCGGCGAACGCCACGGCATAGCCGGCGGCGCCCAGCGTCGTCGCGAGCGGCTGCATCTCCTCCGATGCATCGACGAGCAGGACGATGCTCATGCGCGCTCCCAGCCTCTGCGCGGAGTATATCGGCGAGCTGTTACGCCCATGTGACGATAGATCGCCATCAGGCCGGAGCGCCGCGGCGGCGGGTGCGGTAGCGGCGGGCCTTCTGCCGGTTGCCGCAGACGCGCATTGAGCACCAGGCGGCGGAGTGGTTCTTCGAGCTGTCGTAGAACGCCCAGCGGCAGGTGTCGGCGCGGCAGGCCTTGAGCCGCGGCCACGTGCCGTCGGCCATCGCCTCGTGCGCCGCGAGCAGGACGCGGGCGAGCGCGGCATCGACCGTGTCCCCGGCCGGCTCCAGCTTCGAGCCGTGCGCGTCGAAGCGCAGCCGATGCGGGACCGTCGCGGCGAAGTCGTTCAGTGTGCGAATGGCGTTCGT
This sequence comes from Dehalococcoidia bacterium, assembly GCA_036278595.1. Classification (GTDB taxonomy): domain Bacteria; phylum Chloroflexota; class Dehalococcoidia; order DSTF01; family JACRBR01; genus JADMII01. The sequence continues at coordinate 2,108 of DASUKS010000231.1, forward strand.
ATCGAGCGGGCGGCCATTGTTGGCGAAGAGCAGCGCGCGGAGCGCCTCCCGGACCGCGATCGCGCGCTGGAGCGCGGCGCCATCGACCTCGACGTCGCTGCCGGCGATGCCGTGCTCGGCGCACCAGCGCGCCAGATCGCGGGGGCTCGCGAGCTCGTCGACGTCCTCCTCACGCGTATTCACGAACTCCTCGACGAGGCGAAGGCCTCCCGGGGCCGGTTGGCGAGCGCTCACGTGACCTCCGTACCCAGTCTCGGCATGCCGGACGCGGCCGGCATATCCACTCAGAAACTGTACTGACAATAACCGTCAATCGCCATTGACGGGTGTCGCCGCAGTAACTAGTATACCGCTATCAATGGTGTCTCCGGGATAGCGGCGGGGTTGCGCCTTTGCCCCGCCGATCCGGATAGCACCGATGCGCCCGGCATCCGAAGATACGCGAAAGACGTGCCCGGAAGGAGACGAGATGATGCACGACCCGCTACTGCACATGGACATCGCCGAACAGCATCTGGCGGAACTGCGAGCGGAAGCCGCCGCGCGGCGGCAGCTCACGCACGGCGTGCCCCGCTGGCGGCGCTTCGCCGGCCACGCGATGGTCGCCGCCGGCCGCCGCCTGCTCGCCGAGCCACCGCCGCAGCAGGTGATGCGCGCTGCGGGCGATTGCGGCGAGTAGCGGCACCGCAGCATCGATTGAGCGGGCGGCGGGCGCTGCATATACTCGTGGCATCCCACACCGCGGAGCGCTTCATGACCATTGACTTCGGCTGGTTCCTGCCCACGATGGGCGACACGGACACGATCGGGCCGCCGACGCGCGAGGCGACGGCGGACTACCTGGTGCAGGTCGCGAAGGCGGCCGAGGACGCGGGCTTCGTCTTCGCGCTCGTGCCCGTCGGCACGACGTGCCAGGACGCGTGGCTCGCGGCGTCCGTCGTCGCCGCGCGCACCGACAGCCTGAAGTTCCTCGTGGCGATGCGGCCCGGGTTCGTCGCGCCGACGGTCGCGGCGAAGATGTCGAACACGCTCGACCAGCTCACGCACGGCCGCGTGCTGATCAACGTCGTGACGGGCGGCTTCCCCGCCGAGCTGGCGGCCGACGGCGACTTCGTCGAGCACGATGAGCGCTACGCCCGCACGCAGGAGTTCATGCAGGTCGTGCGGAAAGCGTGGCTCGCCGAGAAGCGCTTTAACCACGAGGGCCGGTTCTACCGCGTCGAGGGCGGCATGGTGCTGCCGAAGCCGTACCAGCAGCCGTGCCCGCCGTTCTACTTCGGCGGCGCGTCGGAGGCGGCGCGGCGCGTGGGCGCGGAGGATGCGGACGTCTACCTGCTCTGGGGTGAGACGCTCGACATGGTGCGCGAGCGCATCGCCGACATGCGGGCGCGCGCGGCGGCGATCGGCCGCACGCTGCGCTTCGGGATGCGCATCCACGTCATCGTGCGCGAGACCGAGGAAGAGGCGTGGGCAGCGGCCGACCAGATGATCGCCGGCATTCCCGACAACTTCCAGGACATGATGGACCGCATCATGACCAAGTCGGACTCCGAGGGCGAGAAGCGCCAGCGGATGATGGCGAAGGAGAGCGAGGATCTGGTGCTCGGCCCGAACCTCTGGTCCGGCATCGGGAAGGCGCGCATCGGCGTGGGAACGGCGCTCGTCGGCAGCGGCGAGAACGTGGCCGCGCGGCTGCAGGAGTACGTGGACGAGGGCATCGACACGTTCATCCTCAGCGGCTACCCGCACCTCGAGGAGGCGCAGCGCTTCGGGCGCTACGTGATGCCGCACTTCGAAGGTAAGCGCACGATACCGGCGGCGCCGCGCGACGCCGTGCCGGCCTGATGGCCAAACCCGCCGCCAACCCGATCCTGCGCGCCGTCGCGATCTCCGGGAGCCCGCGCACACCTTCGCGCTCGAAGGCGCTCGCCGGCATCCTGCTCACCGAGCTGGAGCGCGCCGGCTGCGCCACGTCGATGATCGACGTGGCGACGCTGCCGGCGGACGCGTTGCTCGCCCGGGCGAGCGCGCCGGAAATCGACGGCGCAATCGCGGCGATCGGCGCGGCGCAGATCATCATCGCCGCCTCGCCGACGTACCGGGCGCTCTATACCGGCGCGCTGAAGTGCTTCTTCGACCTGATGCCGCAGAAGCACCTGTTCGGGAAGGTGTGCGTGCCGGTGCTGACCGCCGCCACGCCCGCGCACTTCCTCGCGATCGACCACGGCTTCACGCCGCTGTTCGCGAGCCTCGAAGGCGTCGCGCTGCCGGGCATCTTCGCGACCGACGAGCAGTTCGTCGAGAGCGTGCCGGCGCGCACGCTCGACGAGCGCGTCGGATACGTTGCGCGGCTGGCGCTCGATACGGCGCGCGGCATCGGCAGCTGATGCGGATCAGCATCGACTTCGACGGGGTGCTCTGCCACACGCCGTTCGGGCGCATGGCCACGCGTGCTCCCGGCGGCGTGCCGGAGTTGCCGGAGGGCTACGCCGCGCTGTACGACGCGCCGTCGCGCCCGCGGCGCCTGCGGCTCGGGCTCGAGTATGTGCGCTTCGGCTGGCGGCGGATGGACCCGCGCGCGCAGCCCGTGCTGCGCGCGCTCTCGGAGCAGCACGAGGTGACGATCGTCACCGGCCGCAGCATCGCCGGCGAAGCGCTCGTGGCGCGCTGGCTGCGCCGCACCGGGCTCGATGCGCGCGTCGGGCTGCGGATGGCGCCGCCGGGCCTGCGGCCGCCGCAGCACAAGCTCGCCGTCGCGCGTATCCTCGGCATCGACGCCCACCTCGACGACGACCCGCGCACGGCGCACTACCTCGCGGAGCACGGCGTCGCTCACGTCTACCTGCTCGACCGCGCGGGGCTGCACGCCTCCGATGCCGAGCTGCCGGCGAACCTGCGGGTCGTCCGCGCGCTCGACGAGTTCGCGGACGCGATCGCGGCAATTCCCTCATAGCAGGCGTCACATCCACGGACAACACGAAAGGGACCGCCGAGCGGTCCCTCTGGTGTCTGATGTCTGGTGTCTGATGTGCGCCGCGGGCGCTAGGCCGTCACGGCCTCCGCCGGCGCGTACTGCGTGTCGATCTTCGCGGAGGCGTTGAAGAAGTCCTGGATCGACTGGTTGAAGCGGTAGAAGGCGTCGCGGCGGTAGCCGTCGGTCGAGCGGGCGAGGCCCTCCGGGATGTTGAGGTCGATTGTGTTCAGCGTGTGCGAGAGGTCGGCGGCGCCGTGCTTCTTGATGTTGTCGAGCATGTCCTTCCACAGGTCGTACGGCTGCTCGAGCCAGAAGTCCATGTCGCGCAGGTCGCTCTCGCTCGCATCGCGGACGTCCGTGCACTCGAAGGCCTCGAACGTCAGCTGGTAGATCTTGTTCTCGACCTTGACGCCGACGACGGCATCGACCGTGCCGAGCTGGCGGAAGTTCGGGTCGTTGTTGACGATGTCCTTGATGGCATTGAACCACTCGACCGATGGGAAAGTTGGCATCTTCGTCCTCCGCTCGCTCCCTGATTAGCTCTCGAACACGGCGCGCAGGCCGGGGTGCAGCCGCTCGTCGCGGTCAAGCGTAGCCCACTTGAGCCGCGAGAGGTACTGCTGCAGACCGCGGCGCCGCATGGCATCGGCCCCCCGAAGCCCTTCTCGCGCGTTCTCCCTGCCCCCGGCGAAGTAGACCGCGAAGGCCTCGCGCGTCGCCGTATCGCGCACGTCGTCCATCACCTGCATGCCCTCGCCCTTGTCGAGGTAGCGCTGCACCTCCTCGCGGCGCTCCGGCTTGTGAAGCAGCGCGTACTTCAGGTGCGTGATGCCGTACGCGATGTGCCGCGACTTATCCTGCAGCATCCGGCCGAAGATGAACTTCTCGGCCGGGTTCTTCGCGTACTTCTCCATGTACTCGTACTGGCCGAGCGTCAGGCTGTCCTGCAGCACCATCTGGATCGTGGTCATCTCGGTGAAGTTGCGGGCGTCAACGACCGCACGGTATGCCCACCCCGGCGACTGCAGCCCCAGTCCGCCGCCGTTCGAGAGCGCGCGCTTGCGGAAGACCTCGACCGCGCGGGCGTCCTCGAACACGACCGTGGCGAGGTAGAGCTTCACCTCGTGGTACCCGTAGCTGATCTCCGGTTCCCAGTGGCCGATGATGTCCGCCTCGACCTGCGCCTTCTCGCTCAGGTGCGTGCAGATCTGCCCCATCGCGCGCTCAACGTCGTCCGGCAGCGGCTCGATCGTCGTCCACGGGACGTCGGTCGCGGGCCGCCAGCGGCGCTGGATCGCCTCTTCGTAGAGGGGAGCGCAGGCGTCGCTCCAGACTTCCTGCTTCTGGAAGATCGAGTAGCCCATGCCCTCGACGCCGGCGATCGGCACGGCGCCGCGCGGCATCTCGGTCTGGTACTCCCAGACATCGGGCACCTCGCCGTACTTGCCGATGTTGATCGCCTCGAGCGTGAGGCCGTGCTTCGTCGGTCGCGCCCGCGTGTTCCATTCAGTCGGCACCTGCATCCAGCTCAGGTCCACCTCGATGCTCGCGCCGCCGCCGCCGTTCATCATGAACTGGCGCGCCTGCTCGACCGTGACGCCCATGTCCATGTAGCGGATCAGGTCTTCCTCGGCGGCGCCGAACGAGAGCGCCTGCGCGATGAGGTCGAGCGGCCAGCCGTGCTCCTCGGCCTTCGCCTTCAGCGCGTCCGACGGCTCGACGCCGCCACCCGCAGCGCCCGCCTGCGCGGCCAGGAACTGGCGCGCCTGGTCCGCCGTCACGCCCTGATCCATGTAGCCGATGAGCTGCTCGGCGGTCGCGCCGATGTCCAGCGCCTGCTGGACGAGGTCGAGCGGCCAGCCCTTCTCCTGCGCCCTCGCGCGCAGATTGTCGGGGATCGTCGCGGTCTCGTTGGCCATGGGGCCTCCTACGCTTAATTTAGCGTTCGCTCAGTTCAAACGATTGTCGCCCGCGCGGTGCCGGCGGTCAAGGGCTGCCCGGCCCTTATGCAAATGCGGCGGGCGCTCGGGGATTGTGTGGCATCGATGGAAGCGGCGCAAGATGCCGGCGGGTGCGGAAACGGCAGCGGTGGTTACGCCGCGGCTTCCCGGTTGCGGCTGAGCTTCGCGAGCTGGGCGACCAGGCCGGCGACGCCCTGCTCGTCGAGGTCGAGCACGTCGAATTCGGGACGGAGGACGCAGTCGAACGACTGGCCGAGCAGCGGCAGCATGCGGCGCAGCTTCTCGATGAGCGCGAACGTCTGGAGACGGCCGAAGCCGGCGAGGATGGCCACGATGCGCTCGTCGCCGTAGCGGAACGTGTCGCACTCGCCCGCGGCGTTCGAGATAGCGCCCGTCGCCGCATCCCGGAACCGCTCGACGCTCTCGTCGCCGTGGCTCTTCTTGATGAACTCGACGCCGTCGAGATCGACCACGAGGAAGCTGGGCTCGCTGCCCGCTTCCCGCATGGCGTCGATGACGGCCGTGAGCTGCATCCGGAAGTCGTCCATACGCGGGTTATCGGCAGTCCGGAGGTCGCAGTTAACGGCTCGCCGTTAACAGTTGAGCGGGCCGCCTGGACCGAAGGCGGCGGCGGCGAAGCGCTCGCCCATGCGGCGGTAGCCGGCCGTATTGGGGTGGAGGCCGTCGGGCAGGTCGGCGGTGTCGGCCTCCCCGAAGAGCGTCCGGCCGTCGAGGAGGTGCAGGTTCGCGTCGCCGGCCTTCCGGCGCCGCTCGACGACGTCGGCGATCAGCTCGCGGATGCGGCCGATCGAGAGCGCTCCGTACGCCAGGTCCGCCGGCCGATCGACGACGCCGGAGATGCCCTGGCGCAGGATCGACGGGCCGGGGTGGTCCTCGCCCGCGGGGTAGATGATCGGCGTGACGACGAGCAGCGGCGTCTGCGGGTGGCCGTCACGCACGGTGTCGAGAAAGCCGTGCAGCGCGGGCACGAAGGCGCGCTCGCGCATCGTGTCGGCATTCACGACGTTGATCCCGACCTTGATGCTGATCGCGTCGGCCGGGAGGTCGCGGACCGTGCGCGCGACGCACTGGTCGAGATGGCATTGCCCGCCGAAGCCCAGGCTCGTCACCTCGACGCCGGCGAGGCGCCCCGCGACCGCGGGCCACGTCTGCGTCGGGCCGTCAGCCTCGCCACACTGGCTGATCGAGCTGCCGTAATGCATCCAGCGCCGGCCCGCCGGCTCCGCGCGCTCGATGCGGGCGCCGTCACTGACGCGGAGGTCGCGGAGCTCGACGATGCAGCCCTGCGGCAGCCACAGCTCGATGCGCTTCATCCCGCGGCCGAGCCCGCCGAAGCGCACGCGGCTCGCCTTCCCCGGGCGGAACTCGATCGCGGTGCGCTCCGGGCCTTCGACGGGCTGCACGACCCAGCGCGCGCCCTCAGCCGACGTGTGCGTGGCGACCGTCTCGCTGTCGACGACGAGGTCGAACCGCGGCGTCGGTCCGGTGGTCCCCGGCCAGATGATGCCGGTGAGCATCGCATCCAGCTCGACTGCGTCGCTGTCCGAAGAGACGACGATGCGGACGCCGGACGCGACCGATGCCGCGAACTGGAACATCGGGTCGTGGATCTGCTTCGAAGCCCAGGCGGGCAGGCGGCGCGGCGTGACGCCGGTGCCAGAGCGGCTCATATCGACCGCGCCCGCGAAGCGGACGGCCTCGTGCTCCATGATCGACTGCATGGCGATGCTCCTCCGTCGGCTAACGCCGGATCTCGTGCATCCCGGGTGCGTACCGCGTGCTGCCGTGCACGAACGGCACCGGGCTCTCGATGCTGATCATGTCCTGCGTCGCGTGCACGTCGATCATGCCGGCGGGCGTCGGCGCCCGTCCGCGCGCCCACGCCAGCGGGCCGAGCGCGGGTTCGACCGATGCGGAGGCGAAGCCGGGTTCGGCGGGCGTGACGCCGAGCGCGCGCTGCACCAGGTCGCGGGTCGGCGTTGAGGACCAACCGTGGCTGACGGTGCCGCCCTGCCAGCACTCGGTCCATGACGTCGCGCAGCGCTGCATCGCCCAGCGGTCCCAGTCGAGCAGCTGCTGCGGGATCATATCCGCGCGGCCGGCCGCCGCGAGCGCGTCGTGCACCACGTAACGGAAGAACGGCTGCGCGCGCACGACCTCCCGCTCGACGTCCCACCACGGCGCGGGCAGCTCGCCCCGCCGCAGGTACATGCCGACCGGCGTCTCGCTGTTCGGCTCGGCTGGCCCGTCCCGCGTGTCGAACGTCGCGTGCACGAGGCGGTCCTCGTCGGTCATCGTCGCCACGACGCGCGCGATGCGGTGGCGCGGCACGATCCCGCCGACGATCGCCGCCGCCTGCGTGTGCTGCGATGCCATCGGCCGTTGCCGGCCTTCGGCGTATGAATCGACGTAGAGTCCCCGGCGCTCGTCCCAAAGCCGCTCGAAGCCGCGCTTCATCGCCGCGTGGTGCGCCTTCGCCCACCGCGCGCGGTTTCCGTCGCCGAGCCACGCCGCCATCTCTGCGAACTCGAGCAGTGAGCGCGCGAGCAGGCCGTTGAGCGCGCCGCTCACGCCCTGGGTATGGACGGCCGCCCAGTCGATGAGCACCCAGCCGAAGACATCGACCGCGCAGCCGTCGCGGTCGAGGAAGGGGTCGAACCAGCGCAGCACGCCTTCGACCACCGGCAGCAGCCGCGCGATCTCGTCGCGGTCGCCGGCGTACCGGTAGAGGTTATGGACGGAGTGCACCCAGTGCAGCGCCCAGTCGGGGATGATCGTGAAATCCGCCTGCTCGATGTCGCCCGCGACCGCCATCGGCAGCATGCCGTCGGGGCGCGGCGACGCCGTGAGCGACGGATGCCAGCGCGCGAGGCGCCAGTCGGCGTTCGTCGTGAGATCGACCATCTGGTGCACGACGGAGTCGCCGGTCCACGCGCGCTGCTCGCGCGTCGGGCAGTCCACGTAGCTGTCGAGCGAGCAGATAGACACGGTGCGGCGCCCAACGGCGTAGATCGCGTTGAGCCGGGGGTCGCTGCACTCGAAGAAGGCGTCGCCGGACGCCGGGTACAGCCGCTCGCGGATGCGCGCCGCATGCACCGTCGCGCCGGGCGGCGCATCGATATCGATCGCGCGCCCGCCATAGATGTCGAACGACTCGACGACGCGCCGCGTGCCATCGCCGACGAACGCGACGGACGTCGCGTTGTCGACGCCTTCCGCCGTGCCGCTCGGGACGCGTTCAGCGACGTGCACCGTGAGCGTCTTACCTGCGGGGATCTCGGCGTCGAGTAGCACCGTGCCGACAACGACGCGCTCGCCATCGGCCTCGCGCACGTCGCCGCCGGGATACCCGATCGGCCGCGTGCCGAGTCCGACGCCCGGATACGACGGCGGGTGCGCGCCGCTCGTGTCCGAGCGGGCGCGAGCGTGGCGCACGGCGACCGGATCCCACTCCGGCGCGGCGCCGGCCGGCGTGTTCCAGCCGTCCGGCAGCGAGCGCTGGTCGAGCACTTCGGTGCCGCGTTCGTTGCCCGCTGAGCCGGGCGCCGATGTCCAGCCGTCGAGCGCGGCGCCGGTCCACGCATCGTCGCTCACGAGCCACTCGTCGCCGAGGCGCGCCTCGAAGGCGAAGCCACCGTACGTCAGATCCGTCCCGGGAGGCGGCGGCAACCACCACGCCGTCGCACCGGCGTACCGCCAGGCGATCGCGCCGAGCACGTTCTCGCCCGCGCGCAGGTAGGGCGCCAGGTCGATGACGTCGTACGGCTGGCGATGCGGGTTCGCGCGCACGGGCCCGCGCGCGATCTCCTGCCCGTTGACGTAGAGCGTGTAGCGGGCGACGGCGCACATCCGCGCCGGCGCGCTCGCCGGGGCGTCATCGAGCACAAACGCGCGGCGCAACGCGGCGGTCTGGCGGCCCTGCACCATCCCGCGCGCCCAGATCCACTGCGCCTTCCAGCTTCCCGACGGGAACGTATCGTCGCCCACTCTTGCTCCGCACACGGTGCTCGCACGCAGGACGCAGCGTTCGCGGCGCGCGTGTGCTCCATCATCGGCGAAGGTCGGCGGACGTGCCAGAGAACGACGCGCTGCTCCAGTCCGAAGAGGGCTACTCGCGAGTCGCTGCCTCGGCCGGCTCGGTGGCGGCGGGCTGCTGCCGGGCTCCGGGCCGCGCGGCCTCTTTGCGCATGAGGCGCAGCAGCCCCATCTGCTTCACCATCGGCTTCTTGAGCGCGGGCGCGGCTGCCCACAGCGCGAGCAGCGGCCGGATGGGCAGCGAGCTCACGATCGCCTCCGGCGCACCATCGATCACGCGGAACACGGCGGCCACGACCTTCGCGGGCGGCACTTCGCGTAGCAGGAACGGAGCGGGGTCGTGCGCGTCGGCCCACATGCCGGTCTCCGAGACGAAGCCGGGCAGCACCGCGCCGGCGCGGACCCCCGTGCCATCGAGCTCGAGGTCGAGCGCCTCCGTGAACCCGACGAGGCCGTGCTTCGTCGTGGAGTAGATGCTGTTGTACGGCATGCCCGCTTTGCCGGCGAGCGAAGCGACGTTCACCACCACGCCGGCGCGACGTTCGAGCATGGACGGCAGGATGAGCTTTGTGAGCGTGATCGTGCCGAGCAGGTTGGTGCGCACGACGTCGCCGATCTGCTCGAACGTGAGGTCGGTCAGCGATCCGGTAATCTCGATGCCGGCATTGTTCACCAGGATGTCGATCGGCCCGAGGTCGGTCTGCGCCGCCGCCGCGAGCCGCTGCAGGTCTTCGCGCGAAGTGATGTCGGACGTCAGCGCGATCGCCTTCACCCCGGCGGCCTCGCATGCCGCGCGGGTGGCCTCGAGCGCGTCCGTCGAGCGGGCGGCCAGCGCGACGTTCACGCCCCGCCGCGCGAGCGCGATGGCAATGTGGCGCCCGATGCCCTTCGAGGCGCCGGTGACGATGGCGTTCTTCCCGCTGAGGTCCTTCATCGTGCCTCCCTCCGCTGCTATTCGGCGGCGCCGGCCGGCTGCTGTCCCCGCATCCGCTCGCGGTCGCGCTCGCGGTCGACGAGCAGCTGCACGTCGCGTGGGTCCGGGATGCCGGGCAGGCGGAACTCCTGCACGTCGGCGGCCGTCTGGCAGACGATGTCGCCGTAGTCGAGCATGGTACGGAGGATGCCGTTGCGCTCGACCGTCATGTCCTGCACGTTCACGAGGTCGGCGGTCGAGAGCTTGAGGTTGAACGGCGTGCTCTTCGTGCTGTCAATGATCCGCTGGTTCGTGATCACCCAGATGTCGTTGTGGTAGCGATACCACGCGAGCAGTGACCGCCCACCCCAGTACACGAGGTAGACCAGCGCCGCGATCCAGAAGATGCGCGCGGCGAGGCCATCGAAGTGCCCCGCCTTGCCGAGCAGCACGCCGGCCACGATCACCGGCACGATCGCGAAGGCGGCGAACAGCGCGATGCGCGGCCAGAGGTAGATCCAGTGCCGGCGGCACACCTGGAGCACGCGCTCATTATCTTGCAGGGGGAAGTGGATCGCGCTGTCGGGATGGGGCTGTCGCGCCGGCGCCGGGGTCTGTGTGGCCATCGAGCACCTCCGTGTTCCGGCAATCGTCGCACCGGACGGCCAGATTGACAAGATGCCCGGGGATTTACCGCATCAGCGAACGGGAGCAGGCGCGGCGGCCGGCCGGTGGAGGAAGCGCAGGCGCAGGAGGTCGCGCGCGACCTCAAAGGCTTGCTGCGGGCGCACGCGCAGGCGCGAGCCCTCGATGTGCCGCCAGCTCACCGGCACCTCGACGATGCGGTAGCCCTGCATGCGGGCGATGTGCAGCACCTCCGCATCGAAGATCCAGCCGTGGAGCCGTTGGCGCGCGAAGATGCTTTGCGCTGCCTCCCGCCGGAAGCCCTTCATCGGGCACTGGGTGTCGTCGATGTCCGGCAGCACGCGCAGCAGCTTCCGCAGGCGCGTGAACATGCTGCCCATGCGGCGGCGGCTCGGCGGCTGGCTCTCGCGCATGTCGCTGCCGTCCGGCTGGATGCGGCTGCCGATGACGACGGCCGCGCCACCCTGCAGCAGCGCCAACAGCTTCAGCGACTCCTCCGGCGGCGTCGCCGTGTCGGCATCGATGAAGAACACATAGGTCCCGGCTGCGGCCAGGCAGCCGGTGCGGATCGCGGCGCCCTTCCCCTGGTTCGCCTCGTGCTGGAGCAGGCGGAGGCGCACGTTCGCCGGCACGACATCCAGCCGCTGGCGTACGAGTCCGGCCGTGCCGTCGGTGCTGCCGTCGTCCACCACGATGATCTCGCCGAGGTGCGGCTGCTCGCCGAGGAACCCGATCGTGCGGTCGAGGCTCGCCGGGAGGCGCTGCTCTTCATTGAAGGCCGGGATAACGATCGTGACGAACGGAGCGCGCTCGGCGGCTTCCGGCGGAGACGAGGAGCTCTCGATGATCGTCAAGTCGATTCCGCCGGCCGGCGCCGCTCGGCCTCGCCGGCGACCGGCTCCGTCGCCGCTGCCTCGACCTCGACGCGGCGGCGGCGGCGGATCTCCGGTGCGATCAGCGGCTTGTCGGTCATATCGGCGATGGCGGAGGCAACGTCGCGGGCGCGGGCCAGGCCTTCCCGCACGAGTGAGCGGGGGACGACGACGTCGCCGATCTTCAGCCGCTTGCCGCTGACCTTCACGAGGATGATCTCGAACTGGGCCAGGTCCTGCGGCTCGCCGCGCTGGGGCAGGCGCGTCGTCTCCTCGATGCGCAGCTCCGCGATCTTCCAGAACGGCACGAGCTCGGTCGTGCCGACGCCCATGCCCAGGAAGCCCTGCTGCCAGACACCGGACTGCTTCGAGCGGGTGAACACGACGTTGGCGCCGGCGACGGCATAGACGAAGCCGATGCCCGCGAGCGGGATCGTGATGATGGCGATCAGCAGCAGGAAGATGATCAGCACGAACGGCAGGCTGTTGAGAAAGAGGATGATGCTGGCGAAGGCCGCGATTCCCACCAGCAGCCCGCACAGCGGGAAGAGCGCCGCCGCGAGCGCCGGCCGGACATTGACGCGGTCCGGCTCGATGAAGGCCACCCTCCGGTCGAGGTAGACGATCCGCTTGCCCGGCTTCGCAGGGGTCTCCGTAGTCATGCCCACCAAGTATAAAGAGCGTCGGAGCCGAAACGTAACGGTGGCGTCGCATTTCGGGCCGTTCGGCCCGGCGGTAGCAGCGCGCGGCGGTGGCCGCCAAACGTTTAGAATACGCCCACGAATTGGGGGTGAACCGAATGCCGCTGTTTATGGACATGCATAGCCGTCTGGAGGGCGTCACGGTCGAAGACGTCGTAGCCGCCCATCTCCAAGACCTGGACATCCAGGAGCGCTACAACACCCGTTACGTCACCTACTGGTTCAACCCGGAAGCCGGGAAGATCTTCTGCCTCGTGGATGCGCCGAGCCGCGAGGCGGCGATCAGCGTCCATCAGGAAGCGCACGGCCTCGTCGCCGACGAGATCATCGAGGTGCAGGCGGGCATGGCGGACGCGCTGATGAACGTGCGCCAGGAGCAGCTGCCGAACGGCCAGACCTTCCCGGAGAACGGCGAGCCCGACCCCGGCTTCCGCACGATCATGTTCACCGACCTCGAGGGCTCGACGGTGCACGCAGAGCGCCTCGGCGACGACGGCATGATGGCGCTGCTGCGCAGGCACGACGCGATCATCCGCGAGTGCCTGCACGTGCACGGCGGACGCGAGGTGAAGCACACCGGCGACGGCATCATGGCCTCGTTCGCGTCGGTCGCGCGCGGCGTCGACTGCGCCATCGCGATCCAGCAGGCGTTCGACGAACACAACCGCAACGACCCGGAGGGCGCGATGCGTGTGCGCATCGGCCTGTCGGCCGGCGAGCCGATCGAGGACCACGCAGACATCTTCGGTATCACGGTGACGATCGCACGCCGCACATGCGACGCGGCGGAGGCGGGCCAGATCCTGGCGACGAACGTCGTGCGCGAGCTGTGCATGGGGAAGCGCTTCCGCTTCAACGACAACGGCGAGGCGATGCTGAAGGGGCTGAGCAATCCCGTCC
>DASUKS010000232.1:0-5723 GCA_036278595.1 Dehalococcoidia bacterium
GTCCTCGATGTCCGTAGACGTCATCCCGAGCGGGCCGAAGATGCGCCGCTGCATCGTCTCCTGCAGATCCTCGGCGCCGGCGCGTACGACGATCTCGCCGAGCAGCGCGTAGCCGTTGTTGCAGTAGGCCCACTTCTCGCCGGGCGGCACTTCGACGACGACGCCGTCGGGGTACATCGCGGCGAAATCGCCGGGCGGCTCGCCGACCGCGGCGCGGTCGGGGTTGGCGGCGTCGAGCAGGCGCGCACGTGTGGGCGCTTCGCCGATGCCGGACGTGTGCGTGAGGAGATGGCGCACGGTCATCGTCTCGGCGGGACCATCGAAACGCACATCGGGCAGAAGGTCGACCACGCGCGCGTCGAGCGTGAGCTTGCCCTCGTCGACGAGCGCCATCGCGCAGAGGCCGACCATCGTCTTGCTGATCGAAGCGATGCGCTGACGCCGGTCGACGGTGAACGGCGTGCGCGATTCGATGTCGGCGTGCCCGAACGCCTCGCAGAAGACGACGTCATCGCCGTGCACGACGCCGATCGCCATGCCGGGCAGGTGGTAGTCGGCGATCGCGCTTTCGGCGGCGGTCCGGATGCGGGCGGCGTCTTCGGGCGTGAATGTCATGTTTGCCTATCCACAGATGGACACAGATGGACACAGATAGGGTTGAACCACAGATGTCACAGATGACACAGATTAGAGGGTTTGGATGAGAGCGGGAAGCATGATCTGGAGGCGCACGCTGCAAGATGGAGACTGGAGGCTCGACGGACGCGGCCAACCAGCTTCTATCTTCCAGCCTCCAGCTTCACGTCGGTTGCCTACGAGCGCGGAAGCGATGCGGCAGATCAGCGCCTGCCTGCACCGTACACGGCGCGGCCTGGGAAGGCGCCGGTGTGGGCGCCGTCGCGGAGGGTGAGCTGGCCGTTGACGATGACGTCGCGGACGCCCGTGGCGTAGAGCTGCGGGTCTTCGAACGTCGAGCGGTCGGCGATCGTCTGCGGGTCGAAGACGACGACGTCGGCATAGCACCCCGGATCGAGGCGACCGCGGTCCTTCAGACCGAGGTTGTCGGCGGGGAACGACGTCATGCGACGGACCGCTTCGGCGAGCGGGACGAGGCCTTCGTCTCGGGCATAGTGGCCGAGGACGCGGGCGAAGCAGCCGAACGCGCGCGGGTGCGTCGAGCGTTCGAGCCACGCACCTTCCGCCGGCCACGACGAGGCGTCGGAGCCGAAGGACATCCACGGCAGCTGGACCTCTTTGCGGACGTTGTCTTCGGCGATGATGAAGTACGCGGTGTCGACGCGGGAGCGGTCCGCGGCAACCAGATCCATGAGCGCGTCGATGGGGTTCTTCCCCATCATCTCCGCGACCTGCGAGAGGCGCTTCGCCTGGTACTGGCGATTCTCCTCCTTGCGGACGCCGAGGATGAGCACACCGTCGGCGCCGCCAGCGCTGTGGTAGAGGTTCTCCCAGCCGTCGAACGAGTGCTCGATGTCGTCGCGGATGCGTGCCCGCACGTCGGGGTCGGTGAGGCGCTCGAAGAGCTTGCGCGGGCCGCCGTCGTGGTACTTCGGTGGGATCGCGTTCGAGAGACCGGTAGCGCCGGCGGTGTACGGGTACATGTCGGCCGTGATGGGCTCGCCGGCGGCGCGGGCGCGCTCGACCTTCTCGACGACCTGGTCGATCTTGTGCCAGTTGTCATTGCCGGCCGCCTTCAGGTGGTAGATCTCCGCGGGCACGGACGCCTCGCGGCTGATGCGCATCAGCTCGTCGACGGCTTCGAGCAGTTGATTGCCCTCGTCGCGCATGTGCGAGATGTAGCGGCCGCCGTAGGGCGCCGCGGCGCGACACAGCTCCACGAGCTCGTCGGTCGAAGCGAAGAACGCAGGCGGGTAGATGAGCGACGAACCGATGCCGAGCGCGCCGGCGGACATCTCATCGCGCACGAGGCCGCGCATCAGATCCAGCTCCGCCGCGGTGGCAGGGCGGTCGTCGTGGCCGATGGCATACTGGCGCAGCGTCGTCGCGCCGATGTACGAGGCGAAGTTCTGCGACACGCCGGCCTTCTCGGCGTGCCGCATGTAGCCGGCCAGCGTCGTCCAGTCGACATCGACGTACGGGAGATCCGGCGCCTGGTTCTTGCGCGCGCTCTCCACCATGTCGGGCGTGTACGGGCCCATCGACCAGCCCTCGCCGTAAACCTGGAGGGTGACGCCCTGCTTGAGCTCGGACAGCGAACGCGGGTCCTGAAGCATGCTGAAGTACGAGTGGCTGAGCATGTTGACGAAGCCCGGCGCGACGGCGAGGCCCGCGGCATCGAGCTCGACGCCCGCGCGCGCGTCCGGCAGCTTGCCGACGGCGGCGATGCGGTCGCCGGCGATGGCCACGTCGGCCGTGCGGGGCTCGGAGCCAGAGCCGTCGTACACGGCGCCGTTGCGGACCAGCAGGTCGTAGGTCTCGGGCATGGTGCCGGGAGTGTGGCACTAGCGGCTGGAAGATGGAAGATGGGTGGCCCGCCCGAAAGCCGGGCGCGACGAGGCTACTCGAACGTCCAGCGGGTGGTGGTGCCGGCGAAGTCGCCGTTGGCACTGAAGGCGAAGACACGCGTCGGGCGGATGGCCCAGAGCGGACCGGTTTCGCCGGACATGTCCCAGTCGTACTTGTCCTTGTACACGGCGTTGAACTTCGTGCGGTCGATGTCCGCCGGAAGTTGCTCTGCGACACCTTCGAGGACGACGGCTTCTTCGTCGCGCTCGTGCGCGAGGGGGACGGTGACGCGCGGGTCATGTGCGATGTTGCGTGCCTTGGTGGAGGTGGGCGACGTGCTGAACCAGAGGCGGCCATCGAGCCAGACGCCCCAGACGGGCATCGCGTGCGGGACACCGCCGCCGGCGCGGTTGGTGACGATCGGGTAGTTGCGGGCGGCGGCGATGAACGCCTCGGCCCAGGACCAGGGCAGCAGGCCCTTGCCCTCGTCGGGGCCGGCGATGCCGTAGCCCGGCATGTGTGGGCGTGAGGCTTTGGGTTCGGATGGCATAGTCGCCTCGTGCGCGATGAGCGCGGAGAGCAGCGCCCCTACCGTTCGTGCGGCGCCGCGAGCAGCGTTGCGGCCGTTCGGGCGCGGCAAGCGGCGCCGGCACGATCGGGATGCGTCGCTCTACTCGTCCGGGAAGGTGACGAGCGAGGTCGTGCTCTCGATGCCCGGGATCGTGCGGATCTTGTCGCTGAGGATCGAGGGGACATCACGCAGGGACGCGACCTCGAGCTCGATGACGATGTCGTACGGACCCATGACCTCGTGCAACTCGCGGACGCCCTCGATCTTGTTGATGGCCGCGAAGACGTCCTTCGTGGCGCCGGGGTTGGTGACAACTAATACGTATGCCTTGATCATCGACGTGACGCCTCCTGCCTATTGATCATACGTATGAGCCCTTGTGGGGGACAGCGTGCGGGTCGATACTTCCTGTGTCGCGCATCCGCGCTGCTCTGCTCTTCGTACTCGGTTTTGGCGCTGCGCGCCACAGGAAGCCGATGTGAGGAGCCCAAGAGTCGCCGCTGTCACGGGGGTGCGCTACGATGAATGTGCAGGCAGTCGCGCCTGCAGTCATCGAACCGCCGCAGGGCCGGGAAGGCCGCGGCAGAGGCAACGTTGGTCGAAGATATCTTCCAGACCGACCCCATCAGCGCCCTCGGGCTTCCATCCCCTGTATCCATCGGACGAGATGCCAGTGTCGGGGCCGCGCTCGACGCTGTGAAGCGCCGCGGCATGGGCTACGTGCTGGTCGTCGATGCGGACGGCCGGCCGGCGGGCATCATGAGCGAGCGCGAGGTCCTCATGAAGGTCGTAGCACGAGATGTGAAGTACGATGAGGGCGTCGATAAGTACATGTCGGTCATCGAGGAGACGCTGACACCGAAGGACCCGATCGCGAAGGCGATCGAGATCATGAACCGAGGGGGCGAGAGGAACATCCCGATTGTTGATGCCGCGGGCAGGGCGGTCGCCGTCCTGCGGACGCACGACATCATCCATTTCCTGGCGGAGGCGTTCCCGGCGCAGGTGCTGAACCTGCCACCGCGCCCTCATCAGCCAATTCCAGAGCCGGAGGGCGCATAGTGACCACGCTAACGAAGGAATCGCAGAACCCGGAGCAGCCCGAAGTCCTCGAGCTGGACCGCGTGACCATCCGCTTCGCCGGGGACTCCGGCGACGGGATGCAGCTCGCCGGCACGCAGTTCACGAAGACATCGGCGGTCGTCGGGAACGACATCGCGACGTTCCCGGACATCCCCGCGGAGATCCGGGCGCCTCAGGGCTCGCTTCCGGGCGTCAGTGGCTTCCAGGTCAGCTTCTCCAGCACAGAGATCTACACGCCCGGCGACGCGCCCGACGTGCTCGTCGCGATGAACCCGGCGGCGCTGAAGACGAACATCGCCGACCTGCCGCGCGGCGGGCTGCTCATCGTCAACGAGGACGAGTTCAACGAGACGAACCTGAAGAAGGCCGCGTACGCGACGAACCCGCTCGAGGACGACAGCCTGCGCTCGTACCGGCTCTACAAGGTGCCGATCTCGAAGCTGAACGAGCGCGCGCTGAAGGACAGCGGGCTGACGGCGGTGCAGGTCGACCGCTGCAAGAACATGTTCGCCCTCGGGCTGACGTTCTGGATGTACAGCCGCCCGCTGGACACGACGATCCACTGGATCAACGAGAAGTTCGGGAAGAACCCGGAGGTGGCGGCGGCGAACATCACGACGCTGAAGGCGGGCTATGCCTTCGGCGAGACGACGGAGATGTTCGCGACGCACTACCACGTCCCGAAGGCGAAGCAGGCGCCCGGCCTCTACCGGAACATCACCGGCAACGAGGCGACGGCCCTGGGGTTCGTGACGGCGTCGAAGCTGGCCGGGCGGCCGCTGTTCTACGGCAGCTACCCGATCACGCCGGCGAGCGACGTGCTGCACGAGCTGGCGCGCTTCAAGAACTTCGGCGTGCGGACGTTCCAGGCGGAGGATGAGATCGCAGCCGTCGGTGCGGCGATCGGCGCGTCCTTTGGCGGCTCGCTCGGCCTTACCGGCACGAGCGGACCGGGGCTGGCGCTGAAGAGCGAGGCGATCGGCCTCGCGGTCATGGTTGAGCTGCCGCTGGTCGTGATGGACGTGCAGCGCGCCGGCCCGAGCACGGGCATGCCGACGAAGACCGAGCAGGGCGACCTGCTGCAGGCGATGTTCGGCCGCAACGGCGAGTCGCCGGTGGCGGTCATCGCGCCGGCGACGTCATCGGACTGCTTCCGCATGGCGATCGAGGCCTGGCGGCTCGCCATTAAGTACCGGACGCCGGTGCTGTTCCTTTCGGACGGCTACCTGGGCATGGGCTCGGAGCCGTGGCTCGTACCGAGCGTCGATGACCTGCCGAAGATCGAGGTGGACTTCGCGAGCGACCCGGCGACGTTCCAGCCATACGCGCGCGACCCGGAGACGCTGGCGCGTCCGTGGGCGATCCCCGGCACGCCGGACCTGGAGCACCGCATCGGCGGGCTCGAGAAGTCGGACATCACCGGGAACGTGAGCTACGACCCGGCGAACCACGACAAGATGGTCCACCTGCGCGCCGAGAAGATCCAGCGCATCGCGAACGACATCCCGGAGCTCGAGGTGGTCGGCGACGAGAGCGGCGGCCTGCTGGTGCTGGGCTGGGGCAGCACGTACGGCGTGATCACGAC
>DASUKS010000233.1:0-2165 GCA_036278595.1 Dehalococcoidia bacterium
GCCAGCGCGCGCTCGAGAAGCCGACAGTGCTCGTCACCAACCAGCACTCGCTGAGCGACGCGGAGGACTTCACGGAAGGCTACCGGGCGATGCACCTCGGCAAGGTGGTGGGCGAGCCGACGGCCGGGTGGATCATCTTCACCTCGAACCGCACGCTGCTCGACGGCACGAGCGTGCGCCTGCCGAGCACGCGGATCACCGATGCCGAGGGGAAGGACATGGAGATGCATCCGCGGCCGGTGGATCTGCTCGTCGTGCGGCCAATCGGGGAGTCGTATAGCGGAAAGGACAGCCAGCTCGACGCGGCGGTGAAGGAGCTGTTGGGTCAACTCGGGACGAAGCGCCAGTAAGACTGCTTGTCACGCGTAGCCGGCCCGTCCAGTATGTCATCCCATCATGAGAAAGTATGGGTAGTCAAGGCCGACGTGGCGGCCGGTGCGCCCCGCGCACCCGTGGGTTCGCGCGCAATCCTATCATCCGCACTCTGAATGGCGGCCGCGTAGGGGCCGCCGGTGCATGTTGGGGTCCGACCTGCCGCGGTGCTGCCACCTGCAGGGCGGTCTGAGCCATCGACCGGGGATGACAGCGCAGTCACCGCGGACAGGGCGGTCGAACCAAGGATGTCGACGGGGCGAGCCGTGTCGTCAGGTCATGCGCATGGGTGTGAAGGTCGTGAAGGTCGTGAAGGTCGTGAAGGTCGTGAGCGTGACGCGGTTACACGGTGAGGCGGGCCAGCGTTTCTGCGGGCGACCCATCGCGGGGCCGCTCGGCGCGACAGGGGACATAGCGTTCTTGCGTGCGCCAGAGGTGATGGAGCAGCACGGCGAGCTTCCGCGCGACGGCGACGACGGCGCGCTTCTTCGCGGCCTTCCGCCCGCGCGCGGCGAGCCCGAGGCCCCAGCGCCGCAGATCCGTGTCGGGCCCGAAGGGGCCAAGGATGTACTGGGCGCTGCCGACGAGGAGCCGCCGGAGGAGCGCGTCGCCCGCCTTGGTGATGTGACATTCCGGATCGCGCGCGCTCGAGGCGCGGCGCCGCGGCCGGAGCCCGAGATAGCTGCCGACCGCCCGGCTCGTCGGAAAGCGCGCCGGATCCTCCAGCGTGAGCACGAAGCAGAGCGCCGTCAGCGCGCCGACGCCCGGCACCTGCGTGAGCGCCCGGGCCTCCGCGTACGTCGTGGCGACCAACTGCTCGACGGCGCGATCGGCGTGGCGAATGTCGCGCGTCAAGCCGGCGATCGTCTCGAGCACCGGGGCGAGCTGGGGCGCGAGCGCGCTCGGGAGCGCCGGAGCGGCCTGGCGCGGGAAGCTCTCCGTCGAGCAGCGCGGGAGGCGGCCGCCGACCGCCTTCGTGCTGCCGCGCACGTGATTGACGAGCAGCGTCCGCGCGCGCACCAGGGCGTCGCGCGTGCGGAGCTGGGCCAGGGCCACCTGCGCCGCCGCGCCCCGATGGTGCACCGGCGCGAGGAGCTGGGGATCGACGCGGCCGAGGCGCGCGAGGAGCTCCGCATCGAGCCGGTCCGACTTCGAGTCCCCCTGCGCGATGAGTTGCACGCGGCGCGGATTGGCGACGATCACCTCGTGGCCGGCCGCGGCGACGGCGCGGCTGAGCCACGGCGAATGCGTGCTGCTCTCGAGCACGATGCGCGCGTGGGGCAACACGGCGCCCCATCGCGCGACCGCCGCGGGGCTGGTCGCGAGGCGGCCCCCTTCGACGAACTGCCCCTCCGCGTCGATCACATAGAACTCCGAGTAGCGATCGCCGACGTCGAGTCCGACGGTCACCGTCCAAGCCCGCTCACGTCCCGGTCCCGTGCCCCGACCCCGTGCGGCGGTCGCTCCTGCTGGCGTTCCCGACGCAGGCATCATATGCTCTTCCACAAGCCACCTCCGTGGTTGGACTTCGAGTCCGTGTTTGGATTGAGGACGACGCGCAAGCGAACGTACCTCGGAAACCCGGAGGTGGCTTTCTCATTCCAATCTGCAGTCGCGAAGCGACTGTCGGGATCTGCTGTCCCTGCAGCGACTCAGGCTACGGTGTAGGGATAGTAGATCCCGACACGTGCTCCGCACGTGCGGGATGACACTACTTCACCCTTCCTGCCCCTCGTACTGCTCCTTCAACGCGTTCACCACATTCGGGTCCGCCAGTGTCGTCGTGTCGCCGA
>DASUKS010000234.1:0-6601 GCA_036278595.1 Dehalococcoidia bacterium
GAACGTCTCCTTCCAGCTATGTGCTGGTGAGCGTGACATACGGGGGCGGTTCGATCCACAGATGGACACACATGGCACAGAGATGGGGTGACGGAACGACAAATAGCCATGCCGCGGGAGCGGCACCCTGGGTGATGAAAAGGACGGGCGTGCCCGAAAGACCTAACCCCCGGCCCCTTCCCTAAAGGGAAGGGGAGCTGCAACCGGCGAATGTTCTCGTGAGCCGCGCGTTCGCGTCCTGAAGCTATTTGAAAGGCAGATGGTGTAGCTGGTGCAGCGCGCGAGGTGATGAATGAGTTGCGGCACACGGGGAACCTCTCCCCCGGCCCCTCTCCACAATGTGGAGAGGGGCGCCGATTACAACGCCCCCTCTTGAGAAGCGAGCGACGGCTCTCGAAGCTATTTGCAAGGCAGCTGACACAGCTGTTGTGGCGAAGAGGCGAGGATGGCGCAGAGCGAAGTTGGCGAATCGCGGGCATGGAGTCGAGTGAGCCTGGCTCAGCCCGTCCGTAGATAACAGCTACCGGGACAGCCCGGCGACGGGCGAGAACGTAGGCTCGCCCCTCCCGGGCACCGGTAAGGACGGGTCGCGATTCGTCGGCTCGCGTGCGGGAGTGCGTGCCGCTTGTCCGGTTAGCGGGAGCCGCCTGCGACGGCAGGGACAATGCTGACTTCGGCGCCGTCGGCGAGTTGGGTACCGAGGCCGTCGAGGAAGCGGACATCTTCGCCGTTCACGTAGATGTTCACGAAGCGGCGGATCTCGCCGGCCTCGTCGCAGATGCGCTCCTTGATGCCCGGATATTGCTGTTCGAGGCCATCGACGGCGGCGCCCAGCGTCGGCGCGTTCATCTGCACGACGTCGGTGTCGTTCGTCAGCTTGCGCAGCGGCATCGGGATGCGGATGGTGGCCATACGGTTACCTCTGTCCTCTGTCTCGTCTCAGCCTTCGACGACGTCGCCGGGCACGGGATCCACTCGCACGCCTTTGGCAGCGACCCATTCGAGGCCGCGCTCGATCTCGTCGATCGGGCCGTCCATCTCCAGGACGACCCAGCCACGGTCCTCGGTGACGTCGGCGCGACGGACGTTGGTGACGAGGTCGAACTGCTTGCCGAGCTCGTAGATGATGGGCAGGGTGATGAGCTCCGACGGGAAGGTGAACTTCACGCGCTGCTTCGCCATGTTGACTCGCTCCTTACGCCGCGAGCGCGGTCCGCACACCGCGGCCGTCAGCGGCAAGTGTAACAGTCGTGCGCCCGATTCTTCGTTCTTCGGTACGCGCTACTCCGCGGCAGCGAGCCGCTTTCGCTCGCCGAGCGAGGCCTCGAACGAGGCCATCGTCGGGTCGATGTGTAGCGGCTGCGCGAGCGCGCCTTCGATAGCTTCCTGCGTCTTGAGGCCGGCGCCAGTAATATAGGCGACCGTCACCTCGTCCGGCGCGATGCGGCCGGAGAGCGCGAGCTTCTTCAGCCCGGCGATAACGACGCCGCCCGCGGTCTCGGCGAAGATGCCTTCGCTCTCGGCGAGCAGCTTCATGCCCTCGATGATCTCGTCGTCATCCGACGCGACGCCCTGGCCGCCGGACTCCTGCATCACCTGCAGCGCGTAGTAGCCGTCGGCCGGATTGCCGATCGCGAGCGACTTGGCGATCGTGTTCGGCCGGACCGGGCGGACGTTCATCGTGCCGGCCTCGGCCGCGGCGACGATCGGCGAGCAGCCGCGCGCCTGAGCGCCGGACATCTTCGTCTGCACGCTGTCGATCAGCCAGAGGCGCGCAAGCTCCTGCAGCCCCTTCCAGATCTTCACGTAGAGCGAGCCGGACGCCATCGGTGCGACGACGTGGTCGGGGGCGCGCCAGCCGAGCTGCTCCGCGACCTCGAAGCCGAGCGTCTTACTGCCCTCCGCGTAGTACGGGCGCATGTTGATGTTGACGAACGCCCATTTGTAGTTGTCGGCGAGCTCCGAACAGAGGCGGTTCACGTCGTCGTAATTTCCATCGACGGCGACGAGCGTGGCGCCGTAGATGCTGGAGCCGATGATCTTGCCGCGCTCAAGATCGGCCGGGATGAAGACGTAGGCCTCGATGGCGGCGCTCGCTGCATGCGCGGAGACGCTGTTCGCGAGATTGCCAGTCGAGGCGCAGGCGAGCGTCTCGAATCCGAATTCGCGGGCCTTCGTCGCGGCAACGGTGACGACGCGGTCCTTGAACGACCAGGTCGGGTTCGCGCAGTCGTTCTTGATGTAGAGGTTTTTCAGGCCCAGGTGCTCGCCCAGATTCTTCGCCCGGACGAGCGGCGTGAACCCGGCGTTGATATCGACGGCGTACGCGGGATCGGCGGGGAGGAAGTCTGCGTAGCGCCAGACGGAGTACGGGCCGCGCTCGATCGATTCGCGCGTGATGTTGCGATGCATCGCGTCGTAGTCGTACGCGACTTCGAGCGGGCCGAAGCAGAACTCGCAGACGTGCAGGGGTTCGAGCGGATATTCGCGCCCGCACTCACGGCAGCGCAGGGCTTTAGCGAACGGCATAACGGCGTACCTCCAGATGTGTCCGACGCGGTGGCGACGGACGCGCGATGAGCGCTATCCCAAGCGGGCGCCCCGGCTCTCCCGGGGCAGAAGCATCGCCATCAGGTGGAGGATCATCTGTCCGTCAGAACTCCGATCGAAGAATCCGCCGGCTGGCGGATGTTGGGCGCAGTGTAACAGCGCGCAGGCGGCCGGGCAATCATGCGGGCCGCCTGCGCGTCTTCGTGAAATGCGCGATCTCAGGCCTGGGGCGCGGCGTTCTTCGGTGGCCGGCCGCGGCGGCGTGGCGCGCCCGTACCCGTGCCCGCCGCATTCTTGCGCGGGCGCCCGCGGCGGCGCGTGCCGGTGGTGGCGGCGGCTGTCTTCGGGCGGTTCCTGCTGCCCGGCGGACGGCCGCGTCGCCGGGGCGCGGCCGCGGTGGTCGCGGAGCCTGCCATGTACTGCGCGACGGCGGCCTGCAGGCCTTCGCTGCGCTTCACCTCTTCGGAGAGCGCGGCGAGCTCTTTGCTCAGCTGCGCGATTCGCTGCGAGACCGTCGCGTTCGCCGTCGTGCGGCCATTGGTACTCACGGCCGCCGTACGCCTCCGGGCTTTGCTGCGATCATAAATGCCTCTTGGCATACCGTTCACCTGCCTTTCAATCGAGATTCACGATAGCGGCATTGATCACGTGGGACAACCGCTCGAACCGCACCGCGCGTATTTCTCGATATTCCGTGCATCGTATAGGTCGCTTTTGGCATCGCGCGGCGGCGGCCGCGCCACGCGTTGGGACAGACAATTCCCGTGATTTTTCACGCCCGTTACAGGCCGATTATTGCACGACAACGGGGATGCGCGTTCATGAGTGTGAAGGAGGTGTCTGATGGACACTGATCGCACCTACGGAGGGCGCCGGCGCGCGGCTGCGGCGTTGTTGGTCGGGTTTCAGTCGGTGATGTCGTTCATCGTCGCGCTCGCGCTATTCGCCAGCGCACACCGTGCAGCGCGCTGGTTGATGGTCGGGGGAGCGCACCGCCGCCTCGAGCTCGCGTGGATCATGTTGCTGGCGACGCTGGTCGCCGTCGTCGTTGCGGTCGCGCTCGCGAGCTTCGCGTCGTGGGGGCGCGTTGCGGCGCTCGTGTTCGAGGCATTCGTGATCGTGAGCGCCCTCATGCGGATCGGCCCGACGCCGGTGAGCGCTATCCTCGCGCTCCTGATCGCGGGCACGGTGATCTCGCTCGTCGTTTCAACTGATGGCGATGGGGCCGGCGCGGGCGGCGCGACGCCCAGGTCGGGAGCGGAATCGTCTACCGCGACGGCGCCGTGAGCGCGATCACCTCGCGGGCGACGCGCAGGTCGTCGGCGAGGCGTGTGGCATCGACCGGGGTCGCGGCGGACTGCGCGCGGGCGCAGCGCTCGATGAGGTGCGCGGTGAGACGGCCAGTCGGGCGCGGGTAGCCGGCGCGCGTGATGGCACGCTCGATGTCGGCGCCGAGCATCTGCCCCGAGTCGATGCGGAAACGTTCGTCGAGGTAGCGGCGCAGGACGCGCTCGATCGCCTCGTAGGCGCTGACGGGGTCGTCGTCCGCGTGTAGCTCGTCGAGGGCATCGACCGCGGACTGCGACGCCGGCTGCCCGTTGTCGCCATGCGCGGTCTTCGGCGGACGCAGCTCGATCGCGAGGCGCATGATGTAGTAGCCGAGCGCGGTGCCGAGCGCCATGAGGGCGACGAGGATGACCGGAACGATGGCCGGCGGCGTTTCGAGGAGGATCACGCGGGCACCCTGAACAGCGGCGGCGCGGCGGTCATGCTCCCGCCGCCTCCTCCTGCTCGATCAGGAGCTCGGTGAGTTGCGCCAGCGCGTTATACGCGAGCACGATGTAGTCGCGCGGGTGCAGGTCTTCGAGAGGCTTCAGCGTCTCATCGCGCGCCTGCACCGGGTCGATGACATCCCCGAACTCTTCGCCGAAATCGATGATCATCTCGAGCTCGCGCAACTCGCCCTCGTCGGTCACGACAATGCAGCCGAGGTCGGGGCGCTCGACGCCCTCGAGGTTGACCTCGACGGCGTTGGTGAAGAAGGCACCGGGGAACGGCGGGAACGGGCGCAGCGCGCGCCCTGCTTCTTCGAGGAGCAGGCGCAGTTGCTGCGCTGCGCGGTCGATCACCATATCTGCCTGCGTCTTGCGCGCGAGCGCGTCGGATGCCACGCGACCATCGTAGCGGCGCCGGAATCAGTACAACAGGGACTGCGCGCCGAGTGCGCTCGCCGATAGACTTGGCATATGCAACGTGTGACACTCGGTGAGACGACCCTCAGCGTTTCGAACCTATGCCTGGGGACGATGCAGTTCGGTTGGACGACGGACGAACCGTCCTCGTTCGCGGTGCTCGATGCGTTCGTCGAGGCCGGGGGGAATTTTCTCGATACGGCGGACATCTATAGCAACTGGGCGCAGGGCAACGCCGGCGGCGTCGCGGAGGAGATCATCGGGCGCTGGATGCATGACCGCGGCAACCGCGACTCCCTCGTGGTCGCGACAAAGGTGCGCGGGCGGATGTGGGACGGAGCGGACGGCGAGGGGCTCTCGCGCAAGCACATCGAACGCGCGGTGGAAGACAGCCTGCGGCGTCTGCAGGTGGACGTTATCGACCTGTACCAGTGCCACTACCCGGACGACTCGACGCCGATCGAGGAGACGCTCACCGTCTTCGACGAGCTGGTGAAGGCGGGGAAGGTGCGGAACATCGGCGCCTCGAACTACGACGTCCACCAACTCGACGCGGCGCTCACGGCGAGCACGGACAAGGATCTCGCCCGATTCGCGACGCTGCAGCCGCACTACAACCTGGTGCATCGGCGCGAGTACGAGGCGGAGCTGACGCAGCTCTGCGAGGATCAGCTGCTGGGCGTCATCCCCTATAGCCCGCTCGCGGGAGGATTCCTCACGGGGAAGTATCAGCGCGGGCAGGATGTGCCAAAGAGCCAGCGCGCCGACCGCGCGAAGCGGTACATGACGGGCAAGGGCTTCGCCGTGATCGAGGCGGTCGAACGCATCGCGAGCGCGCATGAGACGACGATCGCGGCGGTCGTGCTCGCGTGGACGCTGCGGAAGCCGGCGGTCACGGCGCCGATCATCGGCGCGAACACGCCCGAGCAGCTGGCAGAGCTGCTGCCGGCGGGCGACCTCGTGCTGTCGCCGGCAGAGGTGTCGGACCTCGACCTCGCGAGCGTGTCGTTCTAGAGCGAGCGGACGTCAGAACGACGTCCGTAGCTTCTCGACGATCTCCCATCCGGCCGGCACGGCGAGCGACGCCGCGACGAGCTTCGCCAGGTCGCCCGCGACGAACGGCCAGAGGCCGTAGTCGAGCGCGGTGCTCCAGCTCACCGGAGCGTGCACGACCGCGAACTGCTCGTGCAGCCAGATGACGCCGGGGACGTAGACGGCGGCGTTGGCGAGGAGCATCGGCAGGACGATCCAGCGGGTGCGGTCCCAGCCGCGCTCGGCGAACCAGCCGACGATGAAGGCCGCGACGACGAACCCGAACAGATAGCCGCCGGACGGCGTGGCGAACGCCCAGATCCCGCCCTGATGCTGGGCGAAGACCGGGAGCCCGACGGCGCCTTCGGCCAGGTAGGCGAGCATCGTCGCCGTCCCGAGGCGGCTGCCGAAGAGGGCGCCGATGAGCAGGACGGCGAAGGTCTGGCCGGTGATCGGCACCGTGCTAAACGAGAACTGGTAGCTGAACTGCGCGGAGATCGCCATGAGGGCGCTGCCGGCCGCGACCAGCACGATGTTGGTCAGCCATGACTCGGGAAGGATGCGCGAAGAGAGCGTATTCGCTCGAAGCGCGAAGGATTGCTGCACGGTGTGCTCCTCTGCTCGCGATAACTGCCACAGGTGCGCCTGTGCCGCCCGGGAGCGGCGCGGACCCCAGCGATGATTCCGAAGCGAGCGGCTAGGGTCAAGCAGGGCTTGAACCACAGATAGCGGCACCCTGGGTGACGAAAAAGTGCGGGCGCGCCCCAGAGACCGAACCCCCGGCCCCTTCCCTAAAGGGAAGGGGAGCTGCGAACGGCGGCCGTTCT
>DASUKS010000235.1:0-2729 GCA_036278595.1 Dehalococcoidia bacterium
CGATCTCAGCGACGCGCGCCGCCCGCACGTCGTGCGCCGCCCGCTGCGCGTCCGGCAGCGACGCCGGGGGGTCGCTGTAGTCGAACACCACCTGCGCCCCGCCGGCGAGCGACGCGACGTACCCCAGTGTCGACCAGATCGGCGCTTCGGTCAGGTACGGCACGACGCCGAGCCACGTGAAGAACGCCGGCGCGGCGTCATCGAACCCCGAAGCCGCGAGCGCGTCCGCCAGCTCGTCGCGCTCGAAGTCGCACGCCGCGAACGTCAGTGCACCGGGCACGGCGATGCCGGCCGACGCGAGCCGCTCACGCTTCCACGCCTGCGTGGCCGGATGGTCCACCTCCAACACACGCACGCCGTCCGGATACCCGCCGCGGCACGCGTACGTGTCGAGCCCCGCGCCCAGCACCACCACCTGCCGCACGCCACCGGCGATCGCGCGCGCCGCCGCGTCCTCCGCGAACCGCGACCGCACGGCGATGAAGATGCGCATGCCGCGCGCGGCCGTGTTCTCGCGCGCCTCCCGCACGACCCGCTCGGCATCGTCGCCGAGGATGCGCAACGCGAGCGGGTCGGCGAAGATCCGCCCCTGCTCCAGCACCTGGTGCGCCCCCCGGTGCCCCGCCGCCCCCATCGCCGTGCGACTCGCCGTCCCCGTTTGCATCGAGATCAACATAGCGGCGGGCAGCGCCGCCAGCCAACACTAATCACTATTCACTATCAACTATTCACTCGCCCCTGACTGTGAACTGTCAACAGTGAACTGTGAACTCCGAACCCGCGTCCCCCGCTTCTTTAACAGCCGCGTCGAGAACAGCACGTCGTGCGGATACTGCGCGA
This sequence comes from Dehalococcoidia bacterium, assembly GCA_036278595.1. Taxonomy (GTDB): domain Bacteria; phylum Chloroflexota; class Dehalococcoidia; order DSTF01; family JACRBR01; genus JADMII01. Next base: position 841 of record DASUKS010000235.1, read on the forward strand.
TCCCCAGCTCGTGCGCGATGCGCTCGACCGTCTCGACGACCTCCTCCCGCGAGCGGGCATGCACCATGCCGAAGATGTTGTACGGCCAACCAGGCTGCCGCGGGCGCTTGTAGCAGTGCGTGATCTCGTCGCGCGCGCCGAGTTTCCTCCCGACCTCCGTCGCGACCGCGTCCGGCACGTCCCACACCGACATGCCGTTCGCCGTGATGCCCAGCGCGTAGTGGTTCGGCACGGCGCCGATGCGCTTGATCTTGCCTTCGGCCAGCATCGACGCGATCAGCGCGAGCACGCGCTCTTCACTCATCCCCACGCGCTCCGCGACGATGCGATACGGCTCCGGCTCCAGCGGGAGCCCGTCCTGGATCGCCGCCAGCACCTCGCGCTGGTCGTCCGTCAACGCTGCCATCGCTAGAACCTGAACCTGATGTCCACGAAGTACTCCTCGAGCGTCGGCAGGTTGATCACCTCGAGCCCCGTCTCGCGCTCGATCTGCGCGATCGTCCGTGCGATGTCCGCCTCGTCCTCGGACGAGATCACGAACCACATGTTGAACGCGTGGGTGCGTTCGTAGTTGTGCGAGATCGTGTCGAGGCCGTTGACGTACGCCGCCACCTCCTCGAAGCGCTCCGCCGGCACGCGCATCGCCGCCAGCGTTCGCTCGCCGCCGAGCTGCGGTGCGTTCAGGATCGTCCCGAAACGGCTGAGCGCGCCGGTTTCGACCAGCCGCCGCAGCCGCGTCAGCACCTCGTCCTCGCTCAAGCCGAACTGCTCCGCCACCTGCGCGAAGGGCCGATGCGTCACCGGGAAGCCGCCCTGCAGGTTGTTCAGCAGCAGCCGATCCGTGTCGTCGATCTCGACCTGCGCGGTCTCACCCCGGGGCATCGATGCCCTCCGTCGTCGGCAGCCGCAGCAGCCGCGCGATGCCCAGCGCGAGCCCCCAGACGATGAGCGACGTCAGCGCGCCGCCCGTCACGCCGATGAACAGCGCGTCGACCAGGTTCACCTGCGCGTCGGTGCCGCGCGCCGAGTACGCCGCCGACAGCGCGAACGCCGCGCACGCCGCGATCGTCACGATGAACGACGCCGTCGCGACGTCCGGCAGGTCGGCCTGCCGCACGACGAGCAGCGCCGTCACGGTCGACCAGGCGACGCATCCCGCCCACATCGCCACGAACCAGCCCGTGGCCACGTGCGATGTGCCCGTCGTCTCCGGCGCAGCGATAAGCGCCGCGACCGTCTGCGCCGAGAACATCAGGATCCCGACGGCTGCGAGCGCTTTCTTCGCCGGCGTCAGCGGCAGTTCCGGCCGCTCCTCGAAGTGCATCAGCCCACCTCGGCCGGCGCGGCGTCCCGGCGCATGCGCGCACGCAGCCACGGCACGTGCAACATCGCAGCGGCGGCGACCCCCGTCGGCAGCCCGAGGAACAGCCCGTGCGCCGCGATCAGCCCGAGCGCCTGTGACCACTGCGGCCCGAAGACACCCGCGTGGAACGCCTCGCCCCGAAGCGGATGCAGGATCGTGTACAGCGTCTCGGCGCCCGCCCAGGTCGCCACGCCGACGAGCGCCGTCAGCGCGAAGTTGCGCCGGCTCGCGCGCGTGCCGAAGAGCGCGAACGACGTCGCCAGCACGCCGAACCCGACGCCGACGAGGAACAGCACGCGGAGCGCCCGGAAGTCGAGGAACTCCGCCCCGATCCCGGCGAGGATCGCCACCAGCGGCGCTCCCCAGATCAACACCGACCCGGAGCCACGCCGTTTCGCGAGGGAAGCGGAGACAGCCGAAACAGAAGCCATGCGTGCCCACATTATAGGCCGCCCTCTCGGCTGGAGCCGGGACGCGAGCAGCGAGAAGCGGATCCGGCGCGAAGGATTACAGAAGTTGCGGGGCA
>DASUKS010000236.1:0-5144 GCA_036278595.1 Dehalococcoidia bacterium
CGCGTACTCGCCATCGTGCTCGACCCGCATCAACGGCGTCTTGCGGACCTTGCCGGATTTGTTGCCGCGCGTCGTCACGATGATCACCGGCAGCCCGGTATTGAGCAACGTGTTGGCGCGCTGGCCGCCGGAGGCTTCGTACTCGGCGACCTGGTTGCGCACCCACGCGGCCGGGCTCGGTTCGTATTCACCTTCGAGGGGCATGCTAGGTCTCCGTTTCATGCGATTTGACGCGCCCGCGCGCGAGCCGCAGGGGGCGGAGCTGCCTACGGCCCGTAGGGAAGCTCCGCGGCTACGAGTGCTCCTCCGCGTTGGGCGGAGCTCACGCTCCGCGTGTGCCTGCGCCGACGAGCGCGAGTCGCCTAGTCGAGGACAGGCTCCGGCGCTACGCGATCCTCGCTCACATCAGCGGCGGCAGCATCCTCGCGGCTAAGCCTCCGCGAGCTGGAGGACGGTGCGGGCGACCTCGCCGGCCTTCATCGCGCGGAACGCGTCGTTCACGTCTTCGAGCGTGCCGCGGTTCGTAATCATCTCGTCGAGCTTCAGGCGGCCGTCCATGTAGAAGTCGATGTAGCGCGGCATGTCAACGCGGAAACGGTTCGAGCCCATCGTGCAGCCCTGCAGCGTCTTCTCGGAGAGTAGCGAGGGGCCGTCGATCTCGACCTTCTGGCCGACGGGGATCATGCCGATGATCGTCGCCGTGCCACCCGGCGCCAGCGCGTCGAACGCCTGCTCGGCGACCTTCCCGAGCCCGATCGCCTCGAACGAGTACTCGACGCCGCCGCCGGTGATCTCGCGGATCGACTGCACCGGGTCGTGCGAGGACGCGTCGACGATGTGCGTGGCGCCGAGCTGGCGCGCGGTCGCGAGCTTGTTCTCGATCATGTCGACGGCGATGATCTTGCCCGCGCCGGCGATGCGCGCGCCCTGGATCGCCGCGAGCCCGACGCCGCCGGCGCCGAAGACCGCGACCGAGGAGCCCGCGGGGACCTTCGCCGTGTTGAGCACCGCGCCGACGCCCGTCATGACGCCGCAGCCGATGAGGGCCGCGCGGTCGAGCGGCATGTCTTCGCGGATCTTCACGATGGCGTGCTCGTGCAGGAGCATCTGCTCCGCGAAGCTCGAGATGTTGAGGAACTGGTTGACCGGCGACCCGCCCTGCGAGAGGCGCGGCTTTTCGTTGAAGCCGCGGCGCAGCTCGGGGTTGCGGCAGAGGTGCGTGCGGCCGGTGACGCACATGTCACAGTGGCCACAGAAGACGGAGAGGCACGAGATGACGTGGTCGCCCGGCTTCACGTACGTCACCTGGTCGCCCACCTCCTCGACGATGCCGGCGGCCTCGTGGCCGAGGACGGCGGGCGGCGGGTACGGGTAGAGGCCCTCGATGAAGTGCAGGTCGCTGTGGCAGACGCCTGACGCGACGGTGCGGACGAGCACCTCGCGCGGCCCCGGCTTGTCGATATCGACCTGCTCGATCGTGAGCGGTTCGTTGACCCCGTGGAAGATCGCTGCTTTCATGCGTGTTTCGCTCCTTATGGCGTTCCGTTGGCCCGCACATCGTACGTATGCGGAACCGCAACGTAAAGCGCGGACCTGTCGTCATGCGGACGCCGGTGCGAAGCCGCGGGCGCCGGAGAGTGCCAGCGCTTTGCGATCTCGATGCAAACCGGCGCGGCCGGTCGCGGCACGCTCCGCCCTGGCCCGGGGGTAACTCACAGCCGCGACGGCCTGATGCCGTATTGTCACGTTTCTGTAATGCGCGGCTCCCGACCGATCAGCCGCGTGCATGATGCGGTTGTTATGCTGAGTTTCGTCTTGGAGTCTGAGATACGCGCCGTTTTCGCATCCCCTGATTCAGCCGACGACGCGCCCCGGGAGGTTCGCATGGCTATCGAACGCCTCCCGCACGCCGCCGGTAGTGCCCAGCGCGCCGGCGATGGTCATGCGGAGTCGGAGGAGGTGCGATTCCGCACCACCCTTGAGCAGCTTGCCGTCGCGGAAGAAGAGCTTCGCCAGCAGAACGACGAGCTCATCCAGTCCCGGCACACCGCGGAGGTGGACCGCCAGCGGTACGAGACGCTGTTTCAGTCCGCGCCGGAGGCCTACCTCGTGACGGATATCTACGGGAAGATCGGGGAGGTCAACCGCGCCGCGACCGCGCTATTCAGGCTTCCGCCGGAGCGCGTGATCGGCCGCCCGATCTTCAACTTCGTCCCCACCGCCGCCCGCCGCCGGCTGCGCGCCGCGATCGCGAGCGCGCTGCGCACCTCCGAAGTGCTCCACGAAGTGTTCCCGGTGCTCGTCGCGAACTCCGCGCCACGGGATGTCGAGGCCTCGGTCACGCTCCGACTCATCATCGGCGAACGCGCGCTGACCTGGATGGTGCGAGACGTGACGGAGCAGGCAGAGTACGCGCGCCGGCTGGCGACGCTGAACACCGAGCTGGATGAGCGGGTGCGCGCGCGCACGGCGGATCTCGAGCGGGCCAGCGCGGTGAAGGACGAGTTTCTTGGCCTGATCTCGCACGAGCTACGGACACCGATCACGACGATCTACGGGAACGCGGAGATCCTGCGGCGCAAGGGCGCGAAGATGGACGCGGACACCCGCGGCGCCGCGGTCGAAGACATCTACGTGGAGACCTCGCGTCTGCAGCGCCTCGTCGACGACCTTCTGCTGCTGGCGCGTTCGCAGTCGACCGCCGCCGAGCTGGAGCCCGTGATGCCCCAGCGTATCGTGGAGCGCATCGCGGCCGAGTTCGAGCGGGAGCGGGGACGCGCCGTCGAAGTGAATCTCGGGCAACACATACCGGCGGTCAGCGCGGAGCCGACGTACCTCGAGCAGGTGCTGCGGAACCTGCTGAGCAACGCCGAGAAGTACAGCCCGCCCGGCCGCCCGATCAAGATCGTCGTCGCGCGCTTCGGGCGCCGCGTGCGCTTCACCGTCGCGGACCGGGGTGACGGGGTCGCGACGAAGGACGAAGCGAGCATCTTCAAGGCCTTCTTCCGCTCGCCGACGCGGCACGGCGACGCGCCCGGGCTCGGCGTCGGGCTCGCCGTGTGCAGACGGCTCGTGATGGCGCAGGATGGCCGCATCTGGGTGCGGCCGCGCGAGGGCGGCGGCGCGGAGTTCGTCTTCACGCTCGCAGTCGCGCCCGAGTGGGACTAACGCCCGGCGCGATGCCCGCCCGCCCGGCCTCTACTTCGTAGAAGACGCGGGCGCTTCTTCCATCATCAGGATGACGCCGATGATGGCGCCGTCCGGGCTGCGATGCGGGCTGGCGGCGATGCGGCATGCGAACGTGCGGCCGCGCCGGTTCGTCGCCTCCAGGAGCAGATCCTCGGACGCCGGCTCCCCGGACAGACAGTGCCGGATGGTTTCGCGCAGCGAGGCGACCGGCAGGCCAATATCGAGGTTAAGGAAGTGCTGACCGCTGACCTCGTCGGGCCGCAGTCCCCAGAAGTCCTCCGCCCGGTGGTTCCACGCCGTCACGCGCATCTGCGCGTCCACCACCACGACGGCGGCGACGAGGCTGCTGAGGATCGATTCGAGGAACGCGTTGACGTCGTTGAGCTCCGTCGTCTGACCGTGCATCTCCGCGTTGACGGCTGCGAGCTCTTCGTTGGTTGACTGAAGCTCCTCGTTCATCGTCTCGAGCTCTTCGTTCGAGGACTGGACCTCTTCGTAGGCCGACTCGAGCTCGTACTTGGAGCGCTCCAGCTGCTGCTGCAGCTCCTTGTATCGCGTGACATCGGTGAAGACGAGCTTGACGCCGAGGGTGTCGCCGGTCGCCTCGGTGAGCCGCAGGACGGTGATTTCGAGCCAGTGGACGGCGGTCGGCGTCTTCCATTCGACGTCGCGGAGATTCACGGTCCGGCCTTCGGCGTACACCTGGTCAATCAGGGAGCGGAGTTCCACCGGCCGGTACGAGACCTCGAGGTCCTGCAGCGGACGGCCGATGTCGGACAGCGTCAGTCCGAACAACGCGCGGGCGCGCTCGTTGACCGCGATGAGGCAGCCGTGGACATCGATAATGATCTGGGCGATCGGGTCGATTTCGAACGTCAACGCGCGAAGCGTTGCTGCGGGCACGGCTGCGTCGTCCGCATTGTCGGCTTCGCCGGATTCGCCGCCCGCCGGCACGAGCCCGCGGTCCTGCACCTCGTCTCGCCTGCGTTTCTGGAAGATGCGGAGCTTGAGGTCGACCGGTTGCAGGGCCGCCGTGTGCGACACCAGCGTTTCCGCCTTGCCGAGGAAGAGGTAGCCGCCGTTGTTCAGCGCGAAGTAGAGGCGTTCGAACACGCGCGCCTGACCCTCGGCGTTGAGGTACATCAGCGTGTTCCGGCAGACGAGCAGGTCGACGCGCGAGATCGGCGCATCATCGAGCAGGTTGTGCCGGCCGAAGATCACCGCGCGCCGCAAATCCTTCCGGAACGCGAAGTGCCCGTTTGAAGCCTCGAACGCGTGGCGATAGCGCTCCGGCACGGCGGCGATGTGCTTCGCCGTGTAGACGGCGTGCCGCGCGGAGGCTAGCGCGTCTTCGTCGACGTCGGTCGCATAAATCTTGACGCGCGCGCGGTACTGCTCCTCGCCGAGAAGGTCGGCGAGGATGACGGCGATGCTGTACGCCTCCTCGCCGGAGGCGCAGCCGGCCGTCCAGACGCGGATCTGGTCGGTGGAGCGCTTCTCCCGCACGATGTCGGGAATCACCTGGTTGGCCAGGAACTCCCACGCGGGCGGGTCGCGGAAGAAGCTTGTGACGTTGATCAGGATGGTGTCGAAGAGGCTGGTGAACTCCTCCGGGTGCACCTCCAGGTAGTCCGTGTAGTCGCTGTAGCTGGCGATGCCGACTTCCTGCATCCGCTTTCGCACACGGCGCGACAGGCTCGGGCGCTTGTATGCGGTGAAGTCGAAGTTGCGGCTTCCGCTCAGGTAACGGAGGAAGGCCTCGAATTCCTCGTCGTGCTCGCGCTCGCTCATCCGCACGCACCCACGACGAGCCGCACGATCAGCGCGGCGATGTCCGGCAGCGGGACAACGTAGTCGACGCAACCCGTCTCGATCGCGGCGCCCGGCATCCCGAAGTACTCGCTTGTCGCCTCGTCCTGCGCGATCACGGTGCCGCCCTTCTTCTTCATCGCCTT
>DASUKS010000237.1:0-2394 GCA_036278595.1 Dehalococcoidia bacterium
GGGAACCTGGTCGACAACGCGTTCCGCCATACCCCGCGCGGCGGCGCGATCACGATCGGCGTCGAGCGGGCGCCGCGCGGGATGATCGAGATCTCGGTGAGCGACACGGGGAGCGGCATCACGCCGGACGACTTGCCGCACGTCTTCGAGCGCTTCTATCGCAGCACGGATGAGCCATCCGGCTCGGGCAGCGGGCTGGGGCTGGCGATCGCGCGGGAGATCGTGCGCGCGCATGGCGGTGAGATCCGGACGATCGCGCGTGGGGGCGCCGGGAGCGTGCTCGCGTTCACGCTACGCGAGGCGACGGGAGCGGCCGCGAGACACGCAGCCAAAGATTCAGTCGCGGCACACGAGCGACCTAACCCCCAACCCCTTCCCTAAAGGGAAGGGCAACTGCGCGCCTTCTGTTTGCCCGCGTCTTCGGCTACCTGCTAGCTCGCCGGCAGGACGTAGGCGCGGAACGTGGTCTCGTCGCCGTGGTGGCCCTCGGTCTCCGTACCGCCGGGGTGCTGCTCTACCGCCGACTGAATGTCGCCGAGGTAGGCGCCGAGGAACACGAAGGCCACGGGCTTGCCCTCCGGGGCGCTGAAGTCCAGCGGCTCGCCGGGCGTCACGATGCCGTATTCGCGCGAGCGGTCGGTCCCGGTCGCGTCCGGCGCGATGAAGCGCATCGTCTCGTAGTTGAACGCCCAGCGGTCGCTGTAGTAGTAGACCTGCGTACCGGGCGGCAGCGACGCGACGTAGTGCGCGGCGGCGTCCTCCTGGTACGGGAAGGTGAACGTCACGGCGTACGTGTGCTGCGCCGGGCCGAAGTACCGGTAGGTGCCAAGCGCGGCGGGCAGGGCGACGAGCACGAGGATCACCGCCGCGCCGAGCAGCGCCATCCGATCGCGCGAAGCGACGGCCCGCTGCCACACCCACGCCAGCGGCAGCGCGGCGAGCAGCGCGATGAACGGCGCGAGGCCGAACGTCCGGCGGAAGAGGCCATCGCCCGTAGTGGCGAGCGCGCCGATCGGCATCACGATGACGGCGGCGATGACCGTGGCGTACGCCGTCTCGCGCAGGCGCCATAACGCCATGCAGAGCCCGGCGACGGCGAGCGCGAGGATGATCGGCTGCACGACGGGCTGGCCGCGAGCCGCGAGCGCGTCGCCGAGATCGGGGCGGTCGCCGCGCCCGAGGGCGAACGCCCACTCGTCGAAGCGATGCCGCAGAATGTCCGCTTTGCCGGTAATACCTGCCTGCTGCCAGGCCGCCGATTGGGTGACGCTCAGGTCCTGCTGGTGCGAGCGGTATTGGTCGTAGTGGCCGGAGATGTAGCTGAGCATCGGCAGGGCGATGACAACCGCGGCGATGATGGCGCCGCCCGTGCCGAGCAGTACGCGCCGTCGCGCACCGGGTTCGCCGGCGCGTGCGATCGCCCAGATGAACGCGACGACGGCGACGGGCACGAACAGCGCGTAGGCGTTGTACGTGTAGACGCCGAGGCCGGTGAGCGCGCCGGCGAGCGCCATCAGCGCCGGGTTGCGGCGCCGGACGCCCGCGAACAGCGCCCACATGACGGCCATCTCGATGAACGGCCAGGAGCCGACCATGAACGCCGTACGCGTGAGCTGGAGGTGCCAGGTCATCACGGAGAGCAGGAGCGCGGCGAAGGCAGCGGCCGTGGCATTGAACATCGAGCGGAAGGCGAAGTAGGCGAGCGGGATCGTCGCGATGCCGAAGAGCGCCATCGAGAGGCGCAGGGTAAACGTCGTATCGGGCAGGAACGAGAAGAGCAGTGCCGTGAAGTAGAGCGGGCCGGTCGGTTGCCCGAGCGCGCTCTGCACGTAGGGCCCAATCCAGCCCTCGCGGAGAACGCGACGGGCATCGAGCCCCGTCCATGCCTCGTCGCCGTGGAGGCCAAGCGGGACCGTGTCGAGCCGCCACAGCCGCAGGCCGGCGGCCAACGCCGTGAGCGCCAGCACGAGCGCGATCTCGGCGCGATGCGCGATGATGCGCTCGATGAGCTGCTGCTGGTAGCGGGTGGCCGCGCGTACGCCGGGAGCATAGACGGCGGCCGGCTCGGCGGCGCTCGCCTCGGCAGGCTTTGTCGGCTTCATGATGCGGCGCACGGGATCATCCCGCCGCATGGTAGCGAGGACGGCGCGCGTGCGCTCCACCCAACGATGGGATATCGCACCTGGGTTGGCTCGGTTAGCATGAGCGTGATTAGCCGAAGGGATCTCGCATGAACGAACGAGTGCTGAAGTCGCTGCGCGTCCCCGCGAAACAGCTGCGCCGCACCTGCAACCCGAACATGTTCCGCTTCAAGACGACCGACGACCTGCGGCCGCTCGAGGGCACGCTCGGGCAGGACCGGGCCGTCAGCGGCATGGACTTCGGCCTCGACAT
>DASUKS010000238.1:0-9050 GCA_036278595.1 Dehalococcoidia bacterium
CCCCGCAGAGCATGGCGAGCGCGTACCTGGACGTCTACGACCGCGCGATCGCCGACAATGCGATGGTCGCCCGGCCGTTCGTTCCTCAACGCATCGTCGTGGAACCTCCCGGGGTGCGATCCACGCCCATCCAGCCGCTCAGGACCGCCTCATGATGTTGCCGACTGAATCGAGCGTGCCCGGTCTCAATTCCGCGATTCCCCGGAGTCCGTGCGCGGTCGCCGGCGCGGTGCTCAAGCGGCACGGAATCCGGGATGCGCACGTAGATGAAGTCGGCCCGCAGATGTACCTGCACGGCATCGCGAGCTGCTACAAGAGCAAGCAGGAAGCGGCGAAGGGCGTTGCCGATGCGCTCCCGGGCCGGGTCGTGATCAACGAGCTGCACGTCGTCCACGAACCGACCGGCGACTCCAGCGTGTCCGAAAGCGTCGCCGCTGCCATCCGCGATGCCGCCCCCGAGACCGTCGTGCACGTGCGCGTCTTCACCCTGTCCGGCGAGGTCTACCTGCGCGGCGTCGTCTCGAGCGCAGATCTCCGCCAGCGAATCGAAGCTGCGGCATGGGCATCCAGCGGCGTGATGCACGTCCACAACGAGCTCACCACGCTCGACCACCCGGTCGAAGACCACGATCTCGAGCGCGAGATCACCGCATCGCTTATCCGTGTGATCAACGTGCCGGCGGGCTCCGTGACGGTGAGCTGCACCGGTGGTATCGTCGCGCTTGGCGGCGATGTCGCGAGCGCCGAGCAGCGCGATATGATCGAAGAGTTGGTGCGCTGGCACGACGCTGTCAGGGACGTCACCAACAACCTGCGGGTACGCCAACGGCCGAACCTCTCATAGGAGCGCAGGCCGCGGGCTCGCGCGCCGGAAGAGAGGCCACCGACGAATCCTGAAGCCCAGTCCGTCGCCGAAGAAGAAGAGTGGTCGGTCCTTCCCGCCGGCGAGCCCATGGGCATCGAGGATATCCGCGATGCCCTGATCATCCGCGAAGGCGCCACAGGGCTCATCACCGACCGCGCCGGCAACATCCCCGAAGGCAACACACAGGGGCTGGGCCTGTACCACGCGGACACGCGCCACCTCTCGACCTACACACTCACCGTGAACGGCGTCTCGCCGGTGGTCTTGCTCTCCACGGCCGAGCTCGGATACGCGATGGAGCAGGTGATGACGAACCCGGTCATCACCATGCAGGAGGGCCGCCGGATCGGCCAGTCGAGCGTCGAGATCCGGCGGCAGCGCGTCATCTCGGATCTGGTCGAAGAGCACCTGCGCATCACGAACTTCAATCCCTTCCCCATCACGCTCGAACTCCTGTACGAGTGCGCTGCCGACTTCGCCGATATCTTCGACGTGCGCGGATTCGAGCGGGAGGCATGGGAGGAGCGCCGCACGACGGAAGTCGGCGAGCGCGCCATCACCTACGCGTACACGGGCGTGGACGGGCGCGAGCGGCGCACCCGGATCGAGTTCGACCGCGCGCCGGCCCGCATCGATTCGAAACAGGCGCTCTTCCTCGTCACGCTCGAGCGCCGCGAGACCATCATCATGCGCACGAGCATCGCGCTCGGCGCCGATCCGCCGCCCGCCTCCGAGCAGGACGACCGGATCGCGGGCCTCGCGCAGTCGTACCGCGAGTGGCTCGATGGCTCGACGCAGATCTTCACCGACAACGAGTTCTTCAACCGCGTGATGTCTCGCTCATTGCAGGACATCCGCATGCTGTCGAGCATGACCGAGGACGGCGATCGCTTTACCGCCGCGGGCGCGCCCTGGTATGACGCGCTCTTCGGCCGCGACAGCTGCATCGTCGCGATGCAGATGCTCGCGTACCGGCCCGAGATCGCCGCACAGACGCTGCGCGTGCTCGCGAAGTGGCAGGGGACGCACATCGACCATGCGCGCGACGAAGAGCCGGGCAAGATCCTCCACGAGTTGCGCTTCGATGAGCTGACACTCGCCGGCAAGCTGCCGTACCGCCCGTATTACGGCACGATCGATGCGACGCCGCTCTTCCTCATGCTCGCCGCACACTACTGGGAGTGGACCGGCGACCTCGACTTCATGCGCGAGATGCTCCCCGCGATGAAGGCGGCGATCCGGTGGATGGACGACAGCGTCGATGCGCGCGGCGACGGCTACCTGAGCTACGAGAAGCGCTCCGACAAGGGACTCGTGAACCAGGGCTGGAAGGACTCATGGGACGCCGTCGTGCACATCAACGGCACGCTCGCGAACCCGCCCATCGCGCTCGCCGAAGTACAGGCATACGCCTACTTCGCGCGCACGCACCTGGCGCCGGTCCTCATGCGCCTCGACGAGGTCGAGCTTGCCGAGCGCCTGATGACAGAGGCCGCGCGCCTCAAGGAGCGATTCAACGACGACTTCTGGATGCCGGACCGGCGCTTCTATGCGCTCGCACTCGACGGCGACGGCAAGCAGGTGGAGTCCGCGACTTCGAACCCGGCGCACGGCCTCTGGAGCGGCATCATCGATCCCGACCACGCCGACGCGACGGTCTCGCGGCTGATGGAGAACGACATGTTCAGCGGCTGGGGCATCCGCACGCTGAGCGGCGGCAATCCCCGCTTCAACCCGATCGGTTACCACCTGGGCTCAGTCTGGCCGCACGACAACAGCATCGCCGCCATGGGCTTCAAGATGTACGGCTACGAGGACGAGCTGAACGAAGTCGCGACGGCGCTGTTCGAGGCCGCCGCCTCGTTCCCCAACTTCCGGCTTCCGGAGCTCTTCGGCGGCGAGATGCGCTCCGCGCACCAGTCGCCGGTCCCTTACCCGGTCGCGTGCCGGCCGCAGGCATGGGCCGCCGGCACGTTCCCGCTGATGACGCAGGCGATCCTCGGTCTGCGCCCGGAGGCGTTCAAGAACCGCCTGCGCATCGTCAATCCACGCCTGCCGTACTGGCTCAACACCGTCCAGGTGCGCAACCTGCGCGTCGGTCAAGGCCGCCTGACGCTGCAGTACCACCGCGAGGGCAACGCCACGCGCGTCGAGATCCAGGAAGCGACGAACGACATCGACGTCGTGATCAGCAGCCGCTGGCCTGTGCTCTAGCGCGCCGCATCGGCGGTCGCGTCTGCCGCTCAGCTTCAATCCACGTGCGCCCGCCGCTCGCGGAGTTACGTCTCAGCATCGCATGGGATAGAATTGCGCCGCCTGCGGAATCCGTCGCGCGGGCGGCACAGCACAGAAGGGGCACGGGGCGCATGGTCGACTTCGGACTGAACGAAGAAGAACGCATGATTCAGCAGCTCGCGCATGAGTTCGCTGTGAAGGAGATCCGCCCGAAGGCGGCGTACTACGACGAGCATGAAGAGCTCCCGCGCGAGATCATCGCGAAGGCGAACGACCTCGGCCTCGCGCGCGGGATCTTCGGCGGCGCCGGCGGGCTCTCGAGCGTGCTCATCACGGAGGAGCTGGCGTGGGGTTGCGCCGGCATCGCGCTCGCCATCGCGGCGAGCGGCCTCGCGGGCGCGGCGATCATGGGCATCGGCACGCCGGAGCAGCAGGCGAAGTTCCTCCCGATGGCGTTCGGCTCGGACGGTGAGGTCCGGCTCGGCGCCATGGGCCTCACGGAGCCTGAGGCCGGATCCGACGTGCAGGCGATCGCCACGACCGCCGTCCGCGACGGTGACGATTATGTCCTCAACGGCACCAAGCGCTTCATCACAAACGGCGGCATCGCCGACGTGCACGTCATCTTCGCGACCGAAGACCGCAGCAAGGGCTGGGGCGGGCTTGCGGCCTTCGTCGTCGAGAAGGGCAACCCCGGCCTGTCCGAGGGCACCGTCTGGAAGAAGATGGGCATCCGCGCCTCGCACACGGCCGATGTCATCCTCGAGGATTGCCGCGTCCCGGCCGAGAACCGCCTCGGCCCGCCGCCGCGCGTCGCGACGGAAGGAGGCCCGCCGCCGATCCCGGGCGCGCTCGGCGCGCTCAAGATGCTCGAGCGCACGCGCCCGTCAGTCGGTGCCTTCGCGCTCGGCATCGCGCGCGCTGCGCTCGAATACGCGACGGAGTACGCGAAGGAACGCAAGCAGTTCGGGAAGCCGCTCATCGCGCAGGAAGGCATCGCCTTCAAGCTCGCCGACATGGCGATGGCGTATGACTCCGCGCGCCTGCTCGTGCACCGCGCCGCGTGGCTGGCCTCGTCTGGCCAACCGCTGCTTCGTGCCGAGGGGTCGATGGCGAAGTGCTACGCCTCCGACGCCGCGATGAGGATCACGATCGAAGCGGTGCAGATCTGCGGCGGCTACGGCTACATGCGCGAGTTCCCGGTCGAGAAGTGGGTGCGCGACGCCAAGATCTTCCAGATCTTCGAGGGCACGAACGAGATCCAGCGGCTCGTCATCAGCCGCGCTCTCGCCGGCCGCTGAGTCGTCGGGCCCTCGTCACACGCTCTTCGCGATCCGGAACCCGTAGTCATTGTACTCGAACGATGGCGGCAGGCTGCTGCGCGCGGCACAACGGTTCAGCTTCACGTGGTGGCGCCATGCGCCGCCACGGGATGCCCGACGCGTACCGGTCGCCGGCCCCTGGGGGTCGCGCGCGGGCGACGCGGCGTAGTACGCGGGGTCGTACCAGTCCGAGCACCATTCGTGCACGTTGTACGCCATGTCGTACAGCCCGTAGCCGTTCGGGCGCGAGCGCCCGACATCGAACGTGGCTTCCTGCTCGAAACGCAGGCCCGTCTCGCCGGCCGGATAGTCGGCGCCCGCGATGCCGCCCCGCGCCGCTTTCTCGCGCTCGGCCTCGCTCGGCAGCCGCCACGGCTCGCCTGTGGCATCGGCGATCCACGTGCAGTACGCCACCGCCGCCCGCCAGGACACGCCCACGACCGGCTGCCGCGGCCGGCTGAACAGCGGGTCATGCCAGAATCGTGGCTCGTCGTGCCCTGTCGCCGCGAGGAAGCGCGCGTACTCGTCGTTGGTGACCGGCAGCACCGCCATCTCGAACGCGCTCACGTACACGTCGTGGGCCGGGCGCTCGTCTGGCCGCCCGGCGTCATCGCCCATCTGGAAGGCGCCCGCAGGCACTACGATCGTCTCGGGTCGCACGGCCGCCTCCTGCATGCGACCATGATCGCATACCGCCGTCAGTCGCGTCTGCCTACACTGCCCGCATGCCTCCCAACGACGACCGCGCACGTATCGCCGTGCGCGTGACGCCGCGCGCCGGCCGCGATGCCATCGATGGCTGGTCATTGGACGCGGCAGGCCAGCGCGTGCTTCGCGTGCGCGTCGCCGCGGCGCCCGTCGACGGCGATGCGAACGAGAGCGTGCTGCGGCTGCTGTCGAACGCGCTCGGCGTACGCCGCACGTCGCTGCGGATCGTCTCCGGCGCCTCCTCTCGCACAAAGCTCGTCGAGGTCTCGGGCGTCGCACCGGATCGGATGGCGGCGCTGTGACGGCGCACCCGCCGATCGAGGCCTGGTGCCCGCTCGCGCCCGACGAGCTGGTGCGCGTGTTCGAGCCGATCGGCGCGCGCTGGTGGATCGCGGGCGGCGTCGCGATCGACCTGCACGTCGGCCGGACGACCCGCCCGCACGGCGATGTCGATGTCGCGATGCTCCGCACCGACTACCCGTGCCTGACCGACCTGTTCCGCGACTTCGATCTGTATATCGCGTACGACGGCACGCTCATACCCTGGCACGGCGAGCCGCTGCGCGACGAGCATCACCAGTTCTGGGCCGGCCGAACGAACGACGACGCGTGGGCGTTCGAGGTGCTCCTCGAACAGACGGACGGCAACGACTGGCTGTACCGCCGCGATCCGCGCCTGCGCAGGGCGGTCGCCGAATTCGGCACGCGGGACGCGCGCGGCGTGCCGCACGTCCGACCAGAGATCGCGCTGCTGTACAAGTCGAACAAGCCGGCGCTCGATCGTAACGCCCACGACTTCGACGTCGCGCTGCCGTCGCTCGCGCCGCCCGAGCGTGCATGGCTCGCCGATGCCCTGCGCATCATCTCGCCGGAACATCCGTGGCGCGCGAGGCTCGACGCCTAACGGCGTGGTAGGCGGATGATGAACCTGGCCCCACGCCCCGGGCGGCTCTCGACCGAGACGGTGCCCTCGTGCGCGAGCGCGATGTGCTTCACAATCGCGAGGCCAAGCCCGACGCCGGTCTCGCCCCGGCCGCGGTCCGCTTTGTAGAATCGCTCGAAGACGCGCGCCTGCTGCTCCGCCGGGATGCCGATCCCCGTGTCCTCGACGATGATCGCCACGTCGCCGTCCAGCGGCTCCGTCCGGATGGTGATGCTCCCGCCCGCCGGCGTGAACCGGATCGCGTTCGCCACCAGGTTCCCGATCGCGCGCTCCAGCCGCTCCTCGTCCGCGTAGATCTCCAGCGGCTGCTCCGGTCCGTCAGTCGAGAGGGCCAGCCCCGCGCGCTCCGCCTGCTGCGCGAAGCGGTGCGCCGCATCCGCGGCCAGCGCGCGAGCGTCGATCCGCCGGAAGGTCATGGGCGCCGCGCCCGATTCGATGCGCGATAGCTCGAGCAGCTCCTCGACCATCTGCGTCATCCGGTCGGTCTCGCGCTGGATGTGGCCGAGGAACTCGATCGCGGCCTCGCGGTCATCGAGCGCGCCCTCCTGCAGCGTCTCCGTCGCCGCACGGATGCCGGCGAGCGGCGTGCGCAGCTCGTGGGACACGTTGCTGATGAAGTCGCGCCGCATGCTGTCGAGCCGCCGCACCTCCGTCAGGTCATGGAAGACGGCAAGCGCCGCCCAGTCGCCTGTCGCCTCGATCGGCATCGCCGTTACCTGCAGCCAGCGCTGCGCCGGCTCGTACGGCACGACGCGCACGCTGCGCTCGCCGCGGCGCGCGGCCGCCGCCACCACATTGTTCAGGTCGTGGTCGCGTACCACCTCGATGAACGCCCGCCCAAGCTGCGCGCCGGGACCGAAGATCGCCCGGGCGCCCTCGTTCAAGTAGACGATCGAGAAGTCATGGTCCACCGCGACGGCCGCGTCGCTCCCGGCATTGAGGAGCGCTGTGAGCTGGGCCTGCTCCTGCCGAAGCGCGTTCACGACCTGCTCCGTGCGCGCGGCCGCCCGGTTGATCGCCATGGCGAGCCCGCCGAGCGCATCATCCGCCGCCGCCGCGCGCGCGTCGAAGCGGCCGGACGCCAGCGCGTCCATCACGCGCTTCAGGTCGTCGATGCGACCGTCCGCCAGCGAAGCGAGAAGGCTTGACGCGACGGCGAATGCCACACCGCCGGCGACGAACGCGATGGCGTACGCGGCCGCGTTGTCACGCGTGTACAGCCACAGCGCGAGCAGCATCGCGCCGGCGACGAGGATGTAGATGACGGTCGCCCGCAGCGCCGCCGGGACGCGGCGCGTATCAGCGGACGAACTTGTAGCCAACGCCTCGGACAGTCAGGAGGTGCGCCGGATGCGCCGGATCCGACTCCAGCTTCTCGCGCAGCCAGCGCATGTGCACATCGACGGTGCGGCTTCCGCCGAAAAAGTCGTAGCCCCAGACCCGCTGCAGGATCTGCTCGCGCGTGAAGACCTGGCCCGCGCTCTTCGCGAGGAACGCCAGCAGGTCGAACTCCTTCGGCTTCAGCGCCACCGGTGCGCCGCCACGCTCCACCGTGCGCCCGCGCGGATCGATGGACAACTCACCGGCGGCGATGCGCCGGCCTTCGCGGTCATTGGTGTGCTGCGCAGCGCGCCGAAGCAGCGCTCGCACGCGCGCCATCAGCTCGCGCATGCCGAACGGCTTGGCGAGATAATCGTCCGCGCCGACCTCGAGCCCGACGACCCGGTCCATCTCCTCGCCCTTCGCCGTGAGCATGATGATCGGCACGGCCGACTCCGCACGGACGCGGCGGCACACCTCCAGGCCGTCCATCTTCGGCAGCATCAGGTCGAGCACGATGAGGTCTGGCCGCTCCCGGCGCGCCTCCTGCAGCGCGGCGATGCCATCGCCCGCCGTAATCACGCGGAAGCCGTCTTTGCGCAGGTTGTAGGAGAGCGCCGCGGTCAGGCTCGGCTCATCATCGACCACCAGGATCGTCTGCCCGGCCGCGGCGTCAGCACCGCCCATATGCTCCCAGCCGATGGTGCTGCTCTCCGCCACGCCGCCCTCCGCGTCCGCTAGTACCGCGAGACGTTGATCTCTTCGAGCACGCCGGTGACCATGAAGATCACGCGCTCGCAGATGTTCGTCACCCGGTCGGCGATCCGTTCGAGGTTATGCGAGGTCCAGATCAGGTAGGTCAGGCGCTGCACGTCGACGGGGGAGCGGATCATCATGTGGATCAGGTCGTCGTAGGCCTTGTCGTACAGCGTGTCGACGACGTCGTCCTCATCGCAGATGCGGCGTGCGGCATCGGCATCACGATCGATAAAGGCGGTGATCGCACGCCGGAGCATATCGCCCGCGCGCTCGCCCATCTCCCACACCTCGCCGAGCTCCGCCGGCAGCGGCTCTTCGCCAAGCATCAGGTTGATACGGCCGATCCCCTCCGCGTGGTCGGCCATGCGCTCCAGCTCCGTGACGATGAACAGGATGGCGACCAGCACGCGCAGGTCGGCTGCCATCGGCTGCTGCAGCGCCATCGTGTGGATGCACTTCTCTTCGATCTCGTAGCGCTTCTTGTTGATCAGCAGGTCGTCGGCGATGACCGAGTTCGAGAGGGCGACGTCGCGCGTTCGCAGCGCCTGCACCGAGCGCTGGATCGCCTTTTCGACCATGCTGCTGAGGATCAGGACTTCATCCTGCATCTCGCGCAGCTGCTTCTCGAAGAGCTGTCTCGTCATCGCCCTGCCCCCTATCCGAACCGGCCGGTGATGTAGTCCTCTGTCCGTTTATCGGCCGGGGTGGTGAAGAGCCGCTCCGTCGGTCCAAACTCCACCAGGCGCCCGACGCGCTCCTCGCGCGCCAGCATGAATGCAGTGTAATCCGAGACCCGGGCGGCCTGCTGCATGTTGTGCGTCACGATGACGATGGTTAGGTCCCGCGAGAGCTCCCGCATGAGGTCTTCGATTTTGAGGGTGGCGATGGGGTCGAGCGC
>DASUKS010000239.1:0-17329 GCA_036278595.1 Dehalococcoidia bacterium
GTCGCCGCGATGCGCAAGCTGCTCATCATCCTCAACGCCATGCTGCGCGACGGCTGCGCCTGGAATGCGTACCGGGCGCCTGCCGCATGAAACAGAAAACGGACCGAGGCACCGAGGCCGCGACCCGTCTCCCGTCCTACAGCCACCAAAGGAGCACGATGCATCATCTTCAAGACAGTTGCTCTCCACTCGTTGGAGAGGGGGCCGGGGGTGAGGCGCGCGTTCGCCTGATCTTCTGCCTGCGCCATCACCCGCCTATACTCGCCGCCATGACCACCGACGACACCGCACCGATCGCCTCCTTCGATGACGCGCGCGCCCGCGTCCGCGCAGGCGAAGACCCGGACGATGTCGCCCGCCGCTTCGTCGCCGCACTCACGCTCGATGAGAAGCTCTGGTGCCTCGATGGCGACGAGGAGTTCTGGCCCGGCATGTTGCGCATGGCCGGCGGCGCCAGCGCCCGCGTCGCCGGCGGAGGCTACGCCCGTGATCCGTGGATCGGCGCCCGCCTCCGCGATCGCGCCTACCCCGGCATCGCCTTCTCCGATGGCCCTCGCGGCGTCGCGGTCGGTACCAACACCTGCTTCCCCGTGTCGATGGCACGCGGCGCCACCTGGGATCCCGACCTCGAGGAGCGGATCGGCGAGGCCGTCGGCCGCGAGCTGCGCGCGCGCGGCGCCAACCTCTTCGGCGGCGTCAACGTGAACCTCCTCCGCCACCCCGCGTGGGGCCGCGCGCAGGAAACCTACGGCGAAGACCCGCACCACGTCGGCGAGATGGGCGCCGCCCTCGCCCGCGGCGTCCAGCGCCACGCGATGGCCTGCGTGAAGCACTACGCCATGAACTCCATCGAGAACGCCCGCTTCCAGGTCGATGTCCGCGCCGACGACCGCGCGCTCCACGAGGTCTACCTCCCGCACTTCAAGCGCGTGGTCGATGAAGGCGTCGCCTGCGTCATGTCCGCGTATAACTCCGTGAACGGCGACTGGTGCGGGCAGAACCACGCGCTCCTCACCGACATCCTCCGCGACGAGTGGGGCTTCCGCGGCTACGTCATCTCCGACTGGATCTTCGGCCTCCGCGACGCCCCGAAGTCCGTGCTCGCCGGCCTCGATATCGAGATGCCGTTCCGCCAGCAGCGCATGCAGCACCTGCCGGCCGCGCTCGCCGAAGGCGCGATCAGGGAGGCCGACGTCGATCCGCTCGTCGCACACGTCGCCGCGACGCTCCTCCGCTTCGACGACGTGCTCTCGCGTCCGGCGCCCCCGGAGTCCGTCTGCGCGTCCGAAGAGCACCGCGCACTCGCCTACGAGGCCGCCGCGAAGTCGATCGTCCTGCTGAAGAACGAAGGCGAAGCCGGCCCCCTGCTCCCGCTCGATGCGAAACAGCTCAAGCGCGTCGCCGTCCTCGGCCGCCTCGCCGCCGTCCCGAACCTCGGCGATCGCGGCTCCAGCAACGTCACGCCACCCTCCGTCGTGACGCCGCTCGACGGCCTGCGCGCCGCCCTCCCCGGCGTCGAGATAACGCACGCCGCCGGCGCCGACCTCGATGAAGCCGCGCGCGTCGCCCGCGATGCCGACGCCGTGATCGTCGTCGTCGGCTGCACGTACGAAGACGAGGGCGAGTACATCTCCGCGCAGCCGGAGCTGTTCATGGCGACCGCGCCCCCGCGTCCGCCTCGCCCTGAGCGCCCGGAGCCGGAGCGCCGGCCGCGACCGGAGCCGGCGCCATCCGAGCGAACGGAGCGCGACCAGGGATTTGCGCTTGGCGGCGATCGCGCGTCGCTCGACCTGTCGCCTGCCGACGAAGCGCTCGTGCACATCGCCGCGACCGCGAACGCGCGCACCGCCGTCGCCCTGATGGGCGGCAGCGCGATCATGGTCGAGCGCTGGCACGACGAGCCCGCCGCCATCCTGATGCTCTGGTATCCCGGCATGGAGGGCGGCCGCGCGCTCGCCGACGTGCTTCTCGGCAGGGTCAACCCCACCGGTCGCCTACCCTTCGCCGTCCCCACCGACGCCGCGCACCTGCCGTTCTTCGACCGCGCCGCGCACGAGATCACGTACGACCTCTTCCACGGCCAGTGGCTCCTCGACCGCGACGCCCACGCCGCGCGTTACCCCTTCGGTTTCGGCCTCTCCTATACCCCTCATGCCGCGATCACCGAAGCCACGGTCAGCTCGGCCGATCTCCCTGACCGCACGGACCGGATGCCGGCCGCCGACGCCGAGCGCTCCGCACAGTCATCGAACGACACGGCGACCGAAGTCCGGCATCCGTCCGTCAATCGCGCTCGCACTTCGGTGTCGGCGAACGACACACCGGCCGGCACCGCGCAGCCCGGCGTCGTCATCTCCGCGCAGATCACGAACGACAGCGATCGCGCCGCGACCGAGGTCGTGCAGGTGTACTACGCCGTCCCGCAGTCGCACTTCGCCCGCCCGCAGCGCCGCCTCGCCGCCTTCGCGCGCGTCGATGTGCCCCCGCGCTCATCGCTGCGGGTCGAGCTTCCGGTCCCCTTCGATCGCGTCGCCGTCCGCGACAATGGCGGCTGGCTCGTCGAAGCCGGCACCTACGAATTCACCGTCGCCCGCCACGCCCACGACCCCGGAGCGATCACAGCGAGCATCGACCTCCCGGAACGCCGCGCCCGAAGCAGGTAGGGCTGGAGCGCGAGCAACAAGCGGCACGCTTGCGCATCCCGACGGGCCGGGCGGTGAGGTAGCGCGCGGCGTTAGTGCTGCTTCGGCGCGAGCGACTGCAAGAACGCAATCGCCTCCTTCGCCGTGCCGACCTGCACCACCTTGATCTTCCCCGCGACCGCCTTCGCGTCGGCGTAGTTGTCCTTCGGCACCAGGAAGTACTGCGCCCCCGCCTGCTCCGCCGCCGCCACCTTCTGCTGCACGCCGCCGATCGCCCCCACGTTGCCGTCGAGGTCGATCGTCCCGGTGCCTGCGATCTTGTGCCCGCCCGTCAGGTCGCCCGGCGTCAGCGCGTCGTACACCGCCAGCGTGAACATCAGCCCCGCCGAAGGTCCGCCCGCCACCTTCTCCGGCGTGATCGACACCGGGAACGGCATGTCCACCCGCTGCGACGTCGGCGCGACGCTGATCCCGATCAGCATCCTCCCCGTGCTGCTGTCCTTGTACAGCGGCACCTCGAACGTCTTGTCCTGACCGTCGCGCCGCACGCCGAGCGTCGCCGTCGTGCTCCCCGCCTGCGACGCGAGCACCGGCGAGATGTCATCCGGCGCGTTCACCGGCGTCCCATCGACCGATGTGATCTCGTCGCCCGGAAGCAGCACGCCGTTCGCGTGGCTCTCCGGCGAGATCGCAGCGATCGTCGCGCCGATGTTCACCACGCTCGCCTTGAAGCCTGCGAGTTGCAGCCCGACGACTGACGCCGTCTGCTCGCTCTGCAGCAGGTCGCTCACGCCCTGCCGCGCCACCTGCTGCGGCGAGGTGTTCGCCGGGACGATGTTTTTCGCCGCCGTGATCTGGATCGCCGGGTCCGTCTTGGCGTACAGCCACTCGCCGACCACGATCGGCGCCTGCGGGATCACCGTCGTCAGGATCAGCTGTCCGCGACTCTCGTGCGCGTGCTCCGGCGGCACGTGCACCATCGATGCCACCGACGCGGTCGGGCCCGGCGCCTCCATCCCGAGGTTCGTCGGCAGCAGCATCACCGGCAGGAACGCCAGCATCGCCGCGCTCACGACGATGCCCCCCGCCCCGAGCGCGCGCCGCATGGCCCCGAGCTTCGCGCCCACCGCCACGCTTGGCGCCGCGCCCGCCTCCCACGCCAGCTCGACCGCGATCAGCGCCATGATGCCGAGCGTGATCGCGCTCGTCTCGTGGCTGAAGCGCAGCCGCTCCCACGCCAGGAACGCCGCCCATCCGGCCAGCGCAACCACGGCCACCCAGCCGAGCGCGTACGCGGCCCGGTGCCCCGCCCGCCGGTCACCGAGGGTTCGCCACGCGAGCGCGCGTATCAGGCGCCCGCCGTCGAACGGGTACGCCGGCGCCAGGTTCAGCACGCCGGCGCCGAGGTTCGCGAACAGCAGGAAGACCGTCACCGTCTGCACGAAGTTCCCGGGGTTGATCAGCCACGCCCCGTACGCGACCAGCCCCAGCGCGACATTCACCGCCGTCCCGGCCGCCGC
The DNA here is from genome assembly GCA_036278595.1 of Dehalococcoidia bacterium. Lineage (GTDB taxonomy): Bacteria > Chloroflexota > Dehalococcoidia > DSTF01 > JACRBR01 > JADMII01. Next base: position 4,163 of record DASUKS010000239.1, read on the forward strand.
GATCAGGCCTTCCGTCTCGGGATCGGCCGCCTCCGGCCACGTCTGCGCCGCGTCGCCGCCCGGGTACATCGGGATGCGCTCCGGCGCCGGACTGCCCGTCATCCGCGCCGCGACGATGTGCGCCGCGCCGTGCGCGACCAGGCTCACCGCGCACCCGGCGAAGATCACCGCCGTGGCGAGCCACATCTCGCTGCCGCTGAGCGAGACGCCGACGATCGGCACGTAGTAGGCGCGCAGCAGCCAGACGAGGCCCGGCGCGAAGAGTAGCCACAGCGGCCCGAACGCCAGCGAGCTCTGCCCGATCGGCAGGGAGACGCCCGGACGCACCGTCCGCCACAGCCGTACCCGCTGCGTGATCGTCATCAGTGAAATGGTAACCATAACCGCCGACCGGGGCCGCGCGACCTGCACGGCCTCGCGCGATTCACGCGCCCTCGTGCTCCCGTCACCTGTACCCTCGGCCGAAGTCGCGCCTATACTCGCCCGTGCCCTCGCGCCTCCGTCCGGGATCTGCGCTCATCGCCGTCGCCCTCGTGCTCCTCACCGCGAGCGCCTGCTCGACGTCCGCCAGCGGCCACGAGGCTGCGCGCGAGACCGCCGTTGCCTTCCTCGCCACCGTCACCGCCGCGCCGCCGACGCCGGTGCCCACACCCGCCCCGCCTTCGGCCGCCGCGCGCTTCCCCTACCTGGGCCCGACGGCCTCGCTCGCTCAGGGCAGCACCCTCATCGTTCGCATCCCACGCGACGGCGCGGCGAGCGCCATCACCACCTTCCTCTCACACGACGACCCGATGCTTGCCGACGGCGACGACTTCTGGGTGCCCGTCGGCGCCACGGCCGACACACCGCCCGGCGCGCACGAGCTCGATATCAGTTCCTACGACGCGCACGGCGCGGAGGTTGCGACCCGACGCGCGACCGTCGTCGTCACCGCGACCGACTACCCGTCGGAGGACGTCGACCTGTCGTCGCAGGGCGCCGACTCGCTCGAAGGCCAGCAGGCCGTGCTCGAGGACCAGATCCGCGCGCGCGTCTTCTCGGAGTTCATCCCCGAGAAGCTGTGGGAGTCGCCGTTCATCGTGCCTGTCGCCGGCCCCGTCACAAGCCCGTTCGGCATCGGCCGGATCTACAACGGCGGCGCCGTCACCGGCTTCCACCCCGGCACGGACATCGCCGCCGATGCGGGCACCCCCGTGCGTGCCGCCGCCTCCGGTCGCGTTGCCTTCATGGGGCTTCTGCCATCGCGCGGCCTCTCGGTGGTCATCGATCACGGTCTCGGCGTCTTTACCGGCTACCACCATCTCTCGAAGACCGATGTGACGCTGGGCCAGAGCGTCATGCAGGGCGAGGCGCTTGGCGAGATCGGCAGCACCGGCGCTTCGACAGGCCCGCACCTCCACTGGGAGCTCATCGTCGGCGGCCTCAACGTCGACGCGATGCTCTGGACCTCCCCCGCCGCCGTCCCCTGACTGCCGATCCGGTAGGGGCGGGCCTACGTGCCCGCCCGCTCGCCGTAACCCGCCCGCATTGAGAGCTTTACCCACCTGCGAGTTGAATCGCATCACGATTCGGCACATGATGAATGGGAGAGAGATAGGACGACTGGAGGACCGCGATGACCGCAAGACTAGACTACCGCACGCTCGCCGGCGATGGCGTCGCGAAGATCGGGCAGATCGAGCAATACCTGGCCACCAGCACCATCGAGCGGCCGCTGCGCGAGTTGGTGAAGCTGCGCGCCTCGCAGATCAACGGCTGCGCCTTCTGCATCGACATGCACACGAAGGATGCGCGCGCCAACGGCGAGACGGAACAGCGCCTCTACGGCCTCACCGCCTGGCGCGAGACGCCGTTCTACAGCGAGCGGGAGCGCGCTGCCCTCGCCTGGACCGAAGCCCTCACGCTGATCTCGACCAACGACGTCCCGGACGAGCTGTACGAGGCGACGCGAGAATGGTTCGACGAGCGCGAGATCGTCGACCTCACGCTTGCCATCATCGCCATCAACTCGTGGAACCGCCTCGCGATCAGCTTCCGCACACCGCCCGGCAGCTACCAGCCACGCGCCGCGCGCCAGACCGAAGCCCCGGCATCACGCTGACTCTGGCGCGCGACCGGTCGCATAGGGCATCGCGCTCGTCATGATTCAGCGGAGCGGCGCCTGCGTGAAACGCCGAATAGCCGCGCAGCTTCAGCCGCGCCGCCACATCGCGCACAGCGCGCAATGTTTTCACGTGAAACATCCCTCCGGCACAAGCGTGCGGAGCGGAAGACAGTAGCGGCGTGGCTTCAGCTACGCCGCAGAAATGGCGCAGCCTCATCACTACACCAGGAGAAGGAACACGATCTCCCCTTCCCTTTAGGGAAGGGGCTGGGGGTTAGGTCGCAGCGCCACCCAGCAGTCCACACCACCATCAGCCCCCTCATCTGTGCCATCTGTGTCATCTGTGGCTAACGGGAAAATCGGCGCGTATCTGCGGATCACCCGCGGTAGAACCGCACCTGCCACGCGCCGTCCTCGAGCCGCGTCGTCTCGTGCGCGAACCCGCGCTGCGCCATCGCCTCGTACAGCGGCACCGGCTCGAACACGTTGATCACCCGCAGCTCCTGCTCCGCGCCCAGCCCCTCCGCCGCGCCCATGATGCGCGCGAACGGCTCACGTCCCGCGCGGATGTCATCGCGCACGTCCACCACGACGGTGTTGCCCTCCACCGGCTCTGCCGCCGCCGCGCCGCCGACCTTCTCGATGCGCACCACCCAGCGCTCGGGGCCTTCCTCCTGCGGGATCCACGCCACCTGTCCCTCGCGCTCCGCCTGGAACTGGTAGAAGAGCGGCTTCGGGTCGTGGTCGTTGATCAGCAGGATCGCGTCGCCCGCCTTGATGCTGTCGAACGTCGCGAAGATCCGCGGGTGCCGCTCACGCGGGACCATGTTCCGCACGTCGATTGTCGTCTCGCTGGCCATGAGTTCCTCCACTTCCATCCGGTCGTCGAGGACATCGTCGCACTACGACCGTGCCGCCGCCGTAACAAAAGTCACGCCGCGGCCTCAGGACAGCGTGTTGAGCAGCGCGTCATCGACGATCTGGATCTCCCCTCGCCGCGCGTCGATCGCGCCCGCGTCCTCCAGCGCCTTGAGCGCGCGCGCGACGACCTCCCGGCTCGTGCCTGCCATTTCCGCGATCTCGCGCTGCGTCACCCGCACGCGGCCGCCCACGCCCGCGCCCACGCCCTCGTGCGGCGACACCGACTGCAGGACGATGCGCGCCACCCGCGCGGTCACCTGCCGGAACGACAGGTCCTCCACCAGCGCCACGAGGTGCCGCAGCCGCGATGCGAACACCTGCACCACCGCCTCTGCGACCGCCGGGTACTCCCGCAGCGCCGCGAGCATCGTCTCGCGCGACAGCACGATGAGATTGCTCGGCTCGACGGCCGCCGCGCTCACCGGGTTCGGGCTGCCGTCGAACACCGGCACCTCGTTGAACGTGTCCCCGGCGGACATATGACGGACGACCTGCTCCTTGCCGTCCGCCGACGTCTTGAAGAGCTTCACCAGCCCCTGCATGACGATGTACATCCCCGAGCACGGCTCGCCATCCACGAACAGCGTCTGCCCCGCCGCCGCATGGATATGCCGCGCCGACCGCAGGACGTTCGTGCGCTGTTCGGGCGTCAGCCGCGCGAAGTACGGGATGTTCGACAGCGGGTCGGTCGCGCCCTTCTCCATGAGACGAAAGTTACAGCGCCGGATGCGATGAGATCGATAGCCTGCGGGAAAGAGGCGTTATGGCGACACCGATCACCACCAGTACCACCGTCCGCGAGGCCGTCACCCGCTATCCTGGCGCCGAGGCAATTTTCGACGCCCACGGCCTCATCGGCTGCGGCGGCCCCAACGGCCCGCTCGAGCCCATCGGCTTCTTCGCGGTCGTCCACCACGTCGACCCGCAGAAGCTGATCGACGAGCTGAACGACTTCGCGGCGACCCGCCAGCCCACCGGCGACGAAGCGCACGCGCCGATTGACGCCGGCCGCCACACCTACCCGCTCTTCCTCACGACCGCGCTCATCATCACGCTCACGACCGGCATCACGTCCGGCATCGCCGCGGCGCTGACGGGCGGATGGGGTGGCCTGCGCGGCGAAGCATGGACCGCGACCGTGCAGACGCATGGGCATGTCCAGGTCTTCGGCTTCCTCGCGCTCTTCATCATGGGTATCGCCCTGCACATCCTGCCGCGCTTCAAGGGCCAGGCGCCGCCGCCGCGCCCGCTGCTGCTCGCGACCTACTGGACGATGCTGGTCGGCGTCGCTCTCCGCGCCACGACGCAGCCGCATGGCCAGGGCTTCCTGCGCGTGCTGCTCGGCGCGTCCGCGGTGCTCGAGCTGGCGGGCATCCTGCTCTTCGCCGGCATCGTCGCCGTGGTGTTCTGGCGCGCGCGCACGAAGCGCGAGCCGTACGACCGCTTCCTCGAAGTCGCGATTGCGTGGCTCGTCGTGCTCGGCGGCATGAACGCCTACCTCACCATTCACGCCGCCGTCGACGGCCGCCACGTGCTCGCCGCTCCGGGCGATGCTGCCCTGCTCGAGGCCGCTGTCTACGGCTTCATCGTGCTGTTCGTGCTCGGCGTCTCGTACCGCGCCCTGCCGTTCTTCCTGTCGCTCCGTCCGGCGCACGCGCCCCTGCGCGATGCCGCGCTCGCAATCATCGCCGTCGCGCTGCCGCTGCGCGTCGCCGCCGTCTGGGCGCCCGAGTTCGGGCGCTACGGCTGGACCGCACGCATGGACGAGCTGTCGACGTTCGCGCTCGCGATCGGCGTCGCCGCGGCGGTCGCTGCCCTCCGCGTCTTCGAGTCGCCGGCCGAGGACGCGCCCGCCGTCGAGGCGCCGCCCGCCTTCCGCCAGATGGTGCAGGCCGCGTACGTCTGGCTGCTCGCCGGCGTGGCGCTCGATTCGTACTGGCGGCTGCGAGAGCTGAGCGGCGGCTTCACGCCGTTCTACGCCGCCGGCGCCATCCGCCACGCGTTCCTGCTCGGCTTCGCGACGCTCATGATCATGGCCATGGCCTACCGCACGCTGCCGGTCTTCTCGGGCCGCCGGCTGCGCTGGCGCGCGGGCATCCCGGCGTCCTTCCTGATGGTGCTCGGCGCCGGCGTCCTCCGCGTGTCCCCGGTCGCGCTGACGCTCGTGCCGTCAAAGCTCGACTTCAAACTGCTCACCGCTGCCGGCGTGCTCCTCTTTTTCGGGCTCGCCGTCTTCTTCGCGGAGCTGCTCAGCTCGATGTTCGCGCGCTTCGCCGGCACCCAGACGGCCGCCGCAGCCGCCGGTGATGCGACCACGGCGCCGCAGCCCACCCCGGCTGTCGCCGGCGCAGCGGCAAGCGCCCGGTTCGAAGCGCCCGCACGTCCATCGCATGAATCGGCGCTACCCGCGCACACGAGCGGCGCCGCGCCCGCACACGCGAACGGAACATCAGCCGCCGCGGGTCCCGCGGGCACCGCGAACGGCACAGCCAACGCCATCCGGCGCGAGATGACGGTCGCCGATGCGCTCGCCGTCAGCCCGCACGTGCTTCCGGCGCTCATCGAGTACGGCTTCGGGCCGCTCACCGACCCGGAGCTGCGCGCCCGCATGGCGCCCGTCACGACGATCGAGCGTGCGGCCGCGATCGTCAACGTCGATCCGGATGCCCTCGTCGCGACGCTCAACAAAGCCGTCGGCGCTGCGCGCGCAGAACGCGCCGCCCCGCCCGAGGCATCTGACGACGGCGTCGCGCCGATCGACATGCGGTTCACCGACACCGCGGCGCCCGAAGCGATGGTGCGTTTCGCGCTGAAGTCCTGCTACGACCCCGAGATCCCGATCAACATCGTCGACCTCGGCCTCGTGTACGCGGTCGCGGTCGAGGGCACGCACGCGTACGTGCGCATGACGCTCACCGCACCCGGCTGCCCCATGGCCGACGAGGTGGAGGTGCAGGTGCGCGACGCGATGCTTGGCGTCCCGGGCATCGAGTCGGTCGATGTGGACGTCGTGCCGGAGCCACCGTGGACGCCGGAAAGGATGTCCGCGGCGGCGAGGCGCGCCGTAGGCTGGCAATGAAGTGCCGGTGTAGCAGCGTGGATGGAGAAGTAGCGGCGTAGCTTTAGCTGCGTCCCATCGAGATGGCAGTTGGGTTCGAAGCGAGGCACACCTGGTTAGGTGCCGGAAGGAGGGAGATCATCATGACAACCGCAACCGAACCGCTCCGCGAAGAGCACAAGGAGCTCATCCCGCACATCGAGGCGCTGCTCGCCGCCGCCGACGCGATCGACACCGACTCGGCGGACGCCCTCCGCGCGAAGGTCGACGACTCGTACGCGTTCCTGATCCACGGCCTGATCCCGCACGCGCAGGCCGAAGAGCGCGCGCTCTACCCGGTCATCGGCAGGCTCCTCGGCGCGCCGGAAGCGACTGGCACCATGAGCCGCGACCACGTCGAGGTCATGCGCCTGACCGACCAGTTGCGCGACGCCCGCAAGCAGCTCGACGGCCCCGCGCCGGCCGATGTCGACGCCGACCTCCGCCGCATCCTCTACGGGCTCTACGCGCTCGTGCATGTGCACTTCGCGAAGGAGGAAGAGGTCTACCTCCCGATCCTCGACCGTGGCCTCTCGCCGGAAGACGCCCGCAAGATGTTCGAAGCCATGGAGGCCGCCGCCGCCGAAGCGAAGGCCGAAGCCCGCGCCCGCGCCGCCTGACGGGCGCGGCGCACCGAAGACGGGCGCGCGGTGCGCCCGATGGCCCGCATCCAGGATGCGGCTCCCCGAGACGCGGTCCGCTCTCCGGAATGTGGAGAGGGGCCGCGGGAGAGGTATCGCGCGCAACGTGACACCACCACTCTTCCCGATTCCTTCCTCAGGGCTGCCCTGATCGCCAGAACCTCACCAAAACGCGCACGGTCCGCGCGCACATGTGACATTCGGCCCTAACCCCGGGTGCCCGCGCGCGGTTACCTCTTGGTACGGCGTCGCACGTCCGCGCGCGCCGCACGCACGGGAGCGACCGACATGCTCAGCCTGTCCCGACTGCTCACTGGAACCGCCACCGCCGGCGATGCGCTCCGATACGACCGCCACTCGGCCGCGCTGCCGCCACACCTGCTGCACTTCTCCGAGGATAAGAAGCCCGTTGTCGTCTGGAACGTCAGCCGCCGCTGCAACCTCCACTGCGTGCACTGCTACGCCGGCTCCGCCGACCGCGAGTATCCCGGCGAGCTCAACACGGAAGAAGCGCTCGCCGTCATCGATGACCTCGCGCGCTTCGGCGTGCCGGTCGTCCTGCTGTCCGGCGGCGAGCCGCTCATGCGCCAGGACCTCTTCGTCCTCTCGCGCCACGCCCGCGACGCCGGTCTGCGCGTCGTGCTCTCGACCAACGGCACGCTGCTCACGCCCGAGGTCGCCCGCACGATCAGCGAGCAGGGCTTCTCGTACGTCGGCGTCAGCCTCGATGGCATCGGCGACGTGCACGACCGCTTCCGCGGCATGCGCGGCGCCTTCGACGCCTCGATGGATGGCATCCGCGCCTGCCGCGACGCCGGCATACGTGTCGGCGTGCGCTTCACCATCACGCGGCGCAACCAGGCCGAGCTGCCCGCCATCCTTCGCCTGCTCGAAGACGAGGGCATCCCGCGCTTCTGCATGTACCACCTCGCGTACAGCGGCCGCGGCGAGCGCATCGCCTCCGACGACCTCTCGCACCGGGAGACGCGCCGCGCCCTCGACCTGCTCGCGGACCAGGTGCTCGACTGGCACGGCCGCGGCATCGAGAAGGAGGTGCTGACCGTCGATAACCACGCCGACGCCGCCTACCTCTACCTGCGCCTGCTGCGCGAGCAGCCGGAGCGCGCGCCGGAGGTCCTCCGCCTGCTCGAGTGGAACGGCGGCAACAGCTCCGGCCAGGCTGTCGCCTGCATCGACAACGTGGGCCGCGTGCACCCCGACCAGTTCTCGTGGCACCTGCCCGTCGGCAACGTGCGCCGCAAGCCGTTCAGCGCCCTCTGGTCCGATGGCGCGAACCCGCTGCTGCGGGATCTCCGCCGCCGCCGCGAACTGATCCATGGCCGCTGCGCCTCGTGCCGCTTCTTCAGCATCTGCAACGGCAACCTCCGCGTGCGCGCGCAGTCCGCGACCGGCGACCTCTGGGCGTCGGACCCCGCCTGCTACCTCAGTGACGACGAGATCCGTCCGGTCGAAGCCACGGTGACATCGTGACGCGCCCGCCGGCCGCCGCCCGCCCGGCCTACTTCGACGTCGACTTCGACCAGATGCCGTTCACCGTCGCGTGGGAGATCACGCGCGCCTGCGCCCTCGCCTGCGTGCACTGCCGCGCCGAGGCGGTCCGCCGCCGCGACCCGATGGAACTGCTCACCGACGAGGCGTTTCGTGTCGTCGACCAGGTCGTCGATATCGGCCTGCCGATCCTCGTCGTCACCGGCGGCGACCCGATGATGCGCCGCGACGTCTTCGACATCCTCGAGTACGCGGCCGGCCGCGGGCTGAAGCTCGGCTTCTCGCCCAGCGCCACCGCGCTCCTCCGGCGCAGCGCGATCGAGCGCGTGCGCGACATCGGCGTCGAGATGATGCACATCAGCCTCGACGGCTCGACGCCCGCGATCCACGACGGCTTCCGGCAGGTGGAGGGCGTGTACGCGCGCACGATGCGGATCCTGCGCGACGCGCGCGAGCTCGGCCTGCCGCTGCAGATCGGCACGACCGTCGGCCGCCACAACTTCGACGACCTGCCGGCGATCGCGGAGCGCGTCGCCGAGGCCGGCGCAACGGTCTGGAGCGTCTTCTTCATTGTCCCGACGGGCCGCGCGCAGCGCGAGCAGATGCTGACGGCGGAAGAGCACGAGCAGGCGCTGACCTGGCTCGCCGAATTGTCTGAGCGCGTGCCCTTCCGCGTGCGCACGACCGCCGCGCAGCACTACCGCCGCGTGCTCATCCAGCGCGCCCGCGCCCGCGCGCACGACGCATCGCCGCCGGCGCTCGAGCTGACCGGCGCCGGCTACGCGTTCCGCGAGGGGCGCGCGCCCGCCGCGAAGGGCGTGAACGACGGCAACGGCTTCTGCTTCATCTCGCACACCGGCGACATCTACCCGAGCGGCTTCCTGCAGCTCAGCGCCGGCAACGTCCGCGACCGCTCCCTCACCGACGTCTACCGCAATGCCTTACTCTTCCGCGACCTGCGTGATCCCTCGCTGCTCAAGGGCAAGTGCGGCCGATGCGGGTTCCGCGAGATCTGCGGCGGCTCCCGCGCTCGCGCCTACGCCCTCACCGGCGACCCCCTGGCCGAAGACCCGTCCTGCGCCTACGTCCCCTGACCTGGAGACGCGCCGTCGCACGGCGCTGCGAAAACCGCAATCTCGCTCGCATTCGCCGGGCTCCCGCGATGCGCCAGAATGCGGCATGACCACCGACTTCGCCACCCGCGTGCAACCGCTCGGCGAGTTCTCGGCGGACACCGTCGCGAGCCTCCTCGCCAGCGCGGGTGCGACCGTCGCCGTGAAGCACGGCGTGCGCGCCGCCAGCGTCGGCTACGCGACGCACGATGTCCCCGGCCGGCGGTGCCGCGCAAGCGGGCTCATCGCCGCGCCGCTGGACGCCGGCGGCGACCGTGACGTCGTCGTCTGGCTGCACGGCACGTCGGTCAACCGCAACCACGTGCCCTCGCACTCCGCGGACCTCACCTCGAAGCTGCTTGCGGCGCTGTTCGCGTCGGCCGGGTTCGTGTTCGTCGCGCCGGACTACCTGGGCCTGGGCATCGAAGGCGAAGGGCCGCACCCATACCTGCACGCAGGCTCGGAGGTCAGCGCATCGCGCGACATGCTGCTGGCGACGCGCGACATCGCCCGCGACGCGCTCGGCGTGCGTGCAACGCGGCGCCTCTTCCTGACCGGCTTCTCCCAGGGCGCGCACGCCGCACTCGCGCTCCAACGCGACCTCGAAGCCGCGGCGGCGCCGGAGTTCGACGTCGTCGCCTGCGCCCCGGTCTCCGGTCCGTACAATCTCTCCGCCGTCACCGTACCGATCGTCTACCGGCGTCCCGGCGTGAACACCTGCGGCTACCTGGGGTACCTGCTGACCGCGTACCGCGGGCTGTACGGGATCTACGACGTGCCGGGCGAAGTCTTCGTGCCGCCGTACGATCGCGTGGCGCCGCCGCTCTTCGACGGTCTCCACACGCCCGACGAAGTGACGCAGGCGCTGCCCTTCGAGCCGGACGCGCTCATCCGCCGCGACTGGTGGGAATCAGCGACAGGAGATCCGGCGCACCCGTTCGCGGCCGCCCTGCGCGAGAATGACGTCGACGACTTCTCGCCGCGTGCCCCTACCCGGCTCTACGTCGGCAGCGCCGACGAAGATGCACCACCCGAGAACGCGACCGAGGCTGCGCGCGCATTTCGCGACCGCGGCGCATCGAGCGTAGAGATCATCGAGCTTGGCCCCCTCGATCACGAGGCGACCGCCTACGCCGCCTTCCCGCAGATCCGAACGTGGTTCGAGGAGCTATCGGCCGCGGCCGCGGAGACGTAGTCGGGCGGATCGCGGCGCCGGCCACGCAGCGCACGGCAGTCAGTGCCGCCGCCGGGCGCCCGTCAGCGATCCATTCCGGAGTGCGCGAGCTTCTACGCCGACGCCGGCGGTGCCATCGGCGTGCAGCGTTCGCATGACCGGCCCGTGGTGTTTGCGCTGTCGCAGCGGAGCTTCTTTGCCTTCAGATGGTCCCAGCCCAGGAAGGGAACTCGCTCCCAGATCTTGCCGTGCTGGCAGATCCCGGTGCATACGATGCGCCCGTCCTCGTGCAAGACGAACGGGCCGTCGCATCGGCGTCGCACTCCCCGCGAACCCGGCGACACCGTTTTCGCCGCCACCCGCTGGGACGCGCTCTTCATCTGATCCAGTGCGCGTCGCTCGGCTGTGTTCCAGATCATGATCCCCTCCCGATTCTCGCTCTTGCTCGTGGATCAGCCGTCAGTGGTATGGGCGCTCGCAGATCCGATGTGCCATGCAGCCGGTGACCGCGCACTCGACGACGGATGCGCGATCCAGCTCGCCGCAGATGGTGCAGGCGTTGATCGAGAGCACGCGGCTCGCGCTCACGTCCCACCGCAGCCGGTCGTGCGCGGTTTGGAGCGCCGAACGGACGGTCACTTCCTCCCAGACATGCGCGTGGCGAATGCCTTCATTCCCGGCCGTTGTCGACTCCATTCTGCTCGCCTCCGGGAGCCCGGGCTGAGCGGTGCGCTTCCTAGCGATGGGGCCGCTTGCCCTTCCGTTTCGAACGGGACGATGCTGTGGCAGGCCCATCGACCCACAGATCCACCACCCGCCCACAGACCTCCGCGCCGCGAAGACGTTCGAGCAGCGGTTCCGGTTCATCCGTCAGGATCTTGATCATGGCCACGCCCTTGGGCCGCCCGCGACGGTCGGTCTTCAGTTGCACCGACACGATGTCGCAGAGGGGCGAGATGAGCGCGCGCAGGTCTTGTTCGCTGACATCGTGCGCGAGGTTCCCGGCGCAGACCGTACTCACCTCAGCGATACAGTCCCCCGAGCGTCGGCGACGGCAACTCGGCGCCCGTCGGGTCCGCTCTCAGCGACCGCAGGCGCTCCCATTGGGCGCGCGACTCGGCCTCGAGCGCCTTGATCTGCTCGGAGCGGCCGGACCGATGCGACGCGCGCAACTCACGCACCCGATCCGCGAGGGCACCGATCTCACGAAGCAACGCATCTGTGGGGGAAGTCTGGGGCTGCATTCAGTCACTCCTCGTCGTGTGCCGCCGGCGTGCGCAAACGCACAGGCCGGGCACTCGCGGAAGCCATCTGTCCGCGGCGCGAACCAGTCGGAGCAGGAGACAAAGGAGAATGCACTTGCACCGTAATCGATCACGCTTGTCCGCCGCAACCTCGCCGGCACGCACCAACCCGCGGACGCCGCGTCGAAGCCGGCCATCGCTCACGGAGAACCGAACCAGGCTTGCCGTTGCGGTGCGTCGCGCGGATTGCGTATACTGGCACCTGTAAGCCCCACCCCCTGCAGTCCTCCTGTTCGTACACGGCACGCCGGCGACACGAGACGACTTCATTGGCTGAGGTCGCCCGACGGTTCGTCTGGCGTGATTGATGTATGCAACGCCGATTCTCGCCGGCACCGGTGCCGGACACGCGAGAGATGTTATTGCGGCGTGCAGGAGGAAGAACCACATGACAGGTGAGATCAAGCGTCTGGAACGAAGCCGCGGCTTCGGCTTCATTCGGCCGGAAGGAGCGTCGGAGGACGTGTTCTTCCACAGCTCGGCACTGCAGGGTCTGGTGTTTGACAGCTTGAACGAAGGCCAGGCGGTCGAGTTCGAGAAGCAGCCGGACGACCGCGATCCGCGTCGGAGCCGTGCGGTGAATGTGCGCGTCAGCGCATAGTCAGCATCGCCGCGCCGCCGCGGAAACAAGTAACGCAGCCTGACGAGCGGGCCGAGACATCTCGGCCCGCTACTGCGTCCCCGCGACGGCAAGTTTGGGCGTCAAACCATGTTGTAGGGCGGATTTGGTGGGCCCTCTGGGATTCGAACCCAGCCGACGGATTTCAAATCCGGGCTCGTAGCGCGGAGGAATGCCCGTCAGTCAGCGCTGAATCTGAGCAGGTAGGCGAAGCGTGCGGCACACGCGACGAGTCTGGTGCTCATGCCCGCTGGGCACCTGAGCACCAGATTAGATCATGCTCCGTAGGATCGCACCAGCGAAACTCGCTCGCCGATCATCGGTCGAGAGTCGGCTGGCTCGTGGTGGTCTTGGCCGGCTCGACGGACGGTGTGCTCACCGACCTTTCCGCCTGGCTGCGTTCCGATGCCTGCCGCTGGTCGAGGCCCGCCTGTTCGTTCGCCAGCTTCTTTTCGAACGTCTCGGCGCGTTCCGCCCGCGCGAGTTCGAACTTTGCATCGGCGGCCCCACGTATGTCGGGGGCGTCGTTTACGTGCCGTTCGTTGTGACTCGCGGTGAACTTCGCCATCGCCGAGCGTTCCTCCGCGCGTCGCTGCTCGTGATCCAGCTTCAGCGCCTCCTGTTCGCCAGCGTGCCGCTTGTCCATATCGCTGAGGCTTCCTGCCGTAACGCCGTCGTGTTTGAGG
>DASUKS010000240.1:0-3348 GCA_036278595.1 Dehalococcoidia bacterium
TCCGCGAGGTTGCGCGTCTCCCCGTGCGATGAGAGCACGATTGCGCGGACGCCGAGTTGCCGCGCACTGCGGACGATCGCCTCGCCCGCCTCGCCGTCCGCGCTATGGAGGCGTACGCGCCCGAGCCAGTCATCGGGGATCTGCGCCCGGCGAGCGACTTCGGCCGTGGCGACCGGCGGATCTGAGACGTAGATGACGTCAAGGTCAGCGTCCGCCAGGTCACCGACCGCCGACGCCGCGCCGAGCGCATCGCCGCCCGGCAGCGATCCGTCGAGCGGCACCAGCAGGCGGCCACGGCCCTCCACTGTCATGCCGGTGCCCCCACCGTCGCCGACCAGTACGTCACCATCGGGTCGTAGGCGAACGTCGCATCGCCCGATACGCGCCGCTGCTCGCGATTCACGCGTACCGTCGCCGCTTCCCCGTCGATCCGGATCCGCACGTCGTCCGCGATCCGCGCATCGACGTGCCGGCCCCGCCATACGAAGGAGAGCGCGAGCTCGCTGATCGGTGGCGGGAGGTACGGGTCGAAGGCGATGCCGTCCGCATCGAACTTCAGCCCGCCGAGCCCGAATACGACCGCCTGCCACAGGCCGCCCATCGACCCGATGTGTACCCCCAGCGATGCGCCGACGAAGTTGTCACCGAGGTCGATCGCGGCGCTCTGCTCCAGGTATCGAATGGTGTCGTCCGGCTCCCGCAGCCATGCCGCGACGAGCGCGTGCATAGGCGGGCTGAGCGAGCTCGTGTGAGCCGTACGCGGCTCGTAGAACGCGTAGTTCGCGCGCAGCCCGCCCTCGCTCCAGATGTCGGGCAGCAGCGCCGCGGACATCAGCACATCTGCCTGCTTGACCGCGCGCAGATGTTGCATCGCCGCAAACCCGAGCGCCAGGTCGATGGGGACGCGCGCGTCGCGATACTTGCGCACCGGCGCGTCATCGAGGTCGAGGAAGCCGTCGAACTGCGATACGACCTCGTCCCCTGTGAAGCGTGAGCGCTTGATCGTGCTCGCCGTCGCCTCCCACTCATCGGCCTCGCGCAGCGTGATGTCGAGCGCATGCATCGCATCGCCCGCGACGCCGTCTTCACGCGACAACGCGATTGCCGTCTCGAGCGTCCACCGCGCGATCGTGTTCGTGTACGCGTCGTTGTTCACGTTCTCGTGGAACTCGTCCGGACCGATCACCTTGAGAATGTCGTGCTCTTGCGTCCCCGGCGTCACCCGGCTGTTCCAAAACCGGGCGCACTCGAACACGATCTCTGCCCCGGCCTCCCGCATGAACGCGTCGTCGCCCGTGGCGCGCCAGTACTGCATCACCGCATACGGCACATCGCCCGCGATGTGGTGCTCCTGCTCGCCCGTCAGGATCCGAATCGTCGTCCCGTCCGGACGCGTGTCCATGTGCGGCGTACGGTCTTCCCCTGTATCGGTCGACTCCCACGCGAACAGCGCCCCCTCGTACCCGAGGCCCCGTGCGCGCTCGCACGCCGCCGGCAGCGTGCGATGCCGGTACAGCAGCGCCGAGCGTGCCGCCGCGGGCCGCGTGAGCATCAGCGCCGGAAGCATGAAGGTCTCCGTATCCCAGAAGACGTGCCCGTGATACCCCTCGCCCGACAGATTGCGCGCGCCGATTGACCAGCGTCCGTCGCACTCGCTCCCGGCCGCGAGCAGGTGGTACGTGGCGAAGCGGGCAGCGCGGTTCAAGTCCTCGTGTCCACCCACCGTGATCGCGGCGTCGTCCCAGCGCGCACGCCAGGCATCGCGGTTCCGCTGATGCTCGCGATCGAACGACCCGGCATCGGGTGCCGCACCGGACGCGACCGATGTCACGCTCTCGATCGCGACGTGCTGGCCGTCGCCCACGCTCGCCGCCGCAGACTGCGACGCGAGCTTCCACGGGCCCGCGAAGCTCCGGCTGACGCGCGTGCGCGCCGAAGCCGGACCGACGACGGCCATGCGCACGTCGCCGCCGACTTCGCCGGCGGTGCCCGCCTTGTCGTCCGACGCCGCTACGAACCGGATGTCGAGGTTTGCCGTGTCGCCACGCTCGAGCGCGAGCACCACCCGGTGCAGGTAGAGGTGCGCTTCCGCGGCCGATGCTGCCCGCGTCGATTCCAGACGCCATCGCCGCCCCGTGCCATCATCGAACGTCCACGCGCGGCGCAACTCGCCCGCGCGCATGTCGAGCGTGCGCAGATGCTCGATCGTCTGAACGCGCTGGATGTCGATCTCCGCGTGCTCGATCGCGAGATGGAGGGTGGCCGGATCCGGCAGCGTGAGCAGCGTCTGTCCGGCGGGCCCTGCGATGTCGATGTAGATCCCGGCCACGATGATCAGCGGGTGAGACGCCGCACTCCCTTCCTCGAGCGCCGCGCGGACGCCGAAGTTCCCGTTCTCGATCGATAGCGCCGCTTCGACGCCGCGTTCGCACAGTGGATCGAAGCCGGCGGCATGGATCGTCCATCCGTCTGCGCTGTTCTGCGCCATCGCTATGCGGCCCCCCGACCGCGCCGAGCAGCATCGGCTCCGCGGCCAGCGTGAGCAGACGCCGCGGCGCCGTCCGTCGGACCTGTCGACACGACCCGACCGTCGCCATCTTCGGCGACACTCCTGCCAGCCGGCTATCGCCATCGCGCCTCATCATGGTAAGCCCGAAGAGGTCGTGCGCGCCCAATCGAAAGAGGTACGCAGCTTTGCTTGGGAATGCATCCTTCTCGTGAGCATCGATCCGCGCGCGCATATGACAGCCTGCCAGGCTAGAGCGATACTCCGCGCCTACCACCCGCCGGAGCCGTGCGGCGTGGCATAGTGAAGGGAAGGGACATGTTGGAGACCGTCTCAACCCTCGAGCACCTGGGCATTCACGCGCGGGACGGCGACATTGGCCGCATCGGCGACGTGCTGTTCGACGACCAGAGCTGGACCGTGCGGTACCTCGTCGTGCGCACGGGCGGCTGGCTGCACCGCCGCCGCGTGCTCCTCTCCCCCATCGCCATCCTCGATGTGGACGAGGCGGCGCGCACGGTGAGCGTCGACCTGACGCGCGAGCAGATCGCCGGGAGCCCGCCGCTCGACACTGACATGCCGCTCTCGCGTCAGATGGAGCTCAAGTACCGCGACTACTTCTCCTGGCCCGCCTACTGGGTCGCGACCTACCTCGATGCCTACCACAGGAAGGCGTACCCGCGCCTGGCCGAAGCGGACCGCGAGGTGAGCGACGGGGAGCGCCCGAGGCAGGAGCCGGCGCTTCCCAACATCCCGGAGCACGACCCACACCTTCGCAGCACGGCGACGATCACCGGCTACGCCGTCTACGCCTCGGACGGCCCGCGCTCGCCCGCCGGACA
>DASUKS010000241.1:0-11332 GCA_036278595.1 Dehalococcoidia bacterium
TCTTCCTGCCAGTCGACGCCGCAGAGGCTGCGCAGGTACTTCAACTGAAGGCGCGCGTCGTCGCGCGCGGCTGTGAGCACCGCCGGCACGTCCTGGCGCGCGACCTCGACCGCGACGGACTCGGAGGAGAGCGTGCGCACCATGTACGCGAGCATGGGCACATCGGGCAGCACCTCGGACAGCGTCTCGTTGATGCTGCCGGGCGGCGGCGCCACGCGGGGCGCCTCCTTGGATTCGGCTTCCTTCTTCGGAGCAGGCTTCGGCGGCGCTTTCGTCGCCGCAGCGGCGGCGGACGTCCCGGCGGCCGGCGGGGTCTGCTGATCGCCGCCCGTGCGCGGACCCAGATCGACCGGCGGCGAAGGTGTGCCGTCGGCGGTCGACTTGCCGGCGTCCTGCGCCTTCTCGGCCGCGGCCTCTTCGGGCGCGGGCGGCGGCTCGTGTGAGGCGCCGTTCGCCGCGGGCTTCTCGGGCTGCTGCCCTTCCGGATCAGGCATTACTTGTTGCGCTCCTCCATGATCTTGTGCTGGAGCGCGATGAACCCATCGAGGAGCGCCTCGGGTCGCGGCGGGCAGCCGGGCACGTATACGTCCACGGGGATGATCTTGTCGACGCCCTGCATCACGCGGTCGTACCGCGTGTAGGGGCCGCCATTGGTGGCGCAGGCGCCCATGGCGATCACCCACTTGGGGTTCGGCATCTGCTCGTAGAGCAGCTTCACCGCAGGCGCCATCTTCTTCGTGACGGTGCCGGACACGATCATCACGTCGGACTGGCGCGGCGACGGCCACGGCACGATGCCGAAGCGGTCGAGGTCGTAGCGCGGCATGAACGTGGCGATCATCTCGATGGCGCAGCAGGCGAGGCCGAAGGTCATCGGCCAGAGCGAGGACTTGCGCGAGATGGCGAGCAGCGCGTCCGCGGGCACCTGCATGATGCCCGGGAGAATCTGGCGGTAGAAGGCGACCCCGGGCTCGTACGGAGCCGGCGTCAGACGCTCGGCCTCGCGCTCGACGCTGGTCTGCTCGCGCTCGGGTACGACGATGGGCGCACCTTCGACGGTCTTGCCGCCAGTCTCGGGGGTTGCGGTCGAGACCTCGCGTACGTTGACGGTATTCTTCGGCGTGGTTACTTGTTCCACTGAAGGACCCCCTTCTTCCACGCGTAGCCCAGGCCCGCCCCCAGCACGCCGATGAACAGCACCATTTCCCAGAACGCGGACTTGCCGGCGGCGCTGAACGTCGCGGCCCACGGGAAGAGAAATACGGCTTCGACGTCGAAGATGAGGAAGAGAATCGCGAAGATGTAGTAGCGGATGTGGATCTGGGCGCGGCTGCGGCCGATGGGGAGCATGCCGCATTCGTAGGAGATGCGCTTGCCCTTCTCGTTGGAGTACGGGGCGAGCACTCGCGCCGCGATGAGCGCCGTAGCGACGAGGATGAAACCGACGATCACCGCGATGAACACGGCCAGATAGTTGTCGAGCAGAGTCTGGAACGGCAAGCGGTCCTCTCCCGCCCGGACGGCCTGACGCGGCGCTGAAACCTGCGCAAAACGCGACTGCCCGAGTCCTTCGGGATCGTAACAATTGACCCATTGTAGGTCAATTCACAAACTTCCCCGCGCTCCGGGGTATTGCCGGGAGCGCGGGGGCGCGTTTTAGCGGCCAGTGCGTCGTGGCGGCTCCGTGGGCATCTGCGTGGTGCGGGACGACTCTGTGCGACGCGCGGCTCAGGAATCAGACGTCGAACGTCGGACGTCTCGCGGCGGCGGTGACGGCGTGAGTTCGTCACTCTCTTCGCGTCCTCCAAGAATCGCGACGACGGTTCGCATCTTGGCGTACATTACGCGCAAGAAATCGTACCCGCGAGCACGCAGGAGCTATCCATGCAGACGACCGACACTCTCCCCGTCCAGCAGCCGGCGCCATCGCCTGCGCGGCCGCGCGAGACCCTGGAGCAGCGGCTCTCGGACGCCATCACGTCGTTCTGCGGGAAGATGCTGTTCGTCTACGTGCACGCGGTGATCTTCGCCGCGTGGATCATCACGAAGGGCTTCGGGCACGACACGTTCCCGTTCAACTTCCTGACGATGGCGGTGAGCCTGGAGGCGATCTTCCTCTCGACGTTCATCCTCATCTCGCAGAACCGGCAGCAGGCGATCGCCGAAGCGCACAACGACGAGGTGCAGTCGCGCCTCCAGCAGATGGTGACCGACCTGCTGACGGACGAGAAATTCGACCTCAAGAACGAGGACATGCTCGTCCGCCTGCTCGACCGCCTGGACGTCGAGCACGTCCGGCCGATCGCGGAGGAGATCAAGGAGATCCACGCATGCATCGCGCGGCTGGAAGCGCGCGGCGGCGGCGCGACTGCGGGCGGGTAGCGCCGCACATCAGACATCAAACATCAGAGGGCGAATCGCGCCGGCAGCCCGTCCGGCATTTGTGAAAGATTGCCCAAATCGCACGCCTGCGGCAGAATGATCGTGATGGTACAGGAATCGATCCCGCTCGTAGGCCAGCCCGGCGTCGGCACGGCCGAGGGCGTCGACACCGACGTCGAGCAGAACATCTTACTGACCGGCGTCGACACGATCATGAACTGGGCGCGCAGCTCGTCGCTCTGGCCGACGATGTTCGGCCTCGCGTGCTGCGCCATGGAGATGATCGCGACGGCGACGCCGCGGTACGACATCGCCCGGTTCGGGGCGGAGATCTTCCGCGCATCACCACGGCAGTCGGACCTGATGATCGTGTCGGGCACGTGCACGTGGAAGATGGCGCCAGCGATCCGCCGCATCTGGCTGCAGATGCCGGAGCCGAAGTGGTCCATCGCGATGGGTGGCTGCGCGATCATGGGCGGGCCGTTCGCGAACGCCTACAGCGTGCTGCCGGGCGTGAACCTTATCGTCCCGGTGGACGTCTACGTGCCGGGCTGCCCGCCACGGCCGGAGTCGCTGCTGACTGGCCTGATGATGCTGCAGAACAAGATCATGGACGTGAAGGTCACGGGGCAGCGCGAGACGCCGCAGCCGGACGGCGACTTCAGCCGGTACCTGCCGCCGGAGGACCCGATCCGCCGTGAGCTCGAGTCGCTGTTCCCGCCGTTCCCCCCGTTCGAGGCGTCAGAGTCGGTGCTGTAGCTGGTCGTTCGTCGTTCGTCGTTGGTCAGTGGTCGTTGGTCCTGGCAACGGCGGCTTCGTCGCGTGGACCCGATCTGTGACCCTTCGGAGAGATTCTTCACTGCGTTCAGAATGACCGTCGCTGCGTTCAGAATGACAGCCGCCGGCGGATGTGCGCCTAGGCGTGGACCCAGACGGGCATGCCGACCGTCGCGAAGGCGGTGATGGCGGCGGGGTCGGCGGTGCGGATGCAGCCGTTCGAGACGCGGCCGGTGCTGGGGTCGACGACGTTCCCGTCCTTGTCCTTGAGGAACGAGTGGAAGCCGTTGGCTTTGTCCGGGTCGAACCCGACCCAGTCGCTGATGTAGGTCTTGTACGGCGCGTCGTACGCCAGGCCGGGCGCCTTGTTGTAGACGTGGAAGAGGCCGGTCTGCGTCGACTCGTAGGCGCCGGTGTCGACCTGCGCGCCGACGGCGACCGGCGTGATCGTCTGCACCACTGAGTCGCCATCCATCAGCCGCACGACGTACTTCGTTACGTCAACCTCGATCCACTTGCCCTCGGTCGGCCGCTCATCGGCGACCGCCGTCGCTGTTGCGGGCACGGCGGTCGGCTCGGGGTGCTGCGCGTCGACCGGCGTCGGCGGGGCGGCGGGCTTGCCGCCTGTGGCCTCGGTGGCCGCCGCTCGCGGTGTGGCCGCGACGGCCGCGGTGAGCGACTGCGGGGTCGCCGTCTCGATCGGCTCGATCAGGACCTGCTGCCTGGCGCGGGCGCTCGAGCCGCAGGCGCACAGCAGCACGGCCGCGAGCGTGGCGATGAGCACGAACCAGCGTGTCGAAGGGGTCATGCACGGTGCGGGGCGCGGATCTCCGGCGAAGCGAGGATGACTTCCGCTTCCGCCTCGGGGCGCGCCGCCAAGAGCGCACGACTGCGTCGCGCGAAGCCCGCAGTAAGGATGCCATGCCGGGGCGCGAGAAGCCACGCTCCAAAGAAGGTAGCCGTGGAGATCAGCACGATCGTGCCGCCCGCCGAGACGCCGGCGTGGTAGCCCACGTAGACGCCCGCGATGCCCTCCGCGGCACCGAACCCGGCGGCCAGAAGCGCCATCGAGCGCAGGCGGTCCGTGAGCAGGCGCGCGGTCGCGGCGGGCGTGATCAGCAGCGAGATCACGAGGATGTCGCCGACGGCCTTGAACGCGACGACGACGGTCAGCGCCGTGAGCGCGAGCAGCAGCAGGTCGAGCGCGAGCACCGGCAGGCCCATCGCCCGCGCGCCGTTCGGATCGAACGAGGCCATCACGAAGAGCCGCCAGACCAGCGCGATCGTCGCG
Organism: Dehalococcoidia bacterium; assembly: GCA_036278595.1. Classification (GTDB taxonomy): domain Bacteria; phylum Chloroflexota; class Dehalococcoidia; order DSTF01; family JACRBR01; genus JADMII01. The sequence continues at coordinate 4,451 of DASUKS010000241.1, forward strand.
AGCACGGCGACGCCGAGGCCGATCGTCAGCGCGACATCCGGCCAGCTCGCGCCGAGCGGGTCGCCGAAGAGGATCTCTTCCAGGTTGCCGCCTTCGATGTTGTGGCGGCTGAGGATGACGACGCCGAGCGCGAACGCGGCCGTGAAGATGACGCCGATCGCGGTGTTGTCGCGCACGCGCTGGTTCGCGGTGAGCGCGGCCATGATCGCCGCCGTGCCGAGGCCGGCGATCAGCGCGCCGAGCAGCAGGTTGGCGCCGATGAGGAACGCGATGACGACGCCCGGGAAGATGGCGTGCGCGAGCGCATCGCCGAGGAAGCCGGTGCCGCGCAGGACAATGAACGTGCCGATGACGCCGGCGACGATCGCCACGACGACGACGTCGATGAGCGCGCGCACGAACGCCGGGTCGCGCAGCGGGTCAGTGATGGCCGTGATGATGTTCGCCTCCCTCTTCCGCGAGATGCGCGACGCCGCCCGCGTGCTCGGTCGATGCCTGCTCGCCGCGCCGCCGCAGCACGATGATCGATCCGCCGTGGACGTGCGTGTGCGTGGCCTGCAGCACGACTTTGCCTTCGGCGCGCCACTCGTCGAACAGCTCGATGATCCGGTCGTGGGTTTTCTCGTCGATGCCGGTCATCGGCTCATCCAGCAGGATGACATCCGGCTGCTGCGCGAGCGCCCGCGCGATGAACGCGCGCCGCTGCTGGCCGCCCGAAAGCTCGCCGATCTGCTTGCCCGCGAGGTCTTCGATCCCCAGTTCGTGCAGCGCGTGGGCGATGAGGTCGCGGTCTTCGGCGGTCGCGGGCCGAAGCCAGCCGCGGCGGGGGTAGCGTCCCATCGCGACGACGTCGTGCACCGACACGGGGAAGCTCCAGTCCACGTCTTCGCGCTGGGGGACGTACGCGACGTGCCGTCGCATGCGGCCGATCGGCTCTCCGAACAGGCGGATGCGCCCGCCGGCGAGCGGCACGAGGCCGGCGATCGCCTTCAGCAGCGTGCTCTTACCGCTGCCGTTCGGTCCGACGATGCTCACGACCTGCGAGCGCGGGATGTCGGCGTCGACGTGGCTGAGGATGACGCGCCGGCCGTAGGCGATCGTGACATCATCGAGCACGAGGCAGCTCTCGTGCAGCGCATCGGGCGCTGCGGACGGAGCGGCCGCGCTCGCCGGCTCACGCACGACGGTGCCCGGCGCCGACCGTCGCGGCTTCGCGTCCGGCGGCCTGACACGCGCGACAGCGGCCGTAGACCTCGAGCCAATGGCCTTCGATCTCGTAGTCCGTCGCGTTCGCGAGCTGGCGTGTGAGCGCCGGGATGTCGCACTGCGTGAAGTCCTCGACACGGCCGCACTCACGGCAGACCAGGTGGTGGTGATGCCCGCGCGTGCTGACGCGATAGTGCAGCGTGCCGTCGTCGAGCAGCACACGGCAGAGCACGTTGAGGTCGAGCAGCAGGCGGATCGTGCGGAAGACCGTCGCACGGCCGACCTTGCGCGTCGAGCGGAGGACATCGTCCACGGTGAAGTGCGCGGGCTGCGCGAGGACGGCGTCGAGCACGCGGCGGCGGCTCTCGGTCACGCGATGCCCGCGCAGCTCGAGGCGCTCGACGACGAGGTCAACGTCGGATACCACGGGAGAGCTCCTGGTTCGGTCCTGAGACTTCGTCTCACTGCAACAATACTGATACGAAGTCTCATCGTCAAACCGATCGCGGGTGCGGACTTCTTGAACCACAGATGGCACAGATGGCACAGAGGGAGGCAACCGAAGATCGGCGGCTTCATTGCCTGGGGTGACCTTAGGCGAGAGTGTGACTCGCGGGCGGCGGTTCGCGGGTGCAGAGTTCTTGAACCACAGATAGCCATGCCGTGAAAGCGGAACCGTGGGTGATGAAAATTGCGGGCGTGGCCGAACTACCTAACCCCCGGCCCCTTCCCTTTAGGGAAGGGGAGCTGCAATCGGCGGACGTTCTTCGTGAGCGCGCTCTCACGCCCCGAAGCTATTTGCACGGCAGTGACACAGATGGCACAGAGGAGCCGACCGAAGGTCGGCGCTATGTTGCTGGCGGTTACCTTAAGCGGGAGTGTGACGCGTGGGCCGACGCGGGTCTATCCGCCGGGCTGGGCGCCGGGGACGACGGCCGAGACGGCGATGTCGTCGGCGATGAGGGCGTCGCCGCGGTCGTTGATGTGGCCGTCGGCGATGATGCGGTCGGAGCTGCGGACGGTCGAGAGGTCGATGCGCGAGCCGGTGGCGCTCCGTATGACGGTCGCGTCCTGCACCTGGATGCGCGTAACGTCCGCGCCGGACAGGCGCGTGATCTCGATCGCCGGCGGATCCGTCGTCACCGTGCCGACGATGCCGGTGACCGATACGGAGTCGCCGGGCGCGACCGGCGTGATGTCGCTGGCGGTCGGCGACGAGGCGGGCGTTGATTCGGCGCCGGCGGTTGCGCTGACGGACGCAGTCGATCCGGCAGCCGGCGTGTCCGTGGGAGTCGACGACGAACCGCCGCCGCACGCGGCGAGCAGCGTGCCGCAGGTGAGGGCGACGAAGAGGGTGACGATGGGGCGCGTGCGCATGCCGCGACAGCCTACCGAAGCCTGTTCCCAGGCGATACCGAGCGGCCTTAGAATGCGCTCATGAGCGACGTTCGGACCGGGCCCGATATCGAATCGACCACCCGGCGGTTGGTTCTACTCGCGGCGTGCTCCGGCGCCTGCCTCTTCGCAATCTACCTGGCCGATCGCTCCAACGACTGCCGCGGCCGGGCAACGGGGGGAGCGGCGATCCTCGTGCTCGCGTCGATCGTGTTCACGGTATCGACCGTGTGGCTGCTTACATCGGCGGTTCAGGTGCTTGCGGCGGCGGCAACGCGCGACGATGGCTGGCTTCGAGCTGGCCGCACGGCCGCGCTCGCGCCGATCTCGTACGCCGCCCTTTCGGTGCTGCTGTGGTTCAGCCTGCCGGGCTTCGACCGCGGCCTGCGGCTGTTCGTGGCGCTCGCGCTGTGGCTGCTGGCAGTCGCGCACGGCCTGGGCTGGGCGCCGATCTGCGACGAGTAGAAGCCCGTCATGCCTCCAGCGCGTGGTCACGCTCGATCTCGGCGGCGCGGCCCTGGTCGATGAGGTGGCGCTCGTAGATCAGGCGCTCGTAGTACGAGAGCACGCGCTGGCTCACGCGGTCCCATCGGAAGTCCTGCGCGCGCGCGCGGCCATGCGTGGCCATCGCTTCGCGGCGGTCGGGGTCGCGCAGGAGCGACAGCAGCGCTTCGGCGAGCGCCGGGGCATCCTCGGGCTGGACGAGCAGGCCTTCGACACCGTGCGTCATGACGCCGGCGAAGCCATCGATGTTCGAGCCAACGACGGGGCAGCCGGCGGCCATGGCTTCGAGGAGCACGATGCCCTGACTCTCGAAGCCGGTGTTGGGCGCGCAGAAGACGTGCGCGCTGTGGTGGTAGCGGGGCAGCTCGTCGAAGGGCACGTTGCTGCGGAACACGACGTCGCGCAGGTGCGCAGAACGCACTGCGCGCTCGTAGCGCGTGAACTTCCCGGCGCCGACGACGATGAGGCGGCTGTCCGGGATCTCGCGCTGGACGCCGACGAAGGCGCGGAGCAGGTACTTCAGGCCCTTCCGCTTCTCGGGCCGGCCCACGAACAGCACGTTGAGCTTGCCGTCGCAGAACTCCGGCAGCGGCTCTACGTCGCGCGAGAAGTGGTCGACGTCTACGCCGTTGGGGATGATGTTGTAGTAGCCGGGGAAGTACTGCTCGACGTGCCGGACGGCGGCCTGCGACACCGCAATCTTGCCGTCGAGCTTGCCGACCCAGCGTTTGATCAGCCGGCGGCCGTAGAGATAGATGAAGTTCGAGTCGCGCGCGGCGTGCCACGTGCCGACGTTGACCGTCGTCGAGTAGCGGAGGAAGTTGATCGGGAGCTGCGGCATGAACGGCTCGTGCACGTGGACGATGTCGAAGTCTTCCTGCTCGAGGAGGCGCCGGATGCGCCCCGCGGTCCGCAGCGACAGCGTGATGCGCGCGACGGAGCCGCTGACGCGCAGGGGGATCGGCCGGCCGATGATCGTGATCGGGCAGATGCCGACCTGCGCGGGCTGGGAGCCCGGCGCGATGATGTGCGGCTCGTGGCCGAGCGAGACGAACTGCTCGGCGAGGTGGTAGATGTGGTTGTTGACGCCTCCGGAGACGCCCCAGTCGTACGGCGAGACGAGCGCGATCTTCACGCGGCGCCGCTCCCGCTCTTGTCCTCGCGCGCGCCGAAGCGGCTGGTGAAGAAGCTGCGGATCGTTGGCACCCAGCCCATGTTCCGCGGCGTCGCCATCATCCCCCGCCACTGCTGCAGCGCGATGTTCCGGTAGCCGAACTCGGACAGATGCGGCAGGCGCCCGCGGGTGGCCGCTGTCGTCCGTGCGGCGATGGCGGCGCGCAGGTCATCGGCCGTGCGGCCCTCGAACGTGGTGGACGCGCAGCCGATCGACTGGAGGAAGTGCGCGTCGCTGCATCCCATAGCGGCGAGGTGGAGGCGCGCGTCGTTGAGCGCGTGGACCTTGCGCGACGTCACGCGGCCGGCCGGGCTGCCGTTGTACTCCTCGATCGCATCGAAGCGGACGGCGTCGTCGTGGGCCGCGGCGACGCGCTCGAAGACCTTCGGCGTGACGCTGCGGGTGAGCCACGACAGCGGATGCGGCGCGATGGCGATACCGCCCTGCGCGTGGATCGCGGCGAGCGTCTCCTCGATGCGGCGGAAGCTGGGGACGGGCTGCTCGATGTCGAGCGCCAGCAGGTGACCGTCGAGCGTGGTCACCTCCATGCCGCAGATGAGGTCGAAGCGGTAGCTCCCCCGCGCGTGCAGGTCGCGCGCATGGTCGGCGGCGCGCAGTGTGTCGTGCTCGGTGACGGCGATGACATCGAGGTCGGTCGCACGCTCGACGTAGTCGAGCACCTCGGCGACGGTGGCCATGCCGTCGCCGTAGCGTGTGTGGATATGGACGTCCGCCTTGCCCAACGCCGGCCTTCCTTACGCTGCCTGCCCGACGTTTGAGCATACCGGAGCGGCAAACGGGGGCGTGGGGACCGGGCTACCGAATCGCCTCTTCCTCGACCGATGGTGCCGGGGGCACGGGTGCGACGTCATCCGGCCAGATGCGGTCGAGGACGCTCCACTGGCCGGGATCCTCCTTGAGGTGCTGCTCGAAGATCTTCAGCAGCCGCTGGGTGTTCTCGCGCAGGTCGCGGTCGGCGTCGCCCGTGAGGACGAGCGGCATCGGCGGGCCGATGTTGGCCTCGACGCGGAACTTCGCGACGCGCTTCACCCAGCCGGGGATGACGACGGCGCCGGTGCGCATCGCCAGGTCGACGGCGCCGGTCGGGAACTTCGCCGGGTAGCCGCAGAGGTCGAGCTCGATCCCCCGCTTCTGGATGTCGCGGTCGATGAGGATCGCGGTGACGCCGCCGGCGCGCAGCCAGGCGATGGCCTTCTTGACGCCGGCGAAACTCACCTCTTCGTACTCATGGCCGTGCACGGCACGCAGGCTGCGCATCAGCCGGCCGAGCTCGGGCGGGTCGAGAGGTTCGACGAGCGCGAAGAGCTTCACGCCGGCGGCGGCGAGGCCCTGCACGGCGAACTCCGGGTTGGCATAGTGCGCCGATGCGATCACGACGCCGTGCCCGGACGCCATCGCCTCGCGGACGTACTCGACGCCGGTGAGCTTCAGCTCGTTCTCCAGGAAGCGGTAGACATCGATGCGGTGCATGCCGACGACATCGGCGTAGTAGCGGCCGGTGTTGCGCGCGCACGCCCGCGCGAGGCGGTCGACCTCCTCCTCGGACGCGTCCGGCCCGAGCACATGGCGCATGTTGCTCCGCGTGGCTTCGCGGATGCTCGGGCGCCAGTCGTACACGCGGTCGGCAACGACGCGCGCGATGCCGTAGCGCCAGCCGAGCGGCATGCGGCCGATCGTGTTGACCACGAACCACATGGTGTAGAACTTCCACTTGCCGGGACGCGGGACGAAGCGCAACGCCTACACGCCCTCTGCCAGCTCGCCGCCGCGCACGGGGAGGCGGGCGCCCGGCTGCCCCCACATGCGCCGGAAGATGAACCACTGGTCGGCGTGTTCGCGCACCTTCGATTCGAGCGCACGCAGCGTGAGGCGCGTCAGCTCGCGCACGTCGGCGTCCTCGTCGCCGGTGGGCGCGAAGTCGCGCAGGCTCGTGTCAATGATCGGGCGGATGATCGTGTCGTCCTCGGGCCCGCGGATGACAATGGCCGGCATCACCCAGGACTTCGTGCGGAGCGCGACACGGGCGGGCGCCGACGACACGAACGCGGGGGCCCCGAAGAAGTCGACGTAGATCCCGAACTCCTTCTCGGGCACGTCGATCAGCATCGCCAGCATCTCGCCCCGGCGAAGCGCGCGGAAGACACCGGCGCCGACGTGCTCGCGGCCGATGACCTTCATGCCGAGCTTCATGCGGGAACCCTGCACGAGGTCGTTCATCGGCGGGTAGTGGAAGGTCTCGGCGATCGCGTTCACGCGGAAGTCGTACGCGGCGAGTGCGGCCGCGCCCAGATCCCAACTGCCGAAGTGCATCGTCGCGATGACGATGCCCTCGTGCGAGTCACGCAGCGCGTTGAGCTCATCCCACTGGTCGAATCGGACGCGGCGGTGCACCTCGTCGCGTGTCAACACCGGGTAGTGGATGAAGTCGACGACGAACTTCCCGAAGTTGCGGAAGGCGCGCCGCGCGACCGCATCCACGTACCGCTTGTCGTTGCTGCGCAGGACGTGGGCGAGGTTGGCGTTCAGCGCCTTCCGGTGGCGCGGGAAGATGACGAAGTAGCAGATGAGCGCGACGCGCTCGC
>DASUKS010000242.1:0-20928 GCA_036278595.1 Dehalococcoidia bacterium
CCTGGTGAGCCGCGGGATCGGCACCGACCGGCTGCGCACGGTGAGCTACGGCGAGGAGCGGCCGAAGTACGACAACAGCCGCGAAGAGACGCGCCGCCTGAACCGGCGCGCGGCCCTCGTGGTGCGCATCACGCAATAGGCGGCCACCAGCTGCCAGCTTCCAGCTGCCAGCTTTGCAAGGAAGCCCTTCTTCCTTACGAGCTGGACGCTGGCGGCTGGTAGCTGGAAGCTTTCCTGTGGTCATCAAGGCATCGTCGGCCGCCGCCATCCGTGAGCTGATTCAGGCGCTCGGCGCGGCCGATCCGGTCCGGCGAGAAGGGGCGGTCGCGCGGCTCGCCGTGATCGGGCCCCGGGCCGCCGAGCACCTGTTGCGCGAGTTTCCGCAGGAGGTCTCGGCGCGCACGCGCGCCGCCATGCTGCAGACGCTCGAAGCGCTGGCCGACCCGCGAGCCGTGCCGCTCGCGCGCGCGGCGCTCGCGGATCCGAGCGCCGCGACGGTCTTTGCCGCCGTCGCCCTGCTCCGCGCGTTCCTCACAACGGACGAGCGCGACTCTGCGCGCGACGCCTTCGAGGCGCTGGTCGCCGCGACGCTGGACCGGACGCGTGCCGCGGATCAGCGCGTGGCGGCGTTTCAGGCGCTGCAGGATCTCCCGGCCGGCACGCTCGACGCCGTACGCGGCACGCTGAGCGACGATCCGGACCCGGCGGTGCGCGCGGCGGCGACAGGCGCGGCGCCCCAGCCGCCCGACCGCATCTGGACGGATGCCGTGGCCGGCCGACTCCCTCCAACGGCAGAAGACCTGCGTCAGGCGCTGGCCGCGCACGCCACGACGGCCGCGCTGACGGCACTGCAACACGTCATCGACGCGATCCGCACGCACGAAGCGGACCTGGGGGACGAGACCGCCCGGTCCGAGTGGCGCGCGGTGCGGGGCGCCGCGCACCAGGCGCTCGCGGGACGCGGGAGCCGTCTGGCGCTGTACGACCTTCGCGACAGCCTCGCCGGCACGGAGCGGCTGCCCGTGTCGTTCCTCGCCGCGCTCGCCGGCCTTGGGGACGCCACGTGTCTCGAACCGCTCGCGGCGGCGTACGCCGCGCCCTCATCCAGCCAGGATCCCTGGTGGCGAGAGCACGTCGCTTCGGCGTTTCGCGCGATCGTGGCGCGCGAAGGCCTCACGCGCCGTCATGCCGCCTTGCGGCGCGTGGCGTCCCGGTGGCCGGGGGCGATCGCGGATCTCACGGCAGGAACTGAATCGCCGGCCGCGCCTCGGCGGCCGCCTCGATCAACTGCGCCACGCGTGCGGTGAGGTCATCCGGCGTGCACCGCCGGACCTCGATCCGGGGCACGCGCGCAGCATCGAAGGAGACCGGCACCGCCGCCGGTTCGCAGTCGACCCCGTACGCGAACGATGCCCGCAGCGTGTTCGCGGCGGCGGCATCGACACCGCCATACGGGTAGGCGCACATGTCCACGGCGCGGCCGATCGCCTGTTCGATCGCCTGCCGCGCCTCCCGCAGTTCCGTCTGTCGTGCAGCCGGCGCGAGGCGCGGCAGCAGCAGATGATTCACGGTATGGGCGCCGATGGCGACGCCCGGCATCGCCGAGAGCTCACGCGCCTCCTCGCGCGTCAACGATCGGCGGGCTGCGGTGCCGGCGTCCCCGGCCCACGCGCGCACCAGGGAGACGAGCCGTTCGCGTTCGGCCGCGGCCGCATTCACGCAGCACTCGTGCAGGTGCCGCAACAGCGCGCGGCGCTGCTCGAGCGTGTCCACGGGCCAGCTCCGGCCGGCGTGCGTCAGCGGCGCCGCCGCCTGGGCGTCTGCGATCAGCACCCGCTCGAGCGTATCCCACCAGTACTCGTGGCCGCCGGCCAGTCCCGCCGACGTCAGAAAAAACGTGGCCGGCACATCGCGCGAGACGAGCCGCGGCGCGGCGGTTCGCAGGTGATCGAGATAGCCGTCGTCGAACGTGACGGCGACGGCCCGCTCCGGCAGATCTTCGGGCATACGGGTCAGCAGGTCGTGCAGCGGGATCGGATCGCACTCGCGCCGCAGCGCGTCCAGATGCGCGGCGAACAGATCGGGCGGAACGTTCAGGTCGAGTTCGTCGATCGCGGCGTCGTCGATGCGATGGTACAGCAGCACCACGCCGCGCCGGCGGCGAAGCTTCCGCGATCGCGCCGCGCGCCGGCGCGCCCGGACGCCGACGAGCATGGGATTGTACGGATCGCCGGCGGCCATTTCCGCCTGCGACAGCTCTGTCGCGCCGAGGCCGTGCAGAAACGCGACCTGCGCGAGCACGTTGCCGAAGGCCTGTACCTCGACGTCGGGGCCGAAAACGCGCCGGACCAGCGTGGCGGCGCCGGCCGGGGTGACGCGCCAGAAGTCCCCGTGCGGCCCGTACTCCAGGCAGACGCGGCTGGCGCACGGGAACGTCGCCAGCAGGACGCCGCCGGGCGCGAGCGCGCGGTGGCACTCGCGCAGCACCGCCTCGACGTCGTCGATGACGTGAGCGGTCTGCGTGAGGATCACGGCGTCGTACGATTCGCCGGCGATCGAAGGCGCGCAGCGAAGATCGGCGACGACCGTCGCCAGCGGATTGGCGGCGTCGAGGTCGAGGACGTCGCGGCGGGAAACGCGCTCCCCTCCGTACCGCGCCGTCAGCTCCCCTTCCTGCACCTCGAGCACGCGGCCCCGGATATCGCTCGCGTGCGCCCGCACGAAGGCATCGATGTACGGACGATCGACAGGGCCGCCGCGAGCGTACCCCCAATCGCGGCTGACGGGATCCGGACGGCGCAGGTCGCCCCAGTCGAGTTCGTCCATCGCGTGATGCGCGAGGAACGCGCGGTGATGCGCCGCCTTCGCCCGCAGGGCAGCGAGCTCGGCGAGCGCGGCGTCGCGGCGCCGCAGCAACGCGGCGTGTTCGTCGCGGAGCCGGGCAAAGCCGATCTCGCGCTCGATCAGCAGCCCCTGCATGTGGTCCGCGACGAGCCGCTCGTGCTTCCGGATGAACCGGTCGAAGACGGCCGCGTACGCCGGCGAATCGATCCGCCCCGCCCATCGGCTCGGCGCGAGCGCCCGTCGCCGCGCCAGCGGCCCGGGACTGCAGCCGATTGCCGCGCCCGCCGCCAGCAGCCGTACCCACAGGTCCGGGATCTCGAGCCCGGGCAGGCCGGGATCGAGTTCGCCTGACCGGCTGCCGAGGCGACACGCGAACAGGGGCGGTACGGCTCGCGGATCCGCGAGCACTTCGAGGACCGATTCGGCGCGCGGCGTCCACTGGGCCGAGTGCAGCCCGTCGTCGCTTTCGATCAGGATCGGGCCGCAGAACGCGACCAGCTCGGGCCTCGCCTCGAACGCCGCGACGGCGCGGGCGCAGGCGTCCGGCGCCAGCTCGTCGCCGGCCTCGAGGAACAGGAGCAGATCCGAAGTGGCGCGCGCGCGGGCGGCGTTGAAGGCGTCCGCGCACCCGGCGCTCGAGGCCGCGACGGCGACCGCGCGCAGGCGCCGCACGGCGGCCTCGAAGATCGGATCGGACGGATCGCCGGCCAGCAGGATCTCGTCCGCCCCGGCGCGCACGGCGGCGTCGGCGCTGAGGGCCAGCTCGACGCCTCGACCGTACACCACCACGCCGCAGGTCGTCATGCTCACCATGGCCGTCTCCTGCGCAGCCATCCGTACACGGCGCGCGCGGGGGCCATCGCGCGCCAGCTCCACGAGCGCCGCAGCTCGCCCACTTCGCGCTCGAGCTCCCCTGCTTTCCAGCGGAGTCTCGTCAGTTCCTCCGCGTCGGCGATTTTCGCGCGCGCACGATCGACGACGGCGTCGAGCGCGGCCAGCTCCTCGCGCGCGCGGGCCAGCGCCGGGAGCGTGCCCGTCAGGTGGTCGCGCTCGAGGCCGTGCACTTCCCGCAACAGTCCGAGCGACTCCTGCTCTTTGAGCGCGAGAACCTCGACCGCATGCGCGCGATAGCTCCCCTCGTGCGCGGCGACGAGCGCGGCGAGCGGCGCGCGATACGTCGCGCCCGAGGTCATCGATCGGCTCATCGACGCTTCGCGCCGCCTGTACTGGAAGAGCACTTCGGGGACAATCGCCCCCGAAAAGCCGTGCTCGACGAGCCGCAGCCAGAAGTCCCAGTCTTCGCAGCCGTTCCGCATCCGCTCGTCGTAGCCGCCGACCGCCTCGAACGCCACGCGCCGCACGAGGGCGGCGCCGTTGATCGTATTGCGCGCGAGCAGCGCCGGCAGATCGCAGCGCGTAGGGGTCCACGTCCAGTGCTCGTCGCCGAACGTCTCGAACCAGTGCGACACGAAGGCGACCTCGGGCGAGGCGTCGAGCACGCCGAGCGCCCGCTCGAGCCAGGTCGGCGCCAGGCGATCGTCCGCATCGAGCGCGCACAGCAGCTCGCCGGCGCCGGCGCGCGCGGCGGTGTTCCGCGCCGCGGGCAATCCCCGGTTCTCCGTCCGGATCACGCGCGCGCGGGGGTGCGCGTACGTCGCCAGCTTCTCGCGCGTGTCCCCCGTCGACCCGTCGTCGACGATGACGATCTCGAAGTCCTGACAGGTCTGGGCGAGGACGCTGTCGATCGCCTCGTCGATGAACTCCCCATGGTTGAAGCAGGGGACGAGGACCGAGACGCGCGGCATCGCGACCTCTCAGGCCACCGTGCCGACGGAGAGCTCGGCGCCGGTCAGGAGCGACACGTAGGCATTGGCGACCGCGGCGGCGGGGCCGTCCATCAGGATGCGGCCCCCTTCGAGCAGCAGCGCCCGATCGCAGTAGGTGGCGATGGTCTTCGGCTCATGGCTGACGAGCAGCATGGCGTGGCCCGCCGCGTGCAGGGCGCGGTAGCGGTCCTGGCAGCGCTCCTTGAAGGCGGCGTCCCCGACCGCGAAAATCTCGTCGAGAACGAGGACGTCGCGGACAGCGCGGAACGCCACGGCGTACGCCAGGCGCGCGGCCATGCCGCTCGAATAGTGCCGCAGTTCGAGGCGCGCGAACCGTTCGAGGCCGGCGAACTCGAGGATGTCGCCGGTCGCCCGCCTGAGATCCCGCAGCGACAACCCCATCACGGTCCCGAGCAGCTCGATGTTGTCGATCGCGTCGAGGTCCGGATTCCATCCCACGCCCAGCTCGAGGATCGGCGTAACGGGGGCGTGCGCGATCACCTCGCCGGCGTCAGCCGCATAGATGCCGGCGACGATCTTCATGAGCGTGCTCTTCCCGGAGCCGTTGCGCCCCATCAGCCCGAGGCTCTCGCCGCGCCGCAGCGCGAAACTGACCGACTCGAGGACGCGCAACTGGTCGCGCGGCCGCGCCCGGAAGAGATCGAGCGCATGCTCGCGGACCGTCTCGCGCCGCACCGACGGGATGGCGAACGACTTCGACACGCCCCGGGCGTCGATGACGGTGCGCGGGCTCACAGTTCCTCCGCGACGCGAACGGCACGCCGGCGGTAGACGAGCGCCCCGATCCCCAGGATCACGGCGGTCTCGGCCGTCAGCAGCACGTGCGCGAGGATCGACGGCGGACGCCCGTCCACCAGCACGCTGCGCGAAAAGATCAGGATGGGTGTCGGCGGCCAGATGTACAGCAGGACGTGGAGGCGCTCGGGAATCACGCCAATCGGATACACGATGGGGGCCACGAAGAAGCCCGCCTGCGTGATCACCTCCCACACCTGGTTCAGGTCGCGAAACCGCATGAACAGCACGCTCGCCGCCAGCGAGAAGCCCGTCACGATGGCAAAGAAGTGCACCTGATACCAGACGTACAGCGCGATCGCCGCCGGCGACGGCGCGCGGCCGGTGACGTCGAGAAACGCCACGAGCACGACGGAAAAGAGCGCCAGCGTGATCACCGCGTTCGACGCCGACGTCACCACGACGACCCACGACGGGAAGCGCGCCTTCGTCAGCAGGTAGCCCTTCGCGCGCAGCGAGAGCAGCCCGGTCTTGGTCGCCTCCTGGAAAAATTCGTACAGGAACAGCCCGATGATCAGATCCAGCTTGTACTGCGCGTCGCTCGGGAACACGTACGAGAAGACGGCCAGCAGCACCACGAACATCGAGAGCGGCTTGAGCAGCGCCCAGACGAACCCGCCGGCGGTGCCGTGGTAGCGCGTCTTGAAGTCGGTGCGCACGAGCGTCCAGATCAGGTCGGGCCAATGGCCGAACCGCCGATCCGCTCGCGCGGATGGAAGGGGAAGCATGGGATGCCTGATACTATACGGCACGCGACCCCGCCTCATGACGATGCTCCGACTTCTCCACGTGGTGCCGTACTACGAGGATGCCTGGGCCTATGGCGGCATCCCGCGGCTGGCCGCGGCCATGACGCGCGGCCTCGCCCGTCGCGGGCATGCGGTCACGGTCTGCACGACGGATGCCGCGGAAGCCCATGCGCGCACGCGCGGTCCGCGCGTGGCCGATCACGAAGGTGTGAGCGTCCGCGTTTTTCGTAATCTCTCGAACCGGCTCGCCTACGACTGGCAGTTCTTCACGCCTGTCGGGCTCGCGCGCTTCCTGGGCACCGCCGCCCGCGGCTTCGACGTGGCGCACCTGCACGGGTGCCACCATCTGCCGGGGGCGATCGCCGCCGGGGCCCTGCGCCGCGCCCACGTGCCCTACGTCGTCTCGCCGAACGGCACCGCGCCGCGGCTCGAGCGCCGGCGGCTGGCCAAGCTGCTGTTCGACGCGACGCTCGGCCGCCGCGTGCTCCCGGGCGCCGCGCGCATCCTGGGGGTCACGCTGGCGGAACAACGGCAGATCGAGTCCCTGCGCTTCCCCGCCTCGAGCATCCGCATCATTCCCAACCCGATCGACGAGACGGAGTTCGAGCCGCCTCCCGACGGCAGGGCGTTTCGGGCCGCGCACGGCCTCGCCGGCGAGCAGGTGGTGATGTTCCTCGGCAAGCTGACGCCGCGCAAGGGGGTCGACGTGCTCGTGCGCGCGCTCGCGCGGCTGCCCGGCCCCCGCCCGCGCCTAGTCGTGGCCGGCAACGACATGGGCACCGGAGAGGCCGTCGGACGGCTCGCACTGGAGCTGCACGTGCACGACCGCGTGCTCCGCGTCGGCCTGCTGCGCGGCCGCGATCGGCTCGACGCCCTCGCCGCCGCCGACGTCGTCGTCTACCCGTCGCGCGACGAAGTGTTCGGGCTGGTGCCGCTCGAGGCGCTGCTGTGCGGCCGGCCGGTGATCGTCTGCAGCGACAGCGGCTGCGGCGAAATCATCGGTTCGATCGGAGGCGGGCACGTCGTGCCGTGGGACGACCCGGAAACGCTGGCGGGCGCGATCGGGTCGATTCTCTCGGCGCCGGCGCTGTGGTCGGATCGGGCGCGCGCCGCGGGCGGCCGCGCGCGCGCACGTTTCGCCGCCGACGTCGTCTGCGCGGAGATCGAACAGATGTACCGCGACCTGCTCGCCGGTCCGCGTTCGGCCTCATGACCGGCGTCAGCGTCGTGATGCCGGTGCTCGACGGCGGCCATCGCCTTCGGCGCGCGATCGCGGCTATCCGTCGCGAAACGGCCGGACGTCCTCACGAGGTGCTCGTCGTCGACGATGGGAGCGGGGATGGCGCCGTGGAGCGCGTCGCGGTGGAGCGCTGGAGCGACGTCAGGATCGTCGGCGGCCCGCGGCGCGGCGCCGCCGCCGCGCTGAACGCCGGCCTTCGCGAGGCGCGCTTTCCGTTCGTCGCTCAAGTCGATCAGGACGTCATCGTGCGTCGCGGATGGCTGGCGCCGCTCCTCGAGGCGCTCGACGATCCGGCCGTCGCCGCGGCGCAGGGACGGTACGTCGTGCCCCGCAGCGCCGGCTTCTGGGCGCGCGTCATGGGGCGCGATCTCGAACTTCGATACGACGCGCTGCGCGACGGCGGCACCGACCATGTGTGCACGGGCAACGCCGTCTATCGCGCGTCGGCGCTGCACCAGATCGGGCTGTTCGACGAGACGCTCGGGTACGGGTACGACAACGACGTCAGCTATCGCCTGCGTGCGGCGGGATACCGCCTCGTCTTCTGCCCGGATGCGCACGCCGATCACTACTGGCGGGATTCACTCGCCGGCTACTGTGCGCAGCAGTACGGCGTCGGGTACGGACGGCTCGATCTGGTGCGGCGGCATCCGCGCCGGGTCCGCGGCGATGCCGTGTCGGGAACGCTGATGATCCTGCACGCGCCGGTGATGCTGCTGGTCTTCGCGCTCGCGATCGGCGCGACGGCGGCCGCAGCGGCGAAGGCCTGGAGCGTTGCCGGCCCGATGCTGGCGGCGTCGCTGGCGCTTGCCGGCGTCCTGGCCGCCGAGCGCAGCGTGGCTGGCGTGCGATCGTGGCGGCGCGCCCGGGACGCCGCCTCGCTGGCCTTCGGCGCCGCTCACCTGTTGCGCGACGCCGTGTGGGCCGTGGCCATCGTGCGATGGTCGATGCGCCGCATCGCCGGAGAGCGCGGGCGGCCGTCCGACAGCATGCCGCGCACACGCAGCCGGTCGACGCCGCGCGTCGACAGCGTGTGGCCGGCGGATCGCGCGATGCTCGTCCTGATCCCCGCGCACAACGAAGCCGACAGCCTGCCGGCGGTCGTCGCCGACCTCCGGCACGAATGCCCGTCGGCCGATATCCTCGTCATCGACGACGCGTCCACCGATGCGACCGGCCGCGTGCTGCCGACGCTCGGCGTCGGATGGCTCAGCCTGCCGCAGCGGCTCGGGGTCGGCGGCGCTCTTCGTGCCGGAATGCGTTACGCAGGCCGGCACGGCTACGAGGTCGTCGCCCGCATCGACGGCGACGGCCAGCATCGCGCGCGCGATCTCCGGCGTCTCGCGGCCACCGTCGGTGCCGGGCGCGCGGACGCGGCGCACGGCTCGCGCTACGTCAGGGCGAGCGGCCGCCGGCGCCCGATGCCGCGGCTCAGCCAGCGCGCCCTCGCGCTCTGTCTGTCCGTTGTGACCGGACGCCGCGTCACCGATCCCACGTCGGGCCTCTGGGTGTTCGGACTGCGTGCGGTTCGACTTCTGGGGTTGGAGCACCCCGACGGCTACCCCGAACCGGAACTGCGGCTGCTGCTGCATCGGCATGGACTGCACGTCCGGGAGCTGGCGATCGTCGCGCGTGCCCGCCGGGCCGGGTCGACGACGCTGACGCCCGGGCGCGCCGCGGTCGCCTTCGCCAGGACGCTGCTCGCGATCGTCGTCGTTCCGCTGCGCCGCCCGGCGCCAGGGCTCACCGATGACTGACATCGTGCAGATCGCCGCCATCGGCGTCAGCGCGGCCCTGCTCGCCGTGGTGATCGATCTGGTGCGCCGCGGCCGGCTTCGCGAAGAGTACGCGTTCGTATGGCTCGTCGGGGCCGTCGGGCTGCTCGCGCTGTCGATCTGGCGCCACACGCTCGACGTCGCGGCGATGTGGCTCGGCGTGTACTATCCACCGGCCGTCCTGCTGCTCGTCGTGATCCTCGCGGTCTTCCTGTCGTCGCTGGTGTTCGCTGTCGTCATCTCCACCCAGCGGCGGCACATCGATCGCCTCGTGCAGGACGTGGCGCTGCTCGACGCCGAGGTGCGGGCGCTGCAGTCACGCGCCGTACCGGCCGCGAAGGTGATCGACGGCGCCCCGGCCGACGCTGGCCAGGCCGCCGGCGAGCGGCACATCCGGTGAGCGCAGCACATACGCCACGTTGAGCATCACGATCATGGCCCCCCGCAGCGCCGCCGCGGCCGGCCCGAGCGGCGCCGATCGGCCCGCCACCCGAAGGTGATTCCGAACGCCGTAATACACGCGGCGCGGCGATCGCTTGCCCATCGTGCGTCCCCCCTCGTGATACGCGACCGCGCCGGCGACGCAGACGGTGTCGAAGCCGTTCGTCCGCGCCCGCAGGCAGAAGTCGACGTCCTCGAACGAGAAGAAGCACGCGTCGTCCAGGAGCCCGATTCGCTCGAACACCTGCCGTCTCACGAGCACGGCGCACCCGCTCACCGCGTCGACGCGATGCACCCCCGCGTCGCCGAGCGCCGCCAGCCGCTGCCCGGCCGCGCGGTGTCGCATGCGTCCCGTCCGGGCCGAGAAGATCATCCCGGCCGACGCGATCACGTCGGGCTCGGCACGCGAGAGGATCACCGGCGCGGCCAGGCCGATCCGCGGGTCACCCGCCAGCGCGTCCGTCAGCTGGCCGATCGTCTCCGGCGGGAGGACGACGTCGCTGTTGACCAGCAGGACGGCGTCGGCGCCCCAGGCCAGGGCGCTGCGGATGCCGGTATTGCAGCCCGCCGAGAAGCCCCCGTTACTGCCCGTCTGCAGCACTTCGACGCCAGGGAGACGGTCGCGCAGGTGCGGCTCCGATCCATCCGCCGACCCGTTGTCGACCACGATGACGCGCGGCGCGATCGATGACGTCTGCAGCGATCGCACCGCCAGCCACGTCTGGTCGGGCGTTCGATAGTTGAGGACGACGGCGGCGAGCGCCGGCGGCCCCGAAGACCGGGGATCGGCCGTCGGCGCGCCGGACGCTCCTGCACCGGCGCGCAGGCCGCGATAACGCTCGACCAGTTGCCTGGCGTCGTCGTCAATCGAGAACACCGGACCGATGCCGGCGCGGAGCCGCGGGAGCAGGTCCGGTTCCTCGAGCGCGCGACGGAGCTGCGCGGCCAGCGAGGCGGCGTCGCCCGGCTCGAACAGCAGCCCGTCGACGCCGTCGCGCACCATGTCCGCCATTCCACCGAGTCGCGAGGCCACGACCGGCACGCCGGCGGCGAACGCCTCGCGAATCACGAAGGGGGCGTTCTCGATCCACACCGAGGGGACGACGAGCAGGTCGACGCGCGCGAGGAGCGCCGGCATCGCGTGATGCGGCACGGGACCCAGATGGCGGATCCGCGCATCGCCGAGACGCGCCGACAAGGCGTGGGCGTAGCGCTCGTCGCCGTGGTACGGGGCCACGCTGCCGAACAGATCGACGGTGACGGCGCCTGGCGGCAGCCGGTCGAGCGCGTCGAGCAGCACGTGCGGCCCCTTCGACAGCATCAGGCTGCCGGCGAACGCGACGCGCAGGGCTGGTTCGTGCCCCCGCGCTGTCCGTTCGTCGGCCGGCGGGAGGTCAATGCCCTGATCGATCCATTCCAGGCGATCGACGCCAAATCGCCGGTAGGCGTCTTCCAGCGTGCGCGAGGGCGCGAGCACCAGATCGGCCTGGCGACAGAGGTCGCGCATCTGTCGTGACCGCTGGAGGGACGCGGCGCGCGACCGCCCCTCGCCGAGGAGGACCTGCGCGGCCCCCTGGGCCAGACTCAGGGCCGTTCGTACGCCGGGCGCCGCCCGGAGGCGCAGGCCGCGCGCCGCGCGCCACGCCGCCGCCGGTGCGAGCGCCGCCGCCGGGATGCAGCGCGCGCATCCGCCGTCGCCGGGACCGTCGCACCGGTGCCCGTCGCGATCGATCAGCTGGCCGCGGTGGCAGATGTACCAGTAATCGTTGAGCGTCATGACGACCGGGATCTCGCGGCGGCGGCAATGGGCGACGATCTGCGTCGACAGGCACGTGAGGTGCTGGACGTGCACGACGTCCGGCCGCACGCGATCGACGATCGCATCCGCCGCCGCGGCGAGCCGGGGATTCGTATAGCTCTCCTCGAAGGATTCGCAGACCTGGAACGTGTTGTTGACGAGGTGCAGGTCGATCGAGCCCCGGCGTTCGTGGCGGACCGCGAGTTCGGGCCGAAGCGGATCCCCTTCGCGCGCCAGCACGCTTACCTCGACGCCCGGCTGGCGCGAAAGGGCGCCGGCCAGCGCCGCGACATACGTCTCGGTGCCGCCGCAGGAGGCAGGCGGGTAGCCGTGGACGATCAGAAGAATGCGCATAGGCAACTCATACGCCGCGCGTCCTGCGGGGCGGGCGGCCCGTGCGGGCGGCGCGCGCACCGAGGTACTGCCCTGCGGGCCACGCGACGCCGAGCGCGACGGCGCGGGCGAGCGCCGCGGGGCCCTCGCGCCGCGCGACACGCGCGTGCGCCGGAATGGTGCGCGCGACGGCCGCCGCGAGCGCGCGCCGCGTCGGCACCGTCGACAGCCCGAACAGCTCCTGGAGGCGGCGGTGCACCTGCCACGTGCGCTGCAGCTCGTACCAGGGGCCGCGCTCGTGGGAATGCCACACGAGGGCGTCGGGGACATACGCCAGACGGTAGCCCGCCAGGAGCACGTCGCGCGCCCATTCCAGGTCTTCCGCAATCGGCGCGACCCGGAAGGGATGCGCCCCCCACACGTCGCGCCTGATGCACGCACACACGTTGTCGAACAGGCAGGCCGAATACCGCTGCGCCGGCGTCAACGATGCCCACGCGTCGGGCGTGAGCGGACCGGCCACGCGCGCCGCGGGCGAGGACGCCTGCCACTGCCGCAGGCTCCAGCGCGTCAGCGCGCTTGCCGCCGCGGCGGGCGTCTGCCGCGCATAGGTGCCCGCCAGCCGCGCATCGCTCTCGAACGGTGCCGTCAGCGCGCACAGCCACGACGGCGAAGCCGGAATCGCGTCCTGCACGAGCAGCACGACCAGCGTGCCTTCCGCCTGCCCGACGGCCATGTTGCGCGTCGAGCCATGATTGAACTCGTCGGGGGCGATCCGCGTGACGCGCGCGCCGCGGGTGCGCGCGAACTCCGCCGACCCGTCGGTCGACCCCGAATCGACGACAATCACGTCGCTGGCGCCCGGCTGCGCGGCAAGGGCGTCGAACAGGCCCGGCAGCGTCTTCATCCCGTTGCGCGTCGGGATCACGATCGACGTCGACGCCCTCACCGGCCGTCCCCCTCCGCCAGCACGCGCGCGTAGCGCTGCTCCCAGTCGAGCGCGTCGCGCTCGATGGTCTTGACCGGCGGTGCGGCCGCCGCCAGGCACGCACGAAGACGAGGACTGTCGACGAGGCGCTGCAGCGCCGCGCGAAGCGCCTCGACCGACGACGCGTCGTAGAGCAGCCCGTTGACGCCGTCCTGAATCAATTCGGGCAGGCCGCCCACGCGCGCGGCCACGACAGGCACCCCGTGCAGAAACGCCTCCTGCACGACCAGCGGCGCGTTCTCGGGCCAGAGCGACGGCACGGCCAGCACGTCCATCGCGCCGTAGACCTCGGACAGTTGGCGCCGATCGAATGCCCCCGCGAAGCGGACGCGGGCGCCGGCGGCGAGCGTGTCCAGATCGCGCGTGTAGGCCGGCGACACGGCCCGGTCGCCGAACAGCACGACGTCGATCTCGCCCCTCACGCCGCGCGCGGCCTCGAGCAGCACGTGCACCCCTTTGTGCCAGACGAGCGAGCCCACGTACCCGATGGTCAGGCGCGAGGCCGGCGCGCGCGGCGTGCGCGGGGCCGGCGCGATCGCCGAACCGTTGGCCGACACGAGCATCCGGGTTTCAGGCAGACCGAGGGCGACGTACTCGCGCGCGAGCGCGGAGGAAGGGGCGACGAACAGATCGACTTGATGGAACACGTGCCGCGCGTAGGCGAGACGGCGCCGGATATCGTCGGGCGTAATGGATGGCGATGGCACCGCGGCGCCGATCGACGCCGTCAACCGCGGAACGGCGCGGTGCACGGCCGCGGCGGCGCGCAGCAGGGGACGCCCGCGGGCCGCCGCCGCCAGGCGCCCGAGCGCATACGGCGGTCCGAACGCGGACTCCCCGAAGCACCGCGCGCACCGGTCCGGATCGATGGTCTCGCAGACGTGACGCCCCGCCCTGTGAATCCGCTGACCGCCCGCCGCGCAGACCAGCGTGTAATCGTGCAGCGTCGCGACCGTCCGGGCGCCGCGCTCGCGCGCCAGGCGCGGGAGATCGAACGAGAGGTTCAGGAGATTGTGCACGTGGACGACGTCCGGCTGGACGGCGTGGAGCACGTGCTCGATCTGGCGGTTGAGGCGCGGCGACGCGTACGTCTCGTCGAAGCCGCGGCACTCCCAGTTGTTGACGATCTCGGCGACGGGGAGGCCGCCGTGCTCGCGCCAGCGGATCTGCCCGTGGTTCGCCGCCGGATCGTACTCGGCCGCGAGCACCCAGACGTCGTGCCGCGTCGCCAGCGTCCGCGCGAGGTCGTAGGCGTAGATCTCGGATCCCGCGACATGACGGGGCAGGAAATCGTGGACGGCGTGAAGAATGCGGAGGCGCATCGACGTCAACGGCCCGCGTCGTGCTCGGCCGCCAGGCGCCGGTTGCGCTCGGCGCACTCCGCGACGCCGGGCGTGAACGGCGCGATCGCCCGCGCCTCGCCGCACATCCGCGCCGCGGCGTGATAGTCGTGGAACACCTGCTCGTACAGCGACGCCAGTTGCATGCGCGCGAGGACGTTGCCGGGGTCGACCCGCACGGCCTGCAGGTACGCGTCGCGGGCCTGCTCCGGATGCCCCTCGACAATCGCCAGCGCGCCAAGATTGGTGTAGGCCCGCACCGCCTGCGGGTCGAGCGCCAACGCCCGCCGGAACGCCGCTTCGGCCTCGGCGGCTCGCCCCGTTTGCGCCAGGCAGATGCCCTCGTTCAGGCGCGCGGCCTCGTGCGACGGCCGGAGCCGCAGCACGATCTCGTACTCGGGAATCGCGCGCGCGCACGCCCCGGCCTCGCGCAGCGCGTCCGCCAGCGCATAATGCGGCTCCCACATGCCCGGCGCGTGCGACGCCGCTTCGGCCCACAACCCCACCGCGCTCCCCCAGACGACGTTCCGCCGGACCGTCAGCAGCGCGAGCACGATCACGACCGCGGCTCCAACGGTTCGGACGCGGCGCGCCCGGTGCGGACTTGCCGAAAGCGCGCGCAGCGCAGCCGCCGCCACCAGCAGCACGCCCCCCATCGCCACGTAGACGCGGTGCTCGGCCATCCCCTCGCGGAGCGGGACGATGCTCGACGAGGGGGCCAGCGCGGCGAAGAACCACACGGTCCCGATGGCGGCGAGCGGCGCGCGCGCGTGCGCCCAAAACGCCGCCGCCACAATCACGAGGAGCCCGGCGGCCGCGATCAGCGCGGGCGCGTCGGACGGCTGGGTGACGAACCGGACCACGTGCATGACGGTCTGGCCGGCCGGCCAGACGAGCAGCGACAGATACCGCCAGACGACAATCGCCTGCGTCATCAGGTTCTCGAACGGCCCACGCCCGGGCTGGGCTTCGGCCGAGAGGAGCGTGTGCAGGCGCACCGACGCCGCCACGATCGACAGCGCACCGGTGGGGCCGTACACGCGCCACATCCGTCGCCGGAATCCGCCGACCCGGGGCGAGAGCGCCCACGCATCGTAGGCAATCAAGACGACCGGCAGCGCGGCGGCCGTCTCCTTCGACGCCGCCGCCAGCAGCCCGAACACGCCCGCGGCAATGCCCGCTCCCCTGTCTCCGCGCAGGATCGCGCGCCGCGCGCACAACAGCGAGGCGAGCATCCCGGCGGCGCACAGCACTTCGGAACGTCCCGAGACGTAGCCGACCGCCTCCGTCATCATCGGGTGCACGGCGTAGAGCGACGCCGCAATGAACGCCGGCCATTCCGCCCCGGTGGCGTCTCCCCCCGGCGCCGTATCGCGCAGCGCCCGCACGCACCAGGCGTAGAACAGCAGCACGACGAGCGCGTGCAGCAGCACGCTGGTCAGGTGGAAACCAAACGGCGCGAATCCCCAGATCGCGCGGTCCAGCGCGTACGAGACGTTCACGACCGGCCGGTACAGGCTGTAAAGAAAAATGAAGCGGACGTTCGACAGATCCACGAGGGACCGGTTCCCGAGGACGGTATCGTGGTCGTCGTAGACGAACGGGTTGTGCAGCGCGTTCAGGTAGACGAGCACGGCGAGCGCGGCGACCAGCAGGGCGAATGCCGGGCCGAGCGCGATCCGGCGGCCGGCCGGCGGCGGACGCCGGGCCGCCTGCGTGCGCCGGCGCGCGCGGGTCTGAACGGCCATCTGCTGGGTGTCAGTACGACTTGGCGAACCAGGCCTCGCCGATCGACGGCGCGCCGCACTTCACGCAGGGGCCCTGAACGCCGGCCCCCGCGAACGGAATATTGCGCAGCGTCGCCTGGGTGTCCGCCTTGATCTGCGCTTCGCAGGCGGCGCCGCCGCACCACCCGGCGACGACGAATCCCGGCCGCCCCTCCATCGCTTTCCTGAACGCATCGTACGACGTGACGCGCGTCGTATGCTCGTCGCGGAAGCGGCGCGCGCGCGCCAGCAGGCCGTCCTGAATCTCGTCGAGCAGCCGCGCGATCGTGTCGGGCAGGCCGGCAAGCGGGACCGCCTGCTTCTGGCGCGTGTCGCGCCGCGCCACCATCACGGCGGCCGCCTCGATGTCCTTCGGCCCGATCTCGATCCGGACGGGTACCCCGCGCAGCTCCCAGTCGGCGAACTTCCAGCCCGGCGTGTAGGCGTCGCGGTCGTCCAGCTTCACGCGCAGGCCGCGGGCCTGCAACTGCTCCTGCAGCGCCCGCGCCGCCGGCAGGACCGTCTCCTGCCAGTTGCCGCGGGGAATCGGCACGATCACGACCTGCCAGGGGGCGATGCGCGGCGGCAGGATCAGGCCGTTGTCGTCGCCGTGCATCATGATGACGCCGCCGATCAGCCGCGTCGATACCCCCCAGGACGTCGTCCAGGCGTGCTGCAGCGCCTTGTCGCGCCCCTGGAACTGGATCCCGAACGCGGTGGCGAAGTTCTGCCCGAGATTGTGCGAGGTGCCCGCCTGCAGGGCGCGGCCGTCACCCATCAGCGCTTCGATCGAGTACGTGCGCGAGGCGCCGGCGAACTTCTCGCTCTCGCTCTTCTGCCCGTCGATGACCGGCATCGCCAGCTCCGTCTCGACGCATTCCTTGTAGAGCGCCAGGATCCGGAGCGTCTCCTCCTGCGCCTCGCCGGCCGTCTCGTGCGCCGTGTGCCCTTCCTGCCACAGGAACTCCGTCGTCCGCAGGAACGGACGCGTCACCTTCTCCCACCGGACCACGTTGGCCCACTGGTTGATCAGCACGGGCAGGTCGCGCCACGATTTGATCCACTTCGCGTAGAGCGTCCCGATGATCGCTTCCGAGGTCGGCCGCACGACCAGCGGCTCGGCCAGTTCTTCGTCGCCTCCCCTCGTCACCCACGCGACCTGCGGGGCGAAACCCTCGACGTGCTCCTTTTCCTTCATCAGGAGACTCGAGGGAATGAACAGCGGGAAGTACGCGTTCACGTGCCCGGAGGCTTTGAAGCGGCGATCGAACGCCTGCTGGATCAGCTCCCAGATGGCGTAGCCGTACGGACGGATCGCCATGCAGCCCTTGACTTCGGTGTAGTCGGCGAGCTCCGCCTTCAGGACGACGTCGAGGTACCACTCCGAAAAATTCGCCGACTGAGGGGTGATCGCCGTGTTGCGCGGCGCCTCTCCCTTGCCGCCGTGTTGCTTCGCGCTCGTGTCTGTCATGGACGGGTACCTGTTATCCTACCATTCAGCCTTGTACCGATGAGCAGCGCGCCCGCATCCTCCACCGTGCCCGTTCACCTCGACGTCAACAGCCGCGCCGGGCGGTACGCCGTCGAGATCGCGCCCGGCCTCTCGGCGGCGCTCGCGACGCTGCTCGATGCCGCCGGTGCTCCCGCGCGCCGGATCATCGTGTCGAATCCGACCGTCTGGCGGCTGCACGGGTCCGCGTTCGGCGGCGTCACGGCCGACGAGCCGATTCTGATCCCCGACGGCGAGCGCTTCAAGACGCTCCAGACCACCGGGCGGATCTATGACGCGCTGCTCCGCCTCGAGACCGCGCGATCGACGGCGCTCGTCGCGCTCGGCGGCGGCGTCGTGGGGGATACGGCGGGCTTCGCCGCGGCGACGTTCCTGCGAGGCATTCCGCTCGTGCAGGTGCCGACGACGCTGCTCGCGCAGGTGGACAGCGCGATTGGCGGCAAGGTCGGGGTGAACCACGCGGCCGGCAAGAACCTGATCGGCGCGTTTCATCCGCCGGCCATTGTCGCCGTCGATCCGCAGCTGCTCGTCACGCTGCCGCGTCGCGAGTTCCGCGCGGGGCTGTACGAAGTGATCAAGTACGGGATGATCGCGAGCCGTCCGCTGTTCGATCGCGTCGGGTCCACGCTGCGCGCGCTCTTCGCGCGCGACCCGGCCGCCCTCATGCCGGTCATCGCGGAGTCCTGCGCGATCAAGGCGGCCGTCGTCGAAGAGGACGAACGCGAGCGGGGCCCCCGGCGCGCGCTGAACTTCGGCCACACGGCCGGCCATGCGCTCGAGGCGGTGACGAAGTACCGCCGGTTCCGTCACGGGGAGGCGGTCGCGTACGGGATGCTGGCGGCCGCCGCGGTCGCCGTCGCGCGCGGAGCGATGCGCGACGAGGATCGCCGCACGCTGACGGCGCTCATCACGCAGATGGGCCCCCTGCCCGCGATCGCCGACCTGTCCTCGGCCGCCGTCATCGAGGCGACGCGCCGCGACAAGAAGATTGTCGACGGACAGCTGCACTTCGTGCTCGCGACCGCGATCGGCCGCACCGAGATCGTGACGGACGTCTCGGAGGCGGAGCTGGCGCGCGCGCTGCGGGAGATCGGGCTGCGGGCGTAAACGCACGCAGGAGATCAGCAGACGGGAGCGAGGTCACGAGACGGGCCGCTATTCGATGCCGTGCTCGCGCAGCTTCGCGAGCAGCGTCTTGTAGCTCACCTGCAGCAGCTCGGCGGCGCGTCCCTTGTTGCCGCCGGCCTCCCGGAGGGTGTCCTCGATCTTGAGCCGCTCGACGTCGGACGTCACGCGGCGCGTGACGTCGGCGAGGCTGCCCGAGAGGTCGATGTGGGCCCACGGCGAGGGGGCGCTGTCGTCGGCCGGCGGCTCCGCGAAGGAGAGATTCAGGTGGCGCGGCAGGATCGTGTCTCCTTCGGTCAGGATGGCCGCGCGCTCGATGCAGTTCTGCAGCTCGCGCACGTTGCCCGGCCAGCGATAGCTCGAGAGCTGCTCGAGCGCCGCCGGCGACAGCGCCAGCGATTTCTTCTTCAACTCCCGGCAGAAGCGGTCGACGAAATATCGCGCGAGGAGCGGGATGTCGCCCGGCCGATCCCGGAGCGGCGGCACGGTGATCGGGAACACCGACAGCCGGAAGAAGAGATCCTCCCGGAACCGCCGGGCGGCGACGGCGGCGCGGAGTCCCTTGTTGGTCGCGGCGACGAGCCGCACGTCCACCTGGACCGACGCGGTGCCGCCGACGCGTTCGAACCGCTTCTCTTCGAGCGCGCGCAGGATCTTCGCCTGCAGCGGCATCGGCAGGTCGCCGATCTCGTCGAGAAACAGCGTGCCGTGGTGCGCCACCTCGAACTTGCCCAGCTTCCGCGCGACGGCGCCGGTGAAGGCCCCTTTTTCGTGGCCGAACAGCTCGGTCTCGAGCAGCGTCTCGGGAATCGCGGCGCAGTTGATCGCCACGAACGGCGCCTCGGCCCGCTGGCTCAGCGCGTGCAGCGATCGGGCGAACAGCTCCTTGCCGGTGCCGCTCTCCCCTTCGAGCAGGACGGTCGTGTCGGTCGCGGCCGCGCGCTGCAGCGACGCGAACAGTTTGCGGAGCGCCGGATCTTCGCCGACCAGCTGCGGCGCCCCGCGGCGCACCGCCAGCTCCTCTTTCATCAGCAGGTTTTCGGCGAGCAGGCGCCGCTGATCGAGCGCGCGCGAGACGAGCAGCAGCAGATGATCCGGATCGACAGGCTTGGCCAGGAAGTCGAGCGCCCCCTCCTTCATCGCCGCGACCGCATCCTCGATGCTGCCGTACGCCGTCATGACGATGACCGGGGTGTCGGAGTCGTACTCCTTGGCCGCGCGCAGGACGCCAAAGCCGTCGCCGGCCGGCAGGCGCAGGTCCGAGAGGACGAGGTCCGCCTGCCCCTGCTGCAGGAAGCGGCTGGCCTCCGGCTGGTCGCGCGCCTCGAGCACGCCGTAGCCCTGCCGCTCCAGCGCGTGGCGCAGCATGGTCCGGAGCGAGTCCTTGTCTTCGACGATGAGGATCCGGGCGGGGGTCACCGGGCGCGACGGAGCACTCAGCGCAGCCAGCCCGGCGGAACGCCGGCTCGGCGCGCCTCCTCTTCGATGTCGGCGATCTGCTTGGTCACGCGGTCGATTTCCCCTTTGACGCGGTCCATCTCGCTCAGCGCCTTCTGGCGATCGTCGGCCACCTTCGCGCGCTGCGCGGGATCGTCGCGGGCGCCGAAATCGGTCGTCAGCGCGTTCACACGGCTCTGCAGCGCTTCGAGGAACACCTGATTCTGCCGCAGCGACTCACGCGCCTGCGCCATCCGCTGGTGCCAGTAGTCTTCGCCCTGGCCGCTGCCGGCCGCCTTGTCCTTGTCGGCGCCCGCTTTCTGGTCCTTGTCCGCGGAGGCCGGGGCATCGGTCGACCCGGCGGTCTGCGCCGCGGCGGCGGCCGCCGCTTCGGCCGGCGTCGGCGCATCCTGCGGCGGCTTCAGGTCGTGATTCGTGTAGACCTTGGCCGGTTTGTCCCCCTTCCGGCGCGCCTGCTCTTTCTTCGCCACGTCCCCGAGCGTCTGCGCGCACACGGGAACGGCCAGAGCGATCAACGCGGCGGTCACGACCAGGATGCAGCAGCGCCGAACGATCATCATGTCGCAGGCCTTTCAGTCTAGCAGATGCCCTTTGCCCACAGCCGATTCCATACGCGGATCGGCCCTTTCCCGCCGCCCGTTCAGCGATCCCCTCCCGCGGCCGCCGTGGCCGCCGTGGCCGCCGGCGGCGGCGGGGCCGGCGTCCCGGTCAACTCCGCGATCCGCGCACGTACCTTATCGGCGTCAGCCGCATTGGGCGCCAGCCGCAGGTACTCGGCATACGCCGCCGCCGCGTCCGACGGCGCGCCCGTCTTCTCGAGACTGATGCCCAGGGCCATCCGGAAGGAGGCATCCTGGGGCGCCAGCTCGATCGCCTTGCGGTACTCGGCCACCGCCCCTTCGTCGTCGCCCGACTGGTG
>DASUKS010000243.1:0-10386 GCA_036278595.1 Dehalococcoidia bacterium
AACGTGGACCTTCGCCATGAGTTCACCGAGGGCTGGGAGCGCAACCTTGTCATGGTTGCCAGCAACCCCCGCTTTGCTGATCGCGTTGGTAATTGGGACGAGTTGGTGAGCATTCTGATCGCCATTGCCAAGGGCAGTCACTACCGCCCGCAGAACCTTGAATCGCCATCGCCCTACTTCGCCCGCGTCCTCGAAGAGTTCGCGCGGGGAGAGCCTCGCTATGTAAAACGCTTCGCGCAGCTCTGGGACTCCGTGACGCTGCTGGAGAACCGGCAGCGCTGGGAGTATCCGGTCATCTGGAACGATCCCGAGCACGGTCGTCTGGACCTGCTCGGCCTCGTCGTGAGCTCCGACCACACGCAGACGATGGTCACGTTCCACGACTGGGTTCCGGTCAACGCCGACTCCTGGATGCGGCTGGAAGCGGTGAAGGCGCGCTGGCGTAAGGCGCACCGTTGACCGGAGCTCATCAATGGACGAATTTGCGGCGGGCGGCGCCACCGCTGCGAACTCGCAGTTGATCGCAGGCGGTTCCAACGCGACTCCGGAAAGCCGCACCCTCACGTGCGGGTGAGGTGGATGGGGCCGGTGTTGGTGCGGAGGCGGACTTTCGGACCGCCGCCGGCGCCGCCGGCGGTCGCGCGCTTCGGCAGGTCGGACGTGATCGGGCCGACGCGCGTCTCCGCATCGATGAAGAA
The DNA here is from genome assembly GCA_036278595.1 of Dehalococcoidia bacterium. Lineage (GTDB taxonomy): Bacteria > Chloroflexota > Dehalococcoidia > DSTF01 > JACRBR01 > JADMII01. The sequence continues at coordinate 699 of DASUKS010000243.1, forward strand.
CGGCGTATCGGGGTCGGCGGCGAAGACGATCGGCCCCGTGCTGACTTCGATGTCCACGTCGCCGCGCACGACGCCGCTGAAGTGCACCGGGCCGCAGCGTGCGCGCACACGCACGGCGGCGCCGGGATCCTCGACCGTCACCCTGCCGCTGCGCGAGCCGACGCGCAGGTCGCCGCTGACGCGCGCGACATCGACCGCGCCGCTGCGCGCTTCGACTTCGGCCGGGCCGTGGATGTTCGATACGTGCACGCGGCCGCTGCGCGCCTCGGCGACGAGCCGGCCATCGACGCGGTCGACCTCGACGGCGCCGCTGCGCGCGACGACCGTGGTCTCGCCGGCGACGTTGTAGACGCGGCAGCGCCCGCTGATCACCTCGGCGTGCACACGGCCGTGGACGCCGGTGATCTCAACCGAGCCGCTGCGCGAGAGCACGCGGGCGGCGGTCGAGGTGGGGACGCGGACACGGTAGTCGATCGATGCGCCGCGCTGTCCGAGCTTGAGCAGGCTCCAGCCGCCGCTGATCTCCGGGAGCGCGGGCGCGCGGACGATGACGCGGCCGTCGCCGTCCTGCTCCATCGCCGCGGCGACGGCGCGCGCCGCTTCGTCGGCATCGTCCGATGCGACGCTGTAGACGCGGACGGTCGCATCGACCTGGATCCGGTCGGAGGCGTGGGCTTCCAGGTGCACCGATCCGGAGCGCGCTTCGAGGTGCAGGACCGCGTCCTGGCCGGTGACGAACTCGCGCGAGACCTGCCGCACGTGCTCCATCAGCGCGCCTCGAACCCCCAGAGCCGTGCGCTGAAGTCGTTCCACAGCCCGCGCGCGCGGGGCGGGTCCCCGAGGCGGATGAGGCCCGGGTCGAGCGCCCGCCGGATGGCGGCCGCCAGCTCGCGACGCGAGTGCGGTCCGATGAACCGCGCGAGCTCGACCGAATCCTGCACGACGACGAACGTCGGCAGCAGGTTCACGTGGAAGCGCCGGCGCAGGTCGGGATGGTCGTCGATATCGACACTGCGGACCGGCATCCGGCTGCCGGGGGAGAGCTCGATGCCGCCGGCCCGGGCGCTGAGCGGCCGCTGCCGCACGCGCGACGACGTGAACTCGACGACGAGCGGGACATCGTCACTTCGGCGGGGATGCGCAATCTCGATCTGCTCCTCGAGCGCGAGGTGCGTGATCATGACCAGTCCTTCCATTCCCTGTGCCAGTGTCCCTCGTGGTGGCGCGCGAAGTAGCCGTACGGTCGCGACGCGTGCCAGCTGCCCAGCCGCCCGAAGCCGAAGAGCCGCGGTGTCACGAGCGCGAGGCCGGCGGCGACGGAGAGTCCGATGAAGACGCCGCGCGACGGGTCGATCACGCCCGCGAGCAGGAGCAGCGCGAGCACGAACGGCACGACGCGCAGGTCGGCGACGGGCTCTGCATCGAGCAACCGCCAGGGCCGCCAGTGCACAAAGGCGAGACCGGCGAAGACGGCCAGCACGATGAAGCTGTTGCGCGTGGGGTCGAGGCTGCCGGCGAGGAGCAGCAGGGCGATGATGAGCGTCGCAAGTCGCATGTACGTCTTCCTTCCTTAGTGGCTCGAGCGCGGGGCCGCCGCGGAGAGCACGCGCTCGCCGGCCGCGCGATCGAGCAGGACGCCGAGCCGCACGAGGGCGGAGGCGATGGCCTCGCGCGCCCCGGCGCGCGGGAAGAGCGCCCGTGCTTCCATCGCGTGGCGCAGCTCCGGGCGATCGAGCGCCTCGAAGCGGAGCGGGCCGACCAGCTCATCGAACAGGGAGTACTGCATCATGTGGCCTCCTCAGCGGCCGTCCTTCGGCCGCGTTCTACCGTTCGTCGCCACCGACCCAGCCGGTGAACTTCGACCCGTGCGGCGGGCGATGCTTGCGCTCGCGTCCGCGCTCGGGCGGCGATTGCTGCTGCGCTTCCATGTTGCGGAGTGCGCGCGCGAGCGCCTTGATGAACCATGTGTTGGCGGAGGTACCGGCGCGCTGCGCGGCCTGGGTCGCCAGGTCCTTCAGCTCGGCGGGGATGCGGATCGTGATCTTCTCGACATCGCCCTCGAGGCTCGCCCAGCTCGCCTCCTCGCCGTTCTGCACCTTCTCTTCGACCTCGAGCGCGAGGCCGTCGGGGCGGTAGGCGAGGCGCAGGCGATAGTGCTCGCCGACGCGCTCGTCGATCCCCTGGACGACCTGCGAAATGAGGTCGAAGACGGCGCGCTCGACGGGGGTGCGGGCGGCTTCGAGGTAGGCCTCGATGGCGCGGCGGCGGTCGTCGCTCTCGACCAGGGCGAGGGGCTGCTTGAAGGCGTCGAAGACGGGTTCGGTGCGGAACTGGTCTGGCATGCTGCTCGCTGACTGGCGCTACGACCTCGTTCTGACAGCACGATGATGGCATAATGCTGGCATGATGGTCAAGGGGGTCACGGGGGAAAATGTTCGCCGAATTGACAGCGCCGGCCCGCGTGGCTATGCTGTAAGCGGCTTTAGAATCGTAAGTAGGTGGACCGCATGCCAGCAGTAACCGCAGACACCCTGACGCTCCCGCGCATCCCGGCAATGCCGGAGAAGATGACGGACTGGCGCCCGGTCGCCGGCGTCGTCACGGCGCATAGCCAGACGGAGGGCGAGGGCTTCGTCGTCCGCCGCCCGTTCCCGAGCTACGAGGTCTCGCTCGCGGACCCGTTCCTGCTGCTCGACCACATGGGCGCCGTCGAGTACGCGCCCGGCGAGGCGAAGGGGACGCCGTGGCACCCGCACCGCGGCTTCGAGACGGTGACGTACATGATCGACGGCGCCTTCGAGCACCAGGACACGACGGGCGGCGGCGGGCTGATTACCGACGGCGCGACGCAGTGGATGACGGCGGGCGCCGGCATCCAGCACATCGAGCAGCCGCCGGAGCGGCTCGTGACGAAGGGTGGGCTCTTCCACGGCATCCAGCTCTGGGTGAACCTGCCGGCAGCGCAGAAGTGGACGCCGCCGCGGTACCAGGACATCGAGGCGCGCGACGTGACGCTGCTCTCGAACGACGACGGCTCGTCGCTGGTGCGGATCATCGCCGGAGAGCTGGCGGGCCACGCCGGTCCGGGCGTCACGCATACGCCGATCGTCTACCTGCATGCGACGGTGGCGCCGGGCTCGCGGCTGATGCTGCCGTGGCCGCGCGACTTCAACGCGCTGGTCTACGTGCTGGCGGGCCGGGGCTATGCGGGCGCCGAAGAGCGCCCGTTCGAGGAGGGCCAGATGGCCGTCTTCGGGCCCGGCGAGGCGCTGCTCGTACGCGCCGCGGACACGCAGCCGTCATCGACCCCGAACGGCTGGGAGATCCTGCTGCTGGGTGGGCTGCCGATCCGGGAGCCGGTGGCGCGCTACGGGCCATTCGTGATGAACACGCGCGACGAGATCTACCAGGCGCTGCAGGACTACCACGCCGGCAAGATGGGCGTGATCCCGGCGAGCCGCTTCCCGCACCGGACGAGCGCGGACGACCCGGAGGCGCAGCCGGCGGTGTAACGGCGCCTCATCTCGATGACCGCTTACGCCAGAGCACGGCGGCGAGCGCCGCGGTCCAGAACATCGACCCGAAGACGGCGATACGCTCGCTGATCCCGAGCCACGGCGTCGCTTCGTTGCTCGCGACGGACGGGCTCTGGATCGCAGTGGCGCCGCCGGCTAGCAGCACGGCGGCGAGCGTGGCGATGGAGTAGTAGCGGAACCGCCGGCCCGACGCGTTCGCCCCGAGCGCGATGCATGCCACGAAGAGCATGGTGTCGGCGCCGCCGAGCACGAGGTGCAGGGTGTCGGAGATCGTGCCGCCGCCTGCTGCCAGCGCTTCACGCTGATGCATTGGCGCGAACGGCCACGCGACGAGCCCGAGCACGCCGATCGCGCCGATCATCGCCGCGACGGCGCGGAGCGAGCGCTTCGGACCGGCGGCGCGCCAGGCGCCGAGGCTGTAGGCGGTCGTGAGGACGCTGTAGGCGGCGCCGAGCGGGAGCCACATTGACCGCGTGGGCGCGCCGACGGCCGAGAGTTCGCTGATCGTCTGGTCGGCGTAGCTGTAGCCCGGACACCGCAGCGCCGCAGCGAGATCGGTCGCGAAGTAGAGCACGGGCGCGGCGACGCCGCAGGCGAGGAGCCATCGTGTACGGTCCGCACCAAGTACGTGCCGCGGGGCCGGGAGTGCGTGTGCCGGGCGATGTGTGATGGCGCGCATGGCGATCACACTCTGCGCTCGCCGATCCGCCGCGCCAATGGCCGGAAGTCACCGATTCCACGCCGAACGGCACGCGGGAGGTGCCCCTCCGGGCGCAACGCCCGGCTGGCGGCGCTTCCGTGCGGGTGTCTCCTCTGCATGTCATGTGGGTTGCGAAGGGGACGCGGGCGTGCCTGAACCTTTACGTTCACGTAAGAGTGTGTTAACATCCCTCCAGTCCCATGAAAAAGAGCACGCTGCCACCGCCGATCCGCATGCTCAAGTACGCGCTTCCGTACAAGAGGCGCATACTCCTGACGTGGCTGGCCGTCGCCGGCCTCACGGGCTTCCAGCTGCTCGGTCCGTGGCTTGTGCGCTACGCCATCGACTCGGGCATCGACGCGAAGAACGGGGTGCCGCATGGCAGCGCGGGCACGCTGCTCATCGCGGCGATCCTGATCACCCTGGCGGCGGCGGGGCGCGGCATCTTCCAGTTCGCGCAGACGTACCTGGCCGAGTGGCTGTCGCAGCACGTCGCGTACGACATCCGGAACGACATCTACGACCACCTGCAGCGGCTGAGTTTCGCCTACCACGACAACGCCCAGACAGGGCAGGTCATGCAGCGCGCCACCCAGGACGTCGAAGGCATCCGCATGTTCGTGAACATGGGTGTCATCCGGCTGGTGTACGTCGCCGCGCTGCTGGTGGCGGCGCTTGCGCTGATGTTCATCACGAACTGGCAGCTGGCGCTGATCAGCGCCGTCTTCATGCCGCCGACGGCGTTCCTCGCGGTCAAGATGACCTCGACGCTGCGGCCGATCTGGCTGAGCGTGCAGAACCTGCAGGGCCGCATCGGCGTCGTCCTGCAGGAAAACCTGAGCGGCATGCGCGTCGTGAAGGCGTTCGGCCGTGAAATGTTCGAGCGGGACAAGTTCAACAAGGAAGCGCACGACCTCTTCGTCGACTCGTACGAGACCAACCGCATCCAGGCGTACTACTCGCCGCTCCTTAACGGCGTCTGGGCCATCGCGATGGTCGCCACCGGCTGGTACGGCGCGCACCTGATCCTCAACGGCAGCCTGACGACCGGTGAGCTCGCGCAGTTCCTTCTCTATGAGACGATGCTCCAGATCCCGATCCGCAGCCTCGGCTGGATCAACATGCTCTGGGCCCGCGCGCAGTCGTCGGGTGAGCGCATCTACGACATCCTCGACGCGGAGTCCGCGGTGACCGAGAAGGCCGACGCAATTGAGCTGGCGGGCGTCAACGGGCACGTGACGTTCGAGGACGTCGCGTTCGGTTACGACGCCATCAGCCCGGTGCTGCGCGATGTGAGCATCGATGCACAGCCTGGGCAGGTGGTGGCGCTGCTCGGGAAGAGCGGCTCCGGCAAGACGACGGTCGTGAACCTGATGCCGCGTTTCTACGACGTCACGGGAGGCCGCATCGCCATCGATGGCACCGACATCCGGGACGTGACGCTCGCGTCGCTGCGGCGCACGTTCGGCATCGTCCAGCAGGATGTCTTCCTCTTCTCGGCGACGATCGGTGACAACATCGCCTACGGCGTGTCGAACGCGACGTACGATGATGTGATCCGGGTGGCGAAGCTGGCGCGCATCCACGAGTTCATCGAGACGCTGCCGGACGGCTACGACACGTGGGTGGGCGAGCGCGGCATTACGCTCTCCGGCGGGCAGAAGCAGCGCATCTCGATCGCCCGCACGCTGTTGCTCGACCCGAAGATCCTGGTGTTCGACGACTCGACTTCGAGCGTGGACACCGAGACGGAGTACCTGATCCAGCAGGCGCTCGCCGAGCTGATGAAGGGCCGTACGACGTTCGTCATCGCCCAGCGGCTGCGCACGGTGAAGTCCGCGGACCAGATCCTGGTGCTGCGCAACGGGCGCATCGTCCAGCACGGCCGCCACGACGAGCTGATCGACCAGGACGGTCCGTACCGCGAGATCTACGACGTCGAGCTGCGCGACCAGGAAGAGGCGTTCGAGCAGGAGCGCAAGCGCCTGGAGCGGGAGGCGCAGAAGGCCGAGCCGGCGCCGGCGAGCGCGGCGGGCGGCGGAGGGGCGGCGTAGGATGGCGTACTGGGGCGGCGGAAGCGCGGGGGGATGGAACAACCAGGGCGGGCACTGGAACAGCCAGTTGCGCCCGAACAGCCTCAAGCGCAGCACCGACGGCTGGACCGACGACGAACTGGGCTCGGTGTACAACCACCGCGTCGTCATGCGGCTGTCGAAGTACGTCGCGCCGTACAAGTGGCGGCTGTTCCTCGCCGCGCTCGGCACGCTGGGCTTCGCGCTCACCACCCGCCTGATGCCGCTCGCGGTCGAGGGGCTGATCGCCGGAGCTGAGCACCACGACGCGGGTGCGATCAACGTCTGGGGTTGGTTCTACCTGGCGCTTGCCGGTGTCGGCGCCGTCGCGTACTTCATTCAGCTCATGCAGACCGGGTGGATCGGCCAGCGGATGCTGCTGCACCTGCGCGAGGAGATGTTCGCGCACCTGCAGAAGCTCTCGCTCCGCTTCTACGACAACAACGAGGTCGGCCGCGTCATGTCGCGCGTCACGAGCGACGTCACGGCACTCCAGAACCTGATGACGAGCGGCTTCCTGACCATCCTCGGCGACATCGCGGGGATCGCCCTCTCGATCGGTCTGCTGCTGTACTTCGACGTCCGGCTGGCGCTCGTGACGTTCGCCGTGGTGCCGTTCCTCATCGCTGCTATGGCGATCTGGCAGAACCGCTCGCGCCTCACGTTCACGCGCGTCCGCCAGGCGATCGCCGTCGTGAACTCGAACCTGCAGGAGAACGTGTCCGGCGTCCGCGTCATCCAGAGCCTGTCTCGCGAGGACGAGAACGCGCGGCGCTTCGACAACGTCAACCAGGACAACCTGCGCGCGAACATCGACGCCGGCAGGGTGACCGCGGCTATCATGCCGGTCGTCGAAATCATGGTCGCGCTCGCGATGTCGCTGGTGATCGGCTACGGCGGCTACCGCGTGTTGCACAACCAGATGGGCGTGGCCGCGCTGGTTGCCTTCGCGCTGCAACTGCAGCTGTTCTTCGACCCGGTACGCGACCTGGTGCTGCAGTACACGCAGCTCCAGCGCGCGATGGCCGGCGCGGAGCGCGTGATCGAAGTGCTGGACACCGTGCCGGAGTTCGAAGACGCGCCGGACGCGGTGGCGGTTGAGGACATCGAGGGCCGGGTGGACTTCAACCACGTGTCGTTCCACTACGTCGATGACGTGCCGGTGCTGACCGACATCGACCTGCACGTGAATCCGGGCGAAACGATCGCGTTCGTCGGGCAGACGGGCGCGGGCAAGACCTCGATGGTCTCGCTGATCTCGCGCTTCTACGATGTGAGCGAGGGCTCGATCGCGGTCGATGGGATCGACGTGCGGAAGATCACCCACGCCTCGCTGGCGCGGCGCATGGGCCTGGTGCTGCAGGAGCCATTCCTGTTCTCGGGGACGGTGCGCGAGAATATCGCCTACGGGCGCCCGGAGGCGACGCAGGAGGAGGTCGAAGAGGCGGCGACGGCGGTCGGCGCGCACGACTTCATCGTGCGGCTCGACCAGGGCTACGACACCTACCTCGCCGAGCGCGGCGGCAACCTCTCGCAGGGTCAGCGCCAACTGCTTAGCTTCGCCCGCGCGATCATCGCCCAGCCGCGCATCCTGATCCTCGATGAGGCGACGGCGAGCGTGGATACGCAGACCGAGGTCATCGTCCAGCGCGCGCTGCGGACGCTGCTCGTCGGCCGCACGTCGTTCGTGATCGCGCACCGGCTGTCGACGATCCGCAACGCCGACCGCATCATCGTCATGGAGCACGGGCGGATCATCGAGCAGGGGACGCACGACGAGCTGCTGTCGCTGAACGGCCGCTACGCGAGCCTGTACCGTATGACGTACCAGCAGCATGGCGCCGAGACGAACGGCGCGCACGAGAACGGCCGCGTCGCGACGTACACCGCGAGCCCGCAACCGATCTAGGCCGCCGGACCGCTGGATGTTTGCCGCTCACCGCTCGCTGCCGCATGCTCTTCGTAACCGGGATCCCGCAGGAAGGAGATGTGCGTGGGCTACACAGGCTTGAGCGCCGAGACGGTACAGATCCAGGGCTTCAACGGGGACACGATCGAGGCCTACTACGCGACGCCGCCGGGCGACGGGCCGTTCCCGGGCGTCGTCGTCATCCATCACATGCCCGGCTGGGACGAATGGACGTGCGAGGTCGTGCGCAAGCTCGCGCACCACGGGTACCGCGCGATCTCCCCGCACCTCTACTCGCGCGCGGGCATCGGCGACGCCGACGACATGGCGGCGAAGGTGCGTGCGATGGGCGGCGTTTCGGACGAGCAGGCGATGGGCGACATCGAAGCCGGCGCCAGGTACCTGCGCGCGCAGACGGGCTCGAACGACAAGGTCGGCTGCGTCGGCTTCTGCTCGGGCGGGCGCCATGCGTACCTGGCGGCCGCGCTCGTGCCGGGGCTCGATGCCGCGGTGGACTGCTGGGGCGGCGGCGTGATCGTCACGGACCCGGCGCACTTGAGTCCCCAGCGTCCCGTCGCGCCGATCGAGTACACGGACCGCATCGGCTGTCCGCTCCTCGGCATCTTCGGCAACGAAGACCGCAACCCGACCGCCGAGCAGGTCAACGAAACCGAGGCGGCGCTGAAGCGCGACGGCAAGACGTATGAGTTCTATCGGTACGATGGCGCGGGCCACGGCTTCTTCGCGACCGACCGCGCCGGCTATCGCCCGGAGCAGGCGGTCGAGGCGTGGGGTAAGGTCTGGGCGTTCTACGACAGGTACCTGCGGTAGGAGGAGCGACGCGCGATGTGCACCAACATCACCATTCGCACCGATGTCGAGGGCAGCGCGAAGGGCGCGCAGGGATGGTTCCGGGTGGACACGGCGCACGTCTCCTTCGACCACCCGTTCCACGCGCCCTTTGACCACACGCTGAACATCGATCTGGTGAACGAGCGTGACGCCGCGACACCGCGCGTCGCGCTGGAGCTGAGCCCGGTGGCGGCGCGGGCGCTCGCGGTCAACATCCTGCGCGCCCTCGAAGAGGGCGCGGCGGAAGCGGGGATCGAACTCGAACCGGCGATGGCAGCGGAAGGAGCGAACTGATGGAGCGCCTCGAAGGCGAGTACGAGCCGAGCACGTGGGAGTGGGTGCGCAACCAGGTCGAGACGTACGAGCGCACGAATGGCCGCGAGGCCAACATGCTCCGCGACACGGATATGCCGATCATCATCGTCACGAGCCGGGGCAATCGGAGCGGGAAGGTGCGCAAGTCGCCGGTGATGCGTGTCGAGCACGACGGCGAGTACGCGATCGTCGCATCGATGGGCGGCGCGCCGAAGCACCCGGTCTGGTACTGGAACCTGAAGAACAACCCGGACGAGGTGCTGCTGCAGGACGGACCGGAGCCGTTCCGGGCCGAGATCCGCGA
>DASUKS010000244.1:0-15744 GCA_036278595.1 Dehalococcoidia bacterium
CGGCCTCGGCCTCGTCCACCGACGCGGCGTCGAGCACCGTGACCGCGTCGGGCCAGACCGGCGCCGCATCGACGACGAAGCGCGCGGAGTAATCGTAGCGTTCGTCGAGCACGACGGTGGTACGGATGCCGAGCCGGCGCCCGGCCGCGACGAAATGCCGATCGACGCTCTCGAAGCAGGTGGTGCCGCAGACGATCGCGCGCGCCGCGATCGCCCGGGCCATCGCCGCCGGCGTTTCGGGCGGCGGGGGCATCACGCGCACCCCCTCGAAGACGTGCGCGAGCGAGGGACGCGTGATCACTTCGACAGGCACGCCGCGCGCGCGCAGCACCGGAACGAGCGGCGCCAGGTTGGCGGCGCCGCCGGCGTCGGTCGCGCAGAGGATCACCGGGCCCACGTCACGCCCCGGCCAGATCGTCCCACTGCAGCAGCGCGTCCGCTTCGAGCGGGCGCGCGGCGCGGCGGCCGACGATCTCGTCCCAGTGCAGCGGGCTGATCCCGGTGCCGGGCCGCTTGCAGATCAAATCGGCCTCCGCCAGCGTCGCCCCGGCCTCGACCGCCCTCCGGACGACGATGCTGCGGCGCGCATGGCGGCGCGCGATCTCTTCGGAGGCGAGCGGCGCCTTGACGGCCGTCCCGCCGATCTCGCGGATGAAGGCGGCCTGACGCCGGAACACCTGCAGGTCGGCGGCGTCCATCGCGTGGTAGTGATCGTTGCCCTGCAGCGACTTGTCGTACGTGAAGTGCTTCTCGAGGACGACCGCGCCGAGCAGGTGCGCCGTCGTCAGGACGGTCATCGCGGGGTCGGGCAGCGTGTGATCCGAGTAGCCGAGCACGAAGTCGGGATAGATCTGGCGCAAGCCGACGATCATGTTCAGGTTCGCGTCGGCGTAGGACGTGGGGTAGTTCAGCACGCAGTGCAGGAGCGCCAGCTCCCGGCAGCCGGCCTGCCGCAGCGTGGCGATGGCGCCATCCACCTCGGCCACCGTGGACGCGCCGACCGACAGGAGGACCGGCTTGCCGTGGCGCGCGACGCGCCGCAGCAACGGCACGTTGGTGAGGTCGGCCGACGCAATCTTGAACGCCGGAACGAGCGGCGCCAGAAAGTCGACCGCCGCATCGTCGAACGGCGTGGAGAGGAAGTCGAGCCCCGCCTCGACGCAGCAGCGCGCAAGCGCCACGTAATCGTCCGCGTTGAACGCGTCGTACTTCTTGAACAGATCGTACTGGCTGGCCGTCGGCTCCTTCGTACGGTCCCAGTACGAGGGGCTGTGCCGCGAGGCGAGCGTCTCGGCCTTGTAGCTCTGGAACTTCGCGGCGTCGGCCCCCCCCTCGCGGGCGAGCTGAATCAGCTCGCGAGCCCTGGCCATCGAGCCGCCGTGGTTGACGCCGATTTCGGCGATGACGTAGGGGGGCGAGTGCGGGTCGAGCGTGCGCGAACCGATGCGGATGGTGGCCATGGATCAATTCAACGGAGTGCCGAGCACGGCCGCAATCTCCGCGAGCACGCGCATCTTGCCCTGCCCGAAGTCGCAGCCGCTCAGCGTGTCGCGCATCGCCCGGCGCGGCTCCGGCCTGTCGACGAGATCGACGAAGGTATCGCGCAACTGCGCGTCGCTCACCCGGTCGTGGCGTCCCAGATAGGCGAAGCCCTGGTGCGCGCGCGCGAAGGGGTGCGTCTCCTCGCGTTCGTTGCACGCCAGAACGATCGCCGGCACCCGGAGCGTCGCCAGCTCGAACAGCGTGCGGCCGCTCGAGGAGAACGCCAGGTCGGCCCGCGCCATGAACTCCGACATCCGCTTGGTCCCGTTGGCGCGCACGATCAGCGGGCTGTCGAGCGCGCGCACGGCGGCGTCGAGCGAGTGCGCGTGCTCGTACCCCATGCCCGTGACGAGGCTGATCCGGATGCCGCGCCGCTCGGCTTCCGGCCAGATGGCGCGCAGCGTGCGGGCGGTCAGGTCGGCGCTGTCGGTGCCGCCGAAGGTGATCATCACGTCCTCGACACGCTCGCCGAAGGGCTTCGGGGTCGCCTGCAGGAACTCCTCGCGGATGCAGAAGAACTCCGGCCCGGTCCGATGGTTCGAGCGGGGGGACGATTCCAGGTACAGCTCGTTCACGACGAGGTCGGCCGCCTCGGCGCCGTCGCCGAGGTCCTCGAAATTCACCACCTTTGCGCCCGCGCGGCGCAGCGCCGCGACGTAGCGGGCCGAGGTGTCGAGGAAGTCGTTGACGACCAGGTCGGGCGCCAGCGCGATCACCGTCTCTTCGAGCGGTTCGTCCTTCTGCCGCGCGACCGCGTAGCCGTTGCCGGCGATGGTGCGCTCGGCCAGCTCGCTCTCGCGGGTGCACACGAACGTCACTTCGTGATTGGTGATCTCGTGCGCAATCTGCTGCGCGCGGTAGATGTGGCCCATCCCGACCAGCGGATGCCCCGCGACGACGAACACGACGTGGCGCCGGCCGATCAGGCGCTCGCAGATCCACCACTCGTGCGGCGACGTGATGTGGATCGCGCGCGGGGGCGGCACGATGGCCATCCCGATCTGCGGCCCCGTGAAGCGGTCCGGCGCGATCACGCCGCGCCGGCTGACGAGGAACGCGCCGATTTCGCGGTACAGCGGTCCGCTCGGCTCCCCCGCCCGCCGGCCGAAATCCGGCACGTACCGCCCGTCCACGCGCATCCACGCGTGCTCGCGCTCTTCGCGCGCGCTGATCACGGTGTCGTACGGTCCGTCGAGCAGCAGGTCGACCGCCTGCTGCAGATCGACAGGGGCGATGAGCGGCGCGGCGGGACGCACGAGCGCGACCGCATCGTACCCGACGCCCGCGCGGCGCTCTTCCTCGTCGACGACCTCGGACAGCAGCGCTTCGAACCGCTGGCCTTCGCCGAGCCGCGCGCGGTCGTCGACGACCGTCGCGCAGCCGTTGCGCTCGGCGAGCAGCGCCACCTCGTCGTCGTCGGTCACGACCACGACGCGCGAGCCGGGCGCCGCCACGCCGAAGGCCGCCGGCAGTCCGTGCAGCAACAACGGCCGGCCCGCGAGCGGCCGCAGCACCTTGCGCGGCATGCGCGCGCCGTGGAGCGGCGCCGCGACGATGGCGAGGACGGCGCGGGAGATCGTCACGCGTTCGTGTTCACGCGGGCACGCCGGGGCCGAGCGCCATCGTCTCCCCCGGCGCGAGCCGCCGCAGGGGAACGCCGGCGAACGCCCGTTCGACGTCGGCCCAGTCGGCCGAGTTCGCTGGAAACAGGTCGTTGTGCAGCGGCACCGTCAGGCGCGCGCCAATCCGTCGCGCGAGCGCCGCCGCCTCTGCCGCATCCATGTTGCCGGTGATGCCGCGGGCTTCCCGATCGGCCGACCGGCCGTTCACCGGCAGACAGGCGACGTCGATGCGCCAGGCCGCCAGACGCTCCGCCAGGCCGTCGTACACGAGCGAATCACCCGCGTGGTACAGCGTGAGATCGCCGGCTTCGACGACGAATCCGACGTACGCGGGCTCGCCCGACGCGTCCGGTTCGAAATCGTAATGCGCCGACGGAATGGCGGTGAGACGCAGCCCGGGCGCGACGTCGATCGGACGGCCGGCGAACGTCCGGCGCGCCTGCGGCTCGAGCCCCGCGCGGCGCAGGACGTCGACCACCGGCCCCGGCCCGTACACGAGCGCACGCGGATTGGCGGCGAGCAGCGGCCGCAGCGTGTCGGGGTCGCAATGATCGTCGTGCGCATGCGTGCAGGCGACGGCGTCGACCCGCACCGCGCCGGCCGCCAGCGGCGGTGCAAACGCGCGCCCCCACGCGGCCGCGTCGGACGCGTGGTGCGCCTGCACGCTGTTGCTCAGATACGGATCGATCGCGAGCGCCGCCCCTCCGGTGCGAAGCCACAGGCCGGACTGGCCGAGCGCCACGAGGTCGGTCACAGCCGGGCCGGCGCGTTCGACGCCAGCACGCCGTCGAGCGCCGCGCGCACCCGGGCCGGCACGTCGGGCGCCATCTTGACGACGACCGGCAGCGCGACGGCGCGGGCGAGCCGGGCGGCCGACGCCGGGAACGCACGATCGAGCGCGCCGCCATGCGCCCGCACCAGGCTGGGCATGTGGTCCCACGTGCCCGCGAAGTGCCAGGTGATCGCTTCCGGCAGGATCTTGGTGCCGAGCCCCGCCGCGAGCAGCGCCTCACGGCAGGCGCGGGCCGTCGCGTTGTCCTCGACGAAGAAGACGAGCGCGTCGGCGGTCTCCTCGGATCCGGCGGGCACCGCGCGGAACGCGATCCCGGGCCGATCCGCGATCGCCTGCTTCAGCGCGGCCTTGTTCCGGCGCTGCGCCGCGATCACCTCGTCGAGTTTGGCGAGCTGGGCCAGGCCGACGGCGCCCTGCAGCTCCATCATCCGGTAATTGAATCCGCTGCCGGCGCGGCTGTCTTCCCAGCGCGGCAGCTTCGGATTGTTCTCGTGGCCGTGGTCGTGCCACGCGCGCGCGCGCGCCGCGACCGCCGCGTCGCGCGCCACCACCATCCCGCCTTCGCCTGTCGTCATCGTCTTGGCGAAGTCGAAACTGAAGGTGCCGAGATCGCCAATCGTGCCGAGCGGACGCCCGTTGTAGCGCGCCCCGCAGCCCCAGGCCGTGTCTTCGATGAGCGCGACGCCATGGGCCCGGCAGATCGCCGCGATCCGATCCAGGCGCGCCGGAATGCCGAGCATGTGCACCGCGATCACCGCCTTCGTGCGCGGCGTGATGCGGCGCTCGAGATCGGCGGGATCCATGTTCAGCGTGTCGTCGATCTCGGTGCAGACCGGGACGGCCCCGGCCTCGATGATCGCTTCGACGGTCGCGACGAACGTGAAGCTCTGCGTGATGACCTCGTCGCCGGGCCCGATCCCCAGGCCGGCCAGCGCCACGCGCAGCGCCGCCGACCCCGACGTGACCGCGAGCGCATCGGCCACGCCGAGCCGCGTCGCGAACGCCTGCTCGAACTCGCGCACCTTGTACACGCCGTTGCGCAGACCGTCGAAGCCGTGGCGGAACAGGATCCCGCTCTTCTCGAAGACCTCGCGCACCTGCGCGAGTTCCTCGTCACCAATCATTTCGAATCCAGGCATGTCTCCTCAGCGTGTCGAAGGCTCGAGGCGCTCGCCGAACAGGACGATCTGGCGCCGCACCTCGAGACGGATGCACTCGAGCACGCGGCACGACGCGGCAAACGCGTCCGCGAGCTCCTCGAACGACTTGACGAACCCGATGGGATCCTCCGGCAGGTACAGGCCGACGAGCACGTACCGGCCGGCGGCGGCGCACTCGGCGAGCACGTCGCGCCAGCGTGCCAGATACGACAGCGTCTCGAGCGAGACGACCAGATCGACGCGCCCGCCCGCCGCGGCCAGCAGCGCGCCGGGAGCCGAAACGTCGGCGCACCGGAACTCGATGTCCGGGTAGCGCGCCTGCGCCGTCGCAATCGCCGTCTCGCTCAGGTCGAGCCCGACGACTTCGTTGTTGGCGCGCTTGAGCGTCTGCGTGAACGTGCCCTTGCCGCAGCCGACGTCGAGCACGCGCGCGAAGTTGTAGTCGGCGAGCACCGCCGCGGCGAGGCGGCGGCCGAGATGCCGCGGATCGTCCTGATGCCAGCTGTCGAAGCTGCCGGTCTTCTCCGCCGCGTACATCGCCTCGAACGCCCCCACGAACGTGCGGGTCGCCGGGTCGAAGACGTACGGGTGATAGTCGCGGCGGTCGGGCATGTCAGGCGCGGGCGCCCCGCACCGTCGACAACCGATCGATCGTCGTCTTGATTTCCGCCGCGCCGAAGGGGACGGGATTCTGCTCGAGCGCCCCCGAGAGTTCCAGCGTGTCGGCCACGAACCGGTCGACCGCCGGGCCCGTGAGCCCCAGCGCCGCCGGATCGCGAAAGACGTCGAGGTCGCGCATGAGCCCGTGCAACCGATCCGCGAAGGCGGCCGCGCGCGCCTGCCGCGACGCCGATGGATCGGCTCCCTGGATCACGTCGTAGAGATCCGCATAGTCGTCGGCCCCCTGGGCGGCGTTGTGCGCGACGACGAACGGCAGGAACGTGCCGCCCGCATACCCGTGGGGCACCTTGTACCGGACGCCGAGCGGATACGACATGGCGGCCGCGGGCCCCGTGCCCGAGTGCATCAGCGCCACGCCGGCGAGGAACGCGCCGAACATCACCTGCTCCCGCGACGCCGCGTCCGGCGCCGAAGCGAGCGCCGGCAGCGCGTTGAACACGCGCCCGAACCCCTCGCGCGCGAACAGCCGCGCCATCGGGTTCGACTTCTTCGCCACGTACGCCTCGGTCGCGTGCACGAGGCTGTCCACCGCCGCCGAAATCGCCGCCGCCCGCGGGCAGCTCGCCGTCAGATCCGGATCGAGGAAGGCGAACCGCGGGCGCACCGCCTCGCCGTTGATGCCCATCTTGCGCTGCTCGCGCGCGTCGACGAACGACGCGTTCGGCGTCACCTCGCTGCCCGTCCCGGCCGTCGTCGGCACGGCGACGATGGGCAGCACCGGCCCCGTGAGCTTTTCGAAGCCGCGGTACGCGAGCGCCGGCTCCGGATTGTGCACGAGCGCCGCCATCGCCTTCCCGAAATCGAGCGCGCTGCCGCCGCCGACCGCGATGAGGGCGTCGAGCTGCTGGTCGACGTATTCGCCGCGCGCCGCGTCGAGCGCGTCGTAGGTCGGCTCGGCGACGCGACAGTAGCCGGTCACCACGCCGTCGCACGCGGCCGTCGTCGCGGCGATCAGCTCCTGCACGACCGCGACGTCCGCGAGATTGTGATCGATGGCGAGCCCGACCCGCCGCCAGCCCTGCGCGCGGACCACTTCGGGAATCTGCCGCCGCACCCCTGCCCCGAACGCCACCCGCGTCGGGACCGCAAAAGAAAAAGTCGTCACGCCGTCAGTGCCCTGTCCCTTTCACGACCGCGGCCACCGTCCGGGCGAGGATCTTCACGTCCGTCCAGAGCGACCACGCGTCGATGTATTCCAGGTCCATCCGGACCCATTCGTCGAAATTGTCGATCGCGTTCCGTCCGCGCACCTGCCACAGACAGGTCATGCCGGGCCGGATGCTCAGCTTCCGCATGTGCCAGAACTCGTACCGTTCCAGCTCGTTCGGAAACGCCGGCCGCGGGCCGACGAGGCTCATGTCTCCCTTGAAGACGTTCCACAACTGCGGCAGCTCGTCGAGGCTGTACTTGCGCAGCCAGCGGCCGGCCGGCGTGATGCGCGGATCGTGGCGCATCTTGAACACCGCGCCGCGCATCTCGTTGTGCTGGAGCAGCGAGCGCTTGAGCGCGTCGGCGTTCGGCACCATCGTGCGGAATTTGTAGCCGGTGAAGGCCTTCCCGCTCTGCCCCACGACGTGCCAGCGGTACAGGATCGGTCCCGGGCCCGACAGCCGGACGAGCACCGCGGCGAGCAGGAACACCGGAGACAGCAGGACGAGCAGCGCGGCCGACACGACGACGTCCATGAGGCGCTTGACGTGGACCGCCTCCTCGCTCAGATCGCGCACGGAAAGGAGAATGCTCGGCGACCCCCGATCGGGCACTTCGCGCACGCAGCGCAGGTTCGAGAGCGGGGCCGTCAGCAGCGCATCCGGAACGACGCGAAGCGGCACCCCGACCTTGTCGCACGCCGCCATGAGGCCATGGAACCAGTCGCCGTCGTCTTCCGGCAGCACGGCGACCACTTCGTGGACCGGCCGGCGCACCAGCATGCCGTTGACGTCCCCCACCGAGCCGAAGCGCGGGAGGGTGATGCTGTCCGAGCCGAGCGACACCGTCACGGCGGAGGTCACGCTGACGCCGTCGCGTTCCTCGACCGCCGTGCCCATCGGCTCGACGGCGGCGGGGCGGGCGCCGGCCGCGAGCCGCATCGCGCGGCGCCGGCCGGCTTCCAGGTACCCGATCCACTGCCGATCGCGCCCCGGCCAATACGCGGCGACGAAGCGCACGAGCTGCGGCACGCGATCCTCGGGGGCGACCGCCAGCAGATTGCGCGTGTAGTACCCGGCGCGCGCCTGCCACTCGTGATACGCGCGCACCAGCACGCGGACGCCGCTCAGCCCGGCCGCCGCGATCAGGCCGAACAGGAAGAAGAACAGCCGGCTCCAGGCCTGGATGTTGAGCGCGAAAATCAGCAGCGCCGCGGCGCTCAAGCCGGCGCCGAGCGCCACCGGCCCGGCGAGCACGGCGCGCGTCCGCGAGACGTGCCGCAGGCCGCCGTAGGCCTGCATCGATTCGAGCGTGAAGAGCACCGCCGGGACGATGACGATCAGGATCCACAGCAGCTCGCCCACCTGCGGCAGCGTGCCGGTCTGGTACGACACGAACGGCAGCAGCGCGGGGGCGGACCGTCCCACCCATCGCGCCGCCGCTTCGGCGACCGGCCGCAGCGCCGGGGCCAGCGCATGGGCCGCCTCGAACGACGCCAGCAGAATCAGCGTGTCGAGCAGCAGGAAGATGCGTCGCGGAATCATGTCGTAGGCCGGGTCTTCAGACCCGGCATCCTCACAGCCAGAACAATCGATCCGACGAGCAGCCGCGGTCGCGCAGCTTCGACACGATCGGGCCGCCATCGTCGAACGAGGTGACGATCACGCGTTCGAACGCCGCGCCGTCGAGCACGTCGGGGCCGAGCGCGCTCAGCGGACGCACCCCGCGGCCGAAGAACGGCTCGATCCGGGTTTCGTCCACGACGCCGACCAGCGTGAGGTCGGTCTGGAGCAGGCAGACGTACGCGATCTCGGCGACGTCGCCGGCGCCGTAGAACACCACGGGCTTGTGCTCGTGCGCGCCGGGGGAGGCGATCCAGTCCGACGAGAGCGCGCGAAGCCGGGTGCGGATGCGGTTGCGCGCTTCCGCGTACCAGACGAGGTTGTCCTGCAGGTGCGCGCGCGCGAGGTGGTCGTGCGCGGCCGCCCCTTGCGGCGTCATGACGTAGCGCCGGCGGTTGGCCTTGCGCACGATCCGGATCCACCCGCGCGCGGCGAGCTGCCGGATGATGTGGTTCGTCAGGCCGAGCGCAATGCCGGCGCGGCGCGCCAGCTCACGCTGCGAAGGGGCGTCGTCGGACGCGATGGCGGCGAGCAGCCGCCCCGTC
Organism: Dehalococcoidia bacterium; assembly: GCA_036278595.1. GTDB lineage: Bacteria > Chloroflexota > Dehalococcoidia > DSTF01 > JACRBR01 > JADMII01. The sequence goes on from DASUKS010000244.1 coordinate 9,115, forward strand.
TGGAGGTCGCGGGGGCTCAAAAGGATACACTCCGTGCCCGTCACTTACACGCGGCCGGAAGTGCGTAGAACAATTGGAGATGGGGGCCGTGCGTTCAGAAGATGAACGCACGATTCTCCCGTAAGGGTGCACGGAATGTCAACCGCGGAACGGCGGGGCGAAGCCCCCCTCAGAAACAGGCGCGAGCGTAGCGAGCGCCCCACGCGAACGGAGTGCGCCGGCGGAGCGGCGCGCGAGTGAGCGTGTAGGGGGGTTCGGCGGGGCGAAGCCCCCCCGAACTAAGAAGGTTGCCGCGCGCTGGCGGGAGACCGGGTGGTGGAGAGGCGGGCGAGGTCCGCATCGACCATCATCTGGACCAGCCCGCGGAAATCGACGGAGGGCTGCCAGCCCAGGCGGTCGCGCGCCTTCGAGGCATCCCCGATCAGATGATCCACTTCCGCCGGCCGCAGCAGCGCCGGATCGAGCCGGACGTACTGCTGCCAGTCGAGACCGGCGTGGCCGAACGCGCACTGCACCAGGTCGCGCACCGAGTGGCTGACGCCGGTGGCGATCACGTAGTCGTCGGGGGTCGGCTGCTGCAGCATCAGCCACATCGCGCGGACGTAGTCCCCCGAGAACCCCCAGTCGCGCCGCGCGTCGAGGTTCCCCAGCGAGAGCGAGTCGGCGAGCCCCAGCTTGATGCGCGCCACGCGCTCGGTGACCTTGCGGGTCACGAACTCGAGCCCGCGCCGCGGCGACTCGTGATTGAAGAGGATGCCGGAGACCGCAAACAGGTCGTAGCTCTCGCGGTAGTTGACGGTGATGTAGTGCGCGAACACCTTGGAGACGCCGTAGGGGCTGCGCGGATAGAACGGCGTCAGCTCGGTCTGCGGCACTTCGCGCACCTTGCCGAACATCTCGCTGGACGACGCCTGATAGAGGCGGATCGTGCGATCCACCTGCCGAATCGCTTCGAGCACGCGCGTGACGCCGAGCGCGTTGAACTCGCCGGTGAGCATGGGCTGATCCCATGACGCCGGCACGAAGGACATCGCCGCGAGGTTGTACAGCTCGTGCGGCCGGACGTCGTCGATGATACGGATGAGCGAGAGTTGATCGAGCAGATCGGCCGGACGCAATTCGATGCGATCGAGCAGATGATCGATGCGGCTCAGATTCGGCGCGCTCGCGCGCCGGACGATGCCGGTGACCTCGTAGCCTTTCTCGAGCAGGAGTTCGGCGAGATAGGAGCCGTCCTGGCCGGTAATGCCGGTAATGAGGGCGCGTTGACTCATGATTTGACGCATCAAGTATACCGGCGCCTGCGACGTTGTGCACTCGATTCGTCGTTGACCCGCCTCGAAACGCCGACCTATACTGAGGCGCCCTGCGACGGTTCCGCTCACGCGCGCGTCGGTACCCTGGTCCTGAACTATCCCGAAACGTGTGGTCATCGTGAAACGCACCGCGTACGCAGGCCTGCTCCTGATCGTCGTTCTGTTCGCGAGTCCGACGGCCGCGGCCGCTCAGGCCCGCGACCTCGATCTCGCGAAGGCGCGCCAGGCGTTTCAGGCGGGGCATGTCGAGGCCGCATGGAGTGCCGTCAACGCGCTGCCCGAATCCCCCGAGACGCTCGCGTTCAAGGTCGAAGTCGCGTCGAGCGCCGGATGGATCGCTGAAGCGCTGACCGCCTACGACGGGTGGGAGCTGCACACCCGCCGGCACAATCCGGATCTGCTCGCCATCGTCGCGACAGCGGTCGCCAGAAATCTCGCCGGCGATTCCGATCCGGCGATTCGCGTCGAGGCGTGCCGCGCCGTGCTGCAGACCCGGAAGGCTGACGCCGCGTGCGGCAGCGAGATGCGCACGCTCGCCGAGGCGCGCAATCAGCCGGATACGGTCCGGCTCGGCGCGGTGGCGGCGCTCGCGGCGGGCGGCGCCGCGGACAAGGCGCTGATGATGAAGGTCGTGCGCGAGGCCCACGATTCGCTCGCCATTGCCGCCGGCGCGGCCGCATGGCCCCCGGCGGTCGCCACGCCCGTGCTGATTGGCGTACTGTCGAGCGGCGACGACCATGCGCAGTACGCCGCCGCGCTCGCACTCGGCGAGATCGGGACCCCCGAGGCCGCGAGCGCGCTGCGCGCGTTCCTCGCGCGCAAGCCGAAAGGGGTCGGGCAGCTCGGCGCCATTCTCGGGCTCGCCCGGTGCGGCGATCGCGACGCGCTGGCGCAGGCGAAATCGCTGCTGCCGCTGTTGGGCGCCGGCGATCAGCTCCACGCCATCGAGGCGCTGGCCGCGCACGGCGATCCAGGCAGCACGGCGCGGCTCTCGGAGATTGCCGGCGGCAGCGACGAGCTGCAGCGGCTCAACGCCGCCAAGGTGCTCCTCGCCCGCGACCCCACGTCCAGCCTCGCGACCCACGTGATCGAGAGCGGCCTCGCCAGCGGCAATCCCTGGGTGCGCGCGCAGGCCATCGGGCTCGCGGGGCAGCTCGGCGAAACGTGGCGGCTGCGCGTCCGGACGTCGTTGCTCGATTCGAATCCGCTCATCGCGGCGCGCGCATGCCAGGCCATCCTGGCCGGTGTGCGCCCCCCCGCCGGTCCATCGCGAGTGCGATGAGCGATGAGCAGGCCCGACGCCAACCGTCTGATGGTGTTCCTGCTGCTGGGCGTGATGGCGGTCGCGACGGGATTCGCCGATCTGCGGATGCGCACGTATCCGCGCCGCGCGTACGAGGAGTACATCCCGGCGGTCGTCAGCGGACACGCCGACGCGCCGGAACGCTACCGGGTGCTCGTGCCCTATACGACCGCGGCCTTCGGGCGCATCACGCATCTGCCGGCGGAGGACGCCTGGGACCTGACGCGTCTCGCGTGGATCTTTGCCGCCTACGTGATTTTTTACGCATACCTGCACACGTGGTTCAGCGCGGCACACGCGCTGCTGGGCGCGCTGCTCGTGGCGGCGACGCTGCCGTTGACGTTCACCAACTCGTGGGCCCACCCGGATCACATGGCCGAGCTCGCGCTGTTCACGGCCGGGTGTCTCGCGGTCGCGCGCGGGCGCGACGGATGGTTCGCCGCGATCCTGATCGTCAGCTCGCTCAATCGCGAGACGACGGCGTTTCTCGTGCTGCTGTACGCGGTAGCCGCACCGCGGCGGCCTCACGTCTGGATCAAGGCGGCCGGCTTCGGAGCGATCTGGTTCGCCATCTACGCCGGCCTGCGTTTCGCCCGGGGCTTTGTCGCGTACGACGTCTGGCAGTGGCACCGCAACCTCAGCTTTTTCCGGCTGCTGCCCGCTCCCTACGATCCGTACTACCGCGCCTACGCGTACTTCTTTCTGGTGCTGTTCGTCCCGATGCTCCTCCTCGGCCTGCGCGGCGTGCGGACCAAGCCGTTCTTCGTCCGGCGCGCGCTGCTGGTGGTGCCCGTGTTCGTCGCCGTCTGTTTGACGATGTCGAGCGTGATCGAAACGAGAATCTTTACGCCGCTGTACGGGCTGATGTTGCCGTCTCTAATGTTTTCGATCGTTCCGGCCGATAGAGCAGCCGTCGACTTCGCACAGGGGTAACGTATGGTTCGATCGCGCATCCTTTCATTGGTGTTCTCGGCCTCGGCCGTTTGCGGCCTCCCCACTCTTGCCTTCGCCCAGTCCGGCGCCACGACGGTGGGAATCCCCGTCATGACGGGGTCGATCGCCAACGGTGGTGTGGGAGACATCGCCTACGACGACAAGCACGGCCTGTATCTGCAGGTGTGGGGGCACCCCACGGTGCGGGGCCGCTTCGTCGATGCCAATGGCCACGCCATGGCGACGCCGGACGGACAGGGCTTCGTGATCGCGCAGCAGAGCGGCAGCGACTCGCTGCCCAACGTGTCGTACTCCGCCGGCGACGCCAGCGACGACGTGTTCATGGTGACCTTCACCAGCGAGATGGCGAACGGACGGCGGGTGTTCGGCCGGCTCGTCACGCACGACGACAAGGGCACCCCGATCCTCGGATCGATTTTCCCAGTGGCCCAACAGGCCGGTGCCAATGACCTGCAGGTGGCCGGCGGGATCGCGTTCGACGCCGGCAACCGCGAGTTCTTCACCACGTGGCACGGGCTCGATGACGTGAACCCGGGGTCCGGGATGGGGATCGACGCGTGGGGCCGTCTGTGGCAACTGAACGGCACCACGACGCCCACGGACGTCTCGGGTTACGTGAACGTCTCGAATTCACCCTTCGACCAGGGCACACCCAACGTCGCGTTCGATCCTCAGCATCACAAGTACATGGTCGTGTACCGCGGGCAGCGGCCCGACACGAACCAGGTGTACGGATCGTGGGGCCGCATCATCAGCTTCGACGGCGGCTATTCCTCGACCGGCGTGATCAACCTGGGCAGCGCCTCGGCCGAGCCCGCCGAGCAGAACGTGGTGTACCTGCCTGAGGTCGATCAGTTCCTCGCCTTCTGGACCGAGATCACCTCGGGCCGCGACCTGCTCGGGAGCATCTGGACCGATGCGGGGGCGAACGTCCGCGGCACGTTCCCGATCCTCGCGACCGCCTCGAACGAGGGGGCGGGCGATGCCGACTACAACCCGACCACTCACTCGGTGATGGTGGTCGCGATGCGCGACGCCACGATGTACGCGCAAGGCGTCGAGCTGACCGGCTCGGGCAGCGTCGTCGATTACTTCCAGGCGACGACGGCGCTGCCGTCGCCGACCGGCGGCATCGAGACTCTGTACCCGCACGTCGCCGCGGCCCCCGGCGGGCGGTTCGGAATCGGCTACATCAACAACTTCCAGTTCTCGTGGACGGAGATCAAGCAGGGCACCACCGTGGCGCCGCCGTGCGGCGTCACGCTCGGCAGCACGTTCGGGACGGCTGGGCCCAACGGGATCTCGGCGGCGATCGCCGTGACGACGGACCCGGCCGGCTGCGCGTGGAGCGCCGCCTCGAACGCGTCGTGGATCCAGGTCACGACAGACAAGGGCACGGGCAACGGCAGCGTGAATTACAGCGTCGGGGCCAATACGTCGGCCGGCACGCGGGCGGGAACGCTCACGATTGGCGGGCAGACGTTCACGATGACGCAGTGCGGCGCGACGGTGACCTCCGGGGTTCCTTCGTCGCCGACGACGATGTTCACCGCTGCGGCCGCCGGCGACACCTCCGTGCCGGTGTCCGTGAGCACCGCGTGCAGTTGGGCGGCGTCAACGGACGCAAGCTGGATCACCTTCCCGTCCGGCGGAGGGACCAACAGCGGCGACCTGAAGGTGCACTTCGACGCGAACTCGACGAGCACCTCCCGTCTCGGCCAGATCACCCTCGGCGGTTCGAGTGTCACCGTGTTCCAGCAGGCGGACGCATCGGCCCTCAGCGAGAAGGTGGTCGTCGGCTTCGACGCGGTCCGCGGACCGGGCGTCACCTTCGGAGTCTTCGGCGGCTCGCCGCTGCAGCAGGCGCCGCAGAACTGGCAGCAATTACCCGGCAACTGGGCCTCGCGGCCCGGCATGGGCGCCGGTCTGCACGCCGCCGTCGGCGACGTGGACGGCGACGGCCGCGACGAAGTCGTGGTGGGCCTGACGACCGGATCCGGCGGCTGGATCGTCGTGCTCGACGACGCGACAAGGAATTACCAGGTGCTCGACGAATTCCAGGTGCAATGGGGCCTGTACGACTCCGCCAACGGCGATGTGTACCCCGCCGTCGGCGATCTTGACGGCGACGGCAAGGCGGAGATTGCTGTGGGCCTGGGCGTCAACGGGGCCGGCTGGGTCGAGATCTTCGATCACTTCCACGGAACCGACGGGATCCCGTGTGCGCCGAATGTCGACTGCTTCCCCAACCTCGCCTGGCGGCGCGTGAACTGGGGCAGCTACAACCTCGTGCTGAACGGCGCCGTCCACCCCGCCATCGGCGATCTCGACGGCGACGGCAAGGCGGAACTCGTGCTCGGCCTCGGCACCCGGGGCGCCGGCTGGCTCGAGGTGATGTCGTTCAAGAACGGGATCACCGGGGCCCTGAGCACCGACATGTGGCTGCAGGTCAACTGGCCGTACTACAACAGCCTCAACGGCGAAACATGGCCCGCCATCGGCGATCTGAAGGGTGACGGCACAGGTAGGCTGGTCGTCGGGATGGGCACGGGCGGGGCCGGCTGGGTCTACGTGCTCTCGAATGTCATGACGGCGCCCACCGAGAAATGGCTCCGCGTCGACTGGGCGGCCTACAACGGCTGGTCGGGAGCGGTCCATCCCGCCGTGGGCAACGTCGACGGCGACGGCGCGGCGGAAATCGTTCTCGGGTTCGACAATTACGGCGCCGGCTGGCTGGAAGTGCTGGACGACGAGAACGCGAGCTACCGCGAGCTGCCGTGGCTGCGCACCAACTGGCCCTTCATGAACGCGACCGGCGCCGGCACCTTCCCCGCCGTCGGCAAATTGCGGTAACGCGGCGCTGCGCGGCATGGCCGAGATCGACGTCGCGGTCATCGGCGGCGGCGCCGTCGGGCTCGCGATCGCGGCGGAGATCGCGGGCCGCGGCCGGTCCGTGTGCGTGCTCGAACGCCATCCGCGCCCGGGGATGGAAACGAGCACGCACAACAGCGGCGTCGTCCACGCCGGGCTGTACCATCCGACGAACTCCCTGAAAAC
>DASUKS010000245.1:0-9581 GCA_036278595.1 Dehalococcoidia bacterium
GATCACCTCGTCGCGCTCGGCGACCGCCGCGCGCAGGTCATCGCTCGCCTGGTGCATGTCGTCGAAGAGCCGCGCGTGGTCGATGGCGCGCGCCATGCGGTCGGCGACCAGGCCGAACAGCCGCACCTCGTCCTCCGTGAAGCGCCGCCGCTCGATCGTCGCCGCCGTGAACACGCCGACGAGTTGATCGCGGTAGATCAGCGGCACGCCCATGATCGAGGCCATGCGCTGGCGCATCAACGAGCTGACGACTTCGATGCCCTGCAGGTCTTCAACGGCGATCGGCCGCCGCTCCGCCGCGACGCGCCCCGCGAAGCCGTGCCCCACCGGGATGAGCGGATGCTCATCGACCTGCTCCCGCACGCCGGCGCTCGTGTACTCGCGGAGTTCCGTTCCGTCGTCAGTCAGAAGGAACACCGACGCGGTATCCGTGCGAAGATGGTCGATCACGCGGCCGAGCAGCTCGTGCAGCAACTCCCTGAGCTGCAACATGCTCAAGGCCACGTCTGTGATCGACTCGACGCTCCGGAGCTGGGCGACCGTGATCTCGGCGGCTATCCGCGACTCGACGGCCTCGTGCCGGGCGTCCTGCGCCCGCTCCAGGCTGTCCCGCAGCGATGCCGTGACGTACGCAACCGCCGGCGTGACGATAACAAAGAGGACGATCGACAGGTCATCGACCTCGGGCAGCTCGCGTCCAGTGACCTTGAAGACGACGACCGTTACGAGGACGATCGTCGCGGACAGCATGCCCGCGCCGCGCCCCCCCGCCCAGGCCGCGAGCGCGACGCCCACCAGCAGGAGATACAGCGTGTTCGTCGCACCGGTGTGCCAGACGCCGACGCTGGCGCCGATCGCGATGCCGACGATGATGAGCGCCGCCGGATAGCGCCACCGCCCGCGGGCGAACGGAAGCTGCACCCGCTGGCCGCGCGGTATGGGCGCGGCCGCGGGCTCTGCGGCCGTGGTCGTCTTGATGCTCTCTACGCTTGCGATATCGTTCGCCTCTCGTTCGGCGTGAGAATATGACGCCCGAGGTTACCGAACTGTCACTGACCTGAAACCGGCATTGCAGGGACGTAACAAACCGCCGCCGGCGAGTGGCGTTGACGCCACAGCCGTGCGGTCGGGGGTGGTATCGCGATGTCCCGCGGTGCTACGCGATGCTCAGTGCCGCCTTCACCGCGTCGCGCATCGCCCCGGTGTCCGCCTCGACCCCGGTCCAGAGCCGGAAGGACTCGGCGCCCTGGTACACGAGCATCCCGAGCCCGGAGACCGCTGTCGCGCCGCGGGCTCGCGCACCGAGCACCAGCGGCGTCTCGTGCGGGTTGTAGACGAGATCGAAGACGGTCGTCTCCGGCTGGATCAACTCCGCCGCGACCGGCGACGTCCCTTCGCTCTCCGACCCTGCCATCCCCACCGGCGTGCAGTTCACCAAAAGGTCTGCCTCGCGCAGGCTGCGCATGTACGAGCCGTCGCCCCAGTACGCCCAGGTGATCGTCGTACCCGGCGGCGTGATGCCCTTGAGCTGCAGCACCATCGCATCGATCTTCCGCGGCTGCCGCGCCACGACGAAGATCACGCTCGCCCGCTCCTTGACCAGCGCCAGCGCCGCCGCCCGCGCGGCGCCGCCGCTGCCGAGGATCATGGTGCGGCGCCCGTGCGCCTCGAACTTCGCGTCCTCCCGCAGCGCCCGCGCGAAGCCGGCCACGTCCGTGTTGTAACCGACGAGCTTCCCGTCCTCGTGCACGATCGTGTTCACCGCGGCGATCTTCGAGGCGTCTTCGACCGCGCCGTCGATCAGCGGCAGCACCGCCTGCTTGTGCGGAATCGTGACGTTCGCGCCCAGGAAGTCCGAGCCGCGCAGCGCGTTGATCCGGCCTTCGAGCGTCTCCTCCGGCGTGTCCCATGCCTCGTAGGTCGCGTCGATGCCCGCGGCGCGGAACGCCGCCTCGAACATCGCCGGGCTCTTGCTGTGGGCCACCGGGTGGCCGATGACGCCCGCGCGTCGTGTCATTGCCCTGTCCCTCCCTCGTACTTCTGGACGTTCTGCAGGTGCTCCTGGAGCGTCTTCGCGAACACGTGGCTCCCGTCCGGCTTCGCGACGAAGAACAGGTAGTCCGTGTGCGCCGGCCGGATCACGGCCTCGATCGAAGCCAACCCCGGGTTCGCGATCGGTCCCGGCGGGAGGCCCTGGTTCACGTACGTATTGTACGGGGACTGCACCTGGAGGTCGTCCAGTGTCAGGTCCTTCTTCCAGTAGCCGAACTGCGACACGTTCGAAGGGTCCGCCGCCAGCGCGAACTGCACCGTCGGGTCCGCCTGCAGCGCGATGCCCGCCCGCAGGCGGTTCAGGTACACACTGGCAATCAGCGGCCGGTCCCCCGGCACCACCGCCTCCCGCTCGACGATCGATGCCAGCGTCACGACCTGCTCGAGCGTCAGGTCCTGCCCCTCGATCTGCACCTTGTCGGCGACGTTGTCCTGGAACCCCTGCAGCAGCTCCTGCACGACCTGCGTCGCCGTGACGGAGCGAGAGAACTGGTATGAGGCGGGGAAGACGAATCCCTCGAGGTCATCGTCATCCTGCACCTGCGACAGGAACGGCACCTGGTAGCGCGCCTTGTCGAGCGCGGCCATGAAGTCGCTCTTGCTCACGACGTCGCTCTTCTCGAGCAGGTCGCCCACCTGCTCGATCCGCAGCCCTTCCGGGATCGTCACCTGCCGCGAGGCCGTGCGGCCCGTCGCGATCCGCTGCACGACCTCGATCGCCGGCATCCCAGGGTCGAAGTCGTACTCGCCGGCCTCGAGCGAGTCCTGCACGCCCGTCACCCCGACGAGTACCTCGAACAGCCGGCTGCTGCGCACGACGCCGGCCGCCGCCAGCGCGTGGCCGATGTCCGTCGCGCTCTCGCCCTTGTCGACTGTGATGAGCACGCTGCGGTCCTGGCCCGGCCGCGCCGGGATCGGCGCCACGCTGCTATCGATCACCGCGCCCGGCGTCCGATAGACGAACCAGCCGGCGCCCGCCGCGGCGCCGAGCACGAGGAGCGCGGCCAGCACGGCCGCGATGCGCGGAGCCGTCACGCCGGCTCCGGGTGTTCGTCGAGGTACGACTGCAGGATCACCGCCGCCGCCAGGTCGTCGATGCGCACCTTCCGCCGCCGCGCAGGGTGCACCGCTGACGGATCGCGCGCGCGGTCGCGGCGGCCAGCCGAGCCCGCGACCTGCGCCGTCGAGAGCCGCTCATCGTGGTACAAGACCGGCACGGGCGCGTGCTCGGCGAGCGCATCGCCGAAGGCGCGCGTGCGCTTCGCCTGATCGCGCTCCTCGCCGGACAGCGTCAGCGGCAGCCCGACGACGATCGCGCCGGCGTCCTGCTCGCGCGCGACGTCGAGGATGCGCGCGATATCGGCGTTGCGGCTCTCGTGGTCGATGATCGTCAGCGGCACCGCGACGCGGCCTTCACTCACCGCGACGCCGATACGGCGCTGCCCGACGTCCAGCCCGAGCATCCGGCGCACTTCCCCTCCCGGGAGCGCCCTCCACAGGCGCTCTCGCTCCGCGCCGATACTATCGCCCCGAGATGGCGGCCGAAAGCAGAAGGAGGAGTCAGATTAGGGGAGGTGGCCTCTCGCCCCCTGGAGCTACAGCTAGCCGGCCGGCGCCGGCACGCCTGCGCGGGGGTCGGCCTGCAGCACCATCGCATCCGGCCCGACGATAATCACCTGCCCCGGGAAGATCTGCAGGCGCTGCTCGAACGGGAAGACCCCGTGCGCCGCGTCGTACCGCACGACGTTGAACGACGTATCGATCCAGATGTCCCGCAGCGTCGCGATGCGCGCGCCATCATCAAGCATTACCGGCGTGCCCTCGAACCGAACGCCCGACGCGACGAGCGCCGCGGCGCGCGGGTGCGCGGACAGCGGGTCGAGGTTCGCCTGGTGGTCCGTCGTCACCGCGTGCGGCCCGAGGCGGCGGATCGCCGAAGCCGGCAGGAACAGCGCGGCGGCCCGGCGCGTGCGGCTCACGAGCAGACCGAGCAACCGGTGTTCGATCGGGTCGAACACCAGGTTGCGCACGCGTCCCACCACCATGCCCTCGCGGATGGCGATGACCTCGCGGCCGCGCAGCGTGCGGGCCTCGAGCGGCTGTGTGTCGATGTGCACGGCTGTCCCTCCTCCTGCTCCCCCGCCGGTCGCTCCAGTATTCGTGCGGCGCACCGCGCCTCATATCACCCGATTGCGTGAGAAGTGCCGCGCTCAGGCGTGAGCGCCTCGAGCGACAGGAGCGCGGACCAGCACGCGCCGCTCAACCACGGCGGTGCGACGAACGATCGTCAATAGCCCCACGAAGGCAGAAAGGGAGAGATGAACTACGTCGGACGACGGCTCTCGCGCGTTAGCCGCCGCGCAGCTCCGCACCGAACTCGCGGCGCAGCCGCTCGACGAGCTTCCGCTGCCCGCGCGCGACTTCTTCGTCCGTGAGCGTGTGGTCTTCGGCCTGCCACGCGACGGCGAAGGCGAGCGACTTCTTGCCCGCCGGCACCTGGTCGCCCGTGTACACGTCGAACACGCGCGCGCTGCGCACGAGCGCGACGGACTCGATCGCGCGCCGCACGTCGCCCGCGGGCGTCGTCGCCTCGACGATCAGCGCCAGGTCCTGCTCGACCGCCGGAAAGCGCGACACGTCGCGCATCGTCCGGCGGTCCGACGTGAACGGCAGCAGCTCGTCCAGCACCAGCTCGAACAGGAAGGCGTCCTGCGCGATGTCGAACGAGGCGGCAACGTCCGGGTGCACCTGCGCGAGCACGCCGACGCGCTTGCCCTCGATGCGAATCTCGGCCGTACGGCCGGGCGCCATCGCGTGCTCTGACGCGGCGACGTACTCCACCCGCGCTCCAAGCCCGTGCAACAGGTCCTCGACGTACGCCTTCGCATCGAAGAAATCGAGCGCTTCCGCGGACGGGCGGCCCCAGCGGTCGTAGCGATGCCCGCCGATCACGCCGCACACGTGCTCGCGCTCGATGGGCTGCGCGTGCTCGCCCTCGCGCCCTTCGGCGCGCGCGGGCGCTTCGTCCGGGCGCAGGTAGACGCGCGCCGTCTCGAACAGCGCCACCGGCCCTTGCTGGAATCGCAGATTCGAGCCGAGCGTCTGCAGCAGGCTCGCCCGCAGTGTCGGCCGCAGGTACTCGTGCTCGGCGCTCACCGGGTTCGCGACGCGGTACGGCGGGTACAGCGCCAGGTCCTCCTTCGGCAGCACCTTCGCGAGCGCCTGTAGCGTCGTCAGCGCGTAGGTGATCACCTCCTGCATGCCGCTCTCGGCCAAGAGATCGCGCGTGCGCTCGCGCAGGTCCCGCAGCGGCTGTGCGATCGGCGCCGGGATGTGCCCCGCGAGCTGCTCCGCCGGGATCTGGTCGTAGCCGATGACGCGCGCGATCTCCTCCACCACGTCATCCGCGATGTTCACGTCCGGCCGCCAGTACGGCACGCGCACGACATAGCGGTCCGGCGGCACCCACCGCGCCGAGAATCCCAGCCCGCCGAGCACCTCCCGCACCTTCGACGTCGTCGGGTCGATGCCAAGCACCTGCTTCACCCGCTCGCGGGTCACCTCGACGCGCGTCTCGCGCTTCTTGCCGGGGTAGACGTCCACCGCGCCCTGCAGCGCCGCCCCGCCGCACACCTCGACGAGCAGCTTCGTCGCCCGCTGCGACGCGACGGCCGCCAGCTCCGGCGGCAGTCCCTTCTCAAACCGCGACGACGCCTCGCTGCGCGCCTTCAGCGCCGTGCTGGTGCGGCGGATGTTCGGGCCGCTGAAGTTCGCCGACTCCAGCAGGATGTTCACGGTCTCGCCTGTGACCTCGCTCTCCAGCCCCCCGATGACGCCCGCGAGCGCGACGGCGCCGTTCTCGTCGGCGATGACGAGCATGTCGGGCGTCAGCACGCGCTCTTCGTTGTCGAGCGTCGTGAACCGTTCGCCTGCGCGCCCGCGCCGCACGATGATGTGATGGCCCGCGACGTGGTCGTAGTCGAACGCGTGGAGCGGCTGCCCCAACTCGAGCATCACGTAGTTCGTGACGTCCACGACGTTGTTGATCGGCCGCTGCCCGAGCGCGACCAGCCGCTCCTGCATCCACGCCGGCGACGGCCCCAGCTTCACGCCTTCGATCACCGTCGCGACGTACCGGCCGCACAGCTCCGGCGCCGCGATCTCGACCTTCGCACGCCCGCGGATGGGCTTGCCCGCGGCTTCGTATTCGAGCGAAGGCTCGCGCACCTCCGTCCCGGTGAGCGCGGCGACTTCGCGCGCTATGCCGAGCATCGAGAGCCAGTCGGGCCGGTTCGGCGTCACCGACAGCTCGAAGATGACGTCGCCGATCACATCCGCCAGCGGCGTACCCACGGGCGCGTCCGCCGGCAGCACGACGATGCCTTCATGCTCGTCTGACAGCCCGAGCTCGCGCTCGCTCAGCACCATGCCCGCCGACTCGACGCCGCGGATCGTCGCCGGCTTGAGCACCGACGCCTTGCCCGTGTGCCCGTCGCGCACGTGCGCGCCGACCGTCGCGAACGCCACCTTCTGCCCGACCGCCAGGTTCGGCGCGCCGCACACCACGCGATGCGTCTCGCCGCCTCCGACGTCGACCGTCGCGAGCCGCAGCCGGTCCGCGTTCGGGTGCGGGTCGACGGCGGCCACGTGCGCGACGCGGATCTCCGGGCCCCAGTCGCCCGCGCGCACGATCGCATCGACCGCGAGCCCGGCCATCGTCAGGCGCTCCGCCAGCTCCTCCGGCGGCAGGCGCAGGTCAACGTACTCCCTCAGCCACTTGAGTGAAGCGCGCATCCTCTGCCCTAAAACTGCTGCAGCATGCGCAGGTCGTTCTGATAGAAGAAGCGGATGTCGGGCACGCCGTAGAGCTGGAGCGCCAGCCGCTCGAGCCCCATGCCCGCCGCGAAGCCGGTGTAGCGGCTCGAGTCGATGCCCATATTCTCCAGGATCTCCGGGTGCACCATGCCCGCGCCGCCCATCTCGATCCAGCCGGTTTGATGGCACGTCGCACAACCCGCCCCGGCGCAGTTGAAGCAGTCCATCGCCACCTCCGCGCCCGGCTCGACGAACGGGAAGTACGAGCACTGCAGCCGGATCCGCCGCTCCGTCCCGAAGAGCCGCTGCATCACGCCGAGCAGCGTCCCCTTCAGGTGTGCCAGCGTCAGCCCTTCATCGACCGCCAGCACCTCGATCTGCGTCATCATCCACTCGTGCGTCGTGTCCGTCGCCTCGTGCCGGTAGGCGCGGCCGGGCACGACGATGCGGATTGGCGGCTGGTGCCGCTCCATCGTCCGGATCTGCGCCGGCGACGTATGCGTCCGCATCATCAGCGGACGGCGGCCGCCGACCTCCTCGTCCACCCAGAGCGTGTCCCACATGTCGCGCGCAGGGTGGTCGGCGGGGATCCGCAGCGCCTCGAAGTTGTAGTAGTCGAGCTCCACCTCCGGACCCTCGACAACCGAGAACCCCATCGCCGTGAACGCCTCGACCATCCGGCGCAGCGTCTGCGTGACCGGATGCAGCCGGCCGCGCTGGTGCGGCCGCGCCGGGAGCGTCACGTCGATCCGCCCCGTCTCGAGCGATCGCTCGATCGCGCTCCGCCGCAAGGCCTCGCGCCGGTCTTCGTACGCGGATTCGAGATCGAGCTTCAGCGCATTCGCGGCGGCGCCGGTGCTCTTGCGCTCTTCGATCGGCAGCTGCGAAAGCCCGCGCAGCAGCCCTGTGACGCGCCCCTCTTTGCGCCCGAGGTAGCGCACGTGCCAGCCCTCGAGCGCGCCGTCATCGGCGTGCGCGAGGGCATCGAGCGCTTCTGTGCGCAATTGCTGGACGTCGTCTGGCATGCGAATGGTCCGGATTCGAGTCTGCCCGCGAGGCCCCAGTATAGGCCCGCCCGCCCCCAAGCGCGAAGAACGCCGCGCCGCCGGCGCACACCGCCGGCTCGGGGCGCGCCAGCGCGAAGTTGGCCCAGCCGCGTCAGCGATCATAACGATCCTGCTCTCAACCGCGGGCCGTCGATACAATTGAGTGAGATGGCCCTCCCTCCCGAGCCCCTGCGCAAGACGCCCCTCTTCGACCTGCACGAGCGGCAGGGCGCCCGCATCGTCCCCTTCGCCGGCTGGGCGATGCCCGTCCAGTACCGCGGCATCGTCGAAGAGCACAACGCCGTCCGCCAGCGCGCCGGCATCTTCGACGTCTCGCACATGGGCCGGCTGTTCGTCGCCGGCTCCGACGCCGCGCGCACGTTGCGCCGCGCGGTCACCTACGACGTCGCGTCGCTGCGCGAGGGCCAGGGGCATTACACGCTGCTCTGCAATGAGCACGGCGGCATCATCGACGACCCGTACGTCTACCGGCTCGATGAGCAGCGATTCCTCGTCGTCGGCAACGCGGCGAACGCCGAGCGCGACCGCCAGCACATCGCCGGGCTCGTCGAGCCGAACGCCGATGTCGAGCTGCTCGACCGCCAGGAGCAGACGGTGATGCTCGCCGTGCAGGGCCCGGCCGCCAGCGGCTACCTCGCCCGCACGCTCGGCCCGGAGATCGCCGCCATCGAGAAGCGCGCGTGCACCGAGCTGCCATTCATGCAGTACAAGCTCTTCGTCTCGCGCACCGGCTACACGGGCGAGGACGGCTTCGAGTTGGTCACCTCGGCCGAAGCCGGACGCGCGCTCTGGCGGCAGATCGTCGCCGAGGGCGTCGAGCCGTGCGGGCTCGGCGCGCGCGACACACTGCGGCTCGAAGCGGCGCTGCCGCTCTGGGGCCACGACATCGACGAGACGACGAACCCCTACGAGGCCGGCCTCGGCTGGGTGGTGAGCCTCGGCAACGGCGAGGCATTCCACGGCCGAGACGCGCTCGTTCGCATCAAGGACATCGGAACGCCGCGCAAGCTCGCCTGCCTGCGCGCGACCGAGCGCGGGGTCATCCGCGACGGCATGGCAATCGAGCACGAAGGCGAGGTCGCCGGAAGCGTCAGCAGTGGCGGCTACTCGCCGACGCTCGGCGCGAGCATCGCCATGGGGTACGTCTCGTCGGAGCTGGCGCGCGAGGGCACGCCTGTCGCGGTGGACGTCCGCGGCCGGCGGCTCGCGGCGATCGTGGTGAAGCGACCGTTCGTGCGCGGCACGCAGGTGCGCGCGGCGGCCTGACCGGCAGGAAGTAGAAGGAACAAGCATGCCCAGCCCCAACGACCGGCGCTACTCGAAGGAGCACGAGTGGCTCAAGCAGGAAGGTGAGCTCGCGTACATCGGCATCACCGAATACGCGCAGGAGCAGCTCGGCGACGTCGTCTACGTCGACCTGCCCGAGGTCGGGAGTCAGGTCATCCAGTACGAGAAGCTGGGCGAGATCGAGTCGGTGAAGGCGGTCTCCGAGCTGTACGCGCCCGCATCCGGCGAAGTCGTCATGGTCAACGATGAGGTCATGCAGAAGCCGGAGCTCGTAAACACCGATCCGCACGAGGCCGGCTGGCTCCTGCAGATCAAGCTCACGCGCACCCTCGAGCTGAACGGCCTCATGTCGGCGCAGGA
>DASUKS010000246.1:0-4900 GCA_036278595.1 Dehalococcoidia bacterium
AGTGCGGCGATGGCGGCGAGAGCGCAGCTGCGTGTGTCAGTGGTCATGTGCGCGGAAGCCGGTTGGCGGAGCTCCCTGGACGGAGTTTCACTGCGCGATGATGCTCGATGCGATGCCCCACGTCCAGCTCTTCACTGCGCCCGCAACGCCTCGGCGGGTTCGACGGCGGCCGCACGGCGCGCAGCCATCCAGCTCGCCGCGATCGCGACGACCAGAAGCGCCACGGGCGTTACACTCAGCGTCACCGGATCGGTCGGGCTCACGCCGTAGAGCAGCCCGCGCAGCAACCGCGACGCGGCGAGCGTGCACGCCATGCCAATCACAATGCCGATGCCGGCAAGGCGCAGGGCGCCGAGCGAGACCATGCGGCTCACGTCCGCCGGGCGAGCACCGAGCGCCATCCGGATGCCGAGCTCCCGGCGACGGATGCTGACGGCATACGCCGTGATGCCATACAGGCCGACGGCGCCGAGCAGTAGCGTCACGATGCTGGCGACCGCGAGCAGCACGACGAGTGTGCGGGTGCGCGCCGAGGACTCGTGCACCAGCTCGCTCAGTGAGCCCTCGTCGTAGATCGGGACGGCGGGGTCGAGCGCGCGCACGATGCCGCGGATGGCCGACAACGTCGCGCCCTCTTGGGACTCGGTGCGCAGGACCAGCGAGAGCGCAGCCGGCAGCACCGCGTCGGCGCCCTCGCGAGGGGCGGTCACGATGGGGAAGTAGACGATCTCGCTCGCCGGCTGGTCGAGCGCGTCGTAGTGCACGTCGCCCACCTCGCCGACGACGGTGTACCAGCGGCCGCCGAGCGGACGCAGGCGCTTGCCGAGCGGACTCGCGCCGGGCCAGTAGCGCGCGGCGAAGGCTCGGCTCACGATCACCGCGTCCGACGGACGCGCGGCATCCGGGGCATCGAACGTCCGGCCGCGGAGCAGCGGGATGTGCAGTGTCTGGAAGTAATGATCATCCACGCTCGCGACCGCGTGGTCCGCTCCGCTCGTGCTCGCCCGCGACGGATCGTCCTCGACATCGATGGCCATGTCGTGATGCTCGCCGCTCAACGGCACCCAGTCGGTGAGCGCTACATCGCGCGCGCCGGGAGTTGCCCGCGCCTGGCGCGCCCAGCTCTCGAAGAAGTTCAGGCGCGAGGTGGCGCCGCTGTAGCTGGCGTAGGGGAGCAGCACGCGGGACGTGACGACGCGATGAGCGTCGAACCCGGGCTGCACGTCGATCAGGCGGAGGAGGCTGCGCGTCATGAGCCCCGACGACGCGACGAGCACGAGGGCGAGCGCGATCTGCGCGACGACGAGCGTGTCGCGCGATCGGTGATGCGAGCGACCGCCCGTCGTCCCGGCGCCCGCGCCGCGCAGGAGCTGCGCGAGGGAGAGCCGGCGCGCGCGGAGGAGCGGCAGCACGCTCACGAAGAGCGCGCAGAGCGCGGTGATCCCCAGTGCGAACAGCAGCACGGGCGCGCCGAGACGCACGTCTTCCAGTCGCGGGAGCGAGAGCGCCGAGGCCGCACTCCGCGCCATCTTCATTGTTATTGCGGCCAGCAGCACGCCGGCGCCACCGCCCACGGCGCTCAGCAATACGGCTTCGCTCAGCGCGGGCGCGAGCATCCCCATGAAGCCGGAGCCGAGTGCGCCACGCACCGCGAGCTCCATCTGCGCGCGCTCGGCGCGCACGAGGAAGAGCCCGGCCACGTTCGTGCAGGCGACGAGGAGCACGAGCAGCACGCTGCCGAAGACGAGCCAGACCAGGTGTGACACGGGGCCGACGATCGAATCCCGCAGCGACTGCACCTGGGGAGCGACGTGCGCCTGCTGCCACGCCGCCGGGGAGGCGCCGCCGCGGATGTAGTCGACGACGTGGGGGAGCACGCGCGCGAGGTCGGCGCGCGCGGCCTCGGTCGAGACGCCGGGTTTGAGCCGCGCGATGCCGATGAGGTTGAACGTCGCGGGATAGGTGTGCGCGGGGTCGAGGGAGAGCGGCAGCCAGAGTTCGACCTGGCTCGCGGGATACGCAAAGTGCGGCGGCATGATCCCCACGATCGTGCGCGGCACATTGTTCACGACGATCTGTCGACCAATGACGCCGGGGTCGCCGTGAAAGCGCTCCTGCCAGATACGGTTCGACAGGACGACGACGCCGTTATGGCGGGGGCGGTCCTCGCCCGGGTTGAACGCCCTGCCGAGTGCGGGGTGGACGCCGAGCACGTCGAAGAAGTTCGCGGTGACGCGGGCGCCACCGACGCGGATGGCGCGCTGGGCTGCGCCCGAGGGGGCGAGGTCGCCGTCGTCGAATCGCCACGCGGCGACGCCGGTGAAGGCGCGCGTCTGGCTCTGGTAGAGCAGGAGGGTGGCATCCGACTGGTCGACCGTGGCGAGGGCGGTGTTGCTGACGGTATGCGTGAGGCGGACGAGGCGGGCCGGGTGCGGGTACGGCAACGGCTCGAGCAGGATGCCGTTCACCAGGGAGAAGACGGCTGTCGTTGCGCCGATGCCGAGGGCGAGGACGAGGACTACCGCCGCGGCGAAGGTCGGGGCGCGGCGAAGGCGGCGGGCGGCAAAGCGGAGCTCGGAGGTCAGGCGTCTACCCGTCACTTTCGAGTGAGCGTCACGCGAGCGAACAGGCGCCGGACACCGGCTGGATTGAACGCGCCGTAGCGGGAGCGTTGCGCCCGCAGCGGTGAAGCTACCAGCAGCCCGGCGAGCGCGATCGTCATCATCTTCAGCATCGGGGAGTCTCTCCACATGGTCAGGGATGGCGGAGTGCCCTGCTGGCCGATCGAAACTTTCACAGCGCAGTACGAAGACCAGGGACAAAATACCTGCCAAACGGGGACGACTCCATAATCGTGTGCCCGCTTCAGCGTTCGCTCGGCCTGTCGATGCCGGCCGCGTTCGTCCGACGTGCAGGTGACGCCACGTTCGGGCCCAAGGCGACAATGTTTCTCTGTGACAGGAGACGTTTCCGGGTCGTCACAATGGGGCAAGCTAGCCCGCAATTCAACCAGGGAGACCTCTCATGTACAGGCACGTGTCACGTGTGGGCGCCGCAGTGATCATTGTTGCCGCGGCGGCCTCGGTCGCTAGTGCACAGGGCGCACAGGCTGTCGTAGCCAGCCGTCCGACCTTCGGCATCATGGTCGGCGGCAACTTCGCGAAGCTGAGTGGTGATGATGCTGGTGATGTGGACAGGCGCACTGGTTTCATGGGTGGCGTGTACGCCGACCTGCCGGTCGGGACCAGCGGCGTGTCCATCCAGCCGAGGGTGCTGTACTCGATGGACGGAGCCAAGCTCAACAATCTGGACGGGAATGGCACGGACGCCACGCTCAAGACGAATTACATTCGCGTGCCCGTCATGGTGCGCTACACGATCCCAACCTCCGGTGCTGTGCGCCCCTTCTTCTCACTCGGCCCCTCGTTCGGCCTCCAGATCGGCTGCAAGGTGAGCGCCGACAACAGCGGAGTGTCGGCGAGCCTGACGTGCGACGACCTCAACGGGCAGGTCGGCGGCTTCGAGAAGAAGACCTTCGACATGGCCGGCGATATCGAGTTCGGTCTGGAGTTCCCGACCGGCAGCAAGAGCTTCACCGTCGGCGGCATCTTCTCGCAGGGATTCACGGATACGTTCACGGACGTGAAGGCGCACAATCAGGGCCTCTCGGTGTACGTGGGGCTCGGATTCTAGCCGTTCGATGTTCGGCCCGGGTGGCATGGTCCATGTTCGGACCATGCCAGACCCCGTATCGAGCACGCCAACGCCCCGGAAGGAAGCGCCCGATGCCCCATTCGCCCTCGACGCCGCCGACAGCCGCAGCGAGCACCGCCACGCCCGCCGCCGCGGCGCCCCCGATGCTCGTCACACCGTGCACGCTCGAGGGGCGCCACGTGCGGCTCGAGCCGCTCGAGCTCGAGCACATGGACGAGCTCTGGGAGGTAGCGCAGGCGCCCGAGTTGTGGCGGTGGACGGCGACGAAGATCCACTCGCGCGAGGCGCTCCGCGACTACCTGGTATCGGCGCTGGCGGATCGGGAGCGCGGCGTGGCCCTCCCGTTCACGACACGCGACGCCGCGACCGGCCGAGCGATCGGCAGCACGCGCTTCGGCAACATCTCGACGCGTGACCGGCGGGTGGAGATCGGCTGGACGTTCGTCGGCCTGCCGTGGCAGCGCACGGGGGTGAACACCGAGGCGAAGTACCTCATGCTCCGCCACGCCTTCGAGACCTGGGGCTGCGTGCGGGTGGAGCTCAAGGCGGGCCGGCTCAACGAGCGGAGCCGTGCGGCGATCCGGCGGATCGGCGGGGTGGAGGAAGGGACTCTGCGCCGCCACATGTACAGCGGCGACGGCTCGTGGCGGGACACTGTCTATTACAGCATCCTCGACGACGAGTGGCCGGTGGTCAAGGCGCGGCTGGAAGGGATGCTCGCTGCAAGACGCTGAGTGCTCGGTGCTCCGCCATAGAAGCCACGCAGGCACCAGCGCGGCCGTCCTCTCAGATTGGCGAAATGAGCATACTCGAAGGGGATGAGGCCGAGCGCGTAGATCACCCTCGCGATGAGCACGCCCCTGTCGCCGACGGCGACCAAGCTGGAGCGAGTACCCATGCGCTCGCAGGCTCACCACTCCTCAATACGACGGTAGATCTTGTGGCGAAACCCCAAGCGCCGACGCCACCTTACTAAGCGTGCTCACACGAGGGCGACTGATCTCGTTCCTCTCAATACGAGCAATGGCCTTCTCTGATACTCCGGGGAAATCGCTCCTGGCAAGCCCCTTTTGCAGCCTCAGTCGCCGAACGGCTGCCCCGAGCGAAGAATCCTGATCAAGCGCGCGCTTCTTTGCCCTTCGCCTATACTCGGCGTCGAATTCGTACAAGATGGCGTCTGCGGCTG
>DASUKS010000247.1:0-4032 GCA_036278595.1 Dehalococcoidia bacterium
AGCCGCCGCCGCCGGTAGGCACGCGGCCCCGCTTCGACCCGACGCGGCGTAGACAGCGAAGGAGAGGCCGTGAGCAGCGGAGAGCGCTGCTGACCAGTGCGCCGGCCCGCCCAGACGCGTCAACGTACGGGATAATCGCTCGCTATCGATGATCGCGATGGCAGGCAACGCTGCGATGCGATGCCCCATGTCCGCAGCCTCGCTCACACCAATGAGGCGCTGGTCGCCGCGGCCGTCATCGGCGCGTTGGCGGTCGTGGCCGCGCACGTGCTGGCCGATAACATCGACCCCGCGGCGAGACCACGTTCAATCTCGCCCGCCTGACCGGCTCGCGCTACGCCTGGAGCGAGACGCGGGCCGGCTCAACCCGCTCGCCAGCAGCGACCCCACGGCCCGGCGGCAGCGGCCTGCAGGTCACCGACACCGACGTACCCGGCTACCTCTCGGGCGAGAACTCGCCGCGCCCCCGTAAACTCCTCGAACACCACAGTCGCCGACACCGACACGCTCGCTGGCACCGCGCTCCGCCCACCGCGGGTAGGGGCGGCGGGCCTATGTGCCCGCACGCTTCACACCGAAACCGCTTGCGTAGCGCATGCGCACGCGGACGTACGCGACGCGCTACTTGCGCACGAGGATGTAGAGGTGGTCACCGTACTGACCGTAGTCGTCCAGGACGTCCTGTACTTTGTAGTGCAGAACAAGCGACGGGATCAGCACGACCGGGAACTGGCCGAGCTGCGCCCGGACGTTGTCCGGCGTCGGCGTAACCGTATGACCGATGAACGACCCGAGGTCGAAGTCCGTCAGCGCGATCACCTTCGGTGTGCCGCCGCCGATCGCGTTTAACAACGCCTGCTTGTTGTACACGCCGTGCGCGCGCGCGTCGGTGTCTGACATCGTCGGCCAGTACGAGAACTGCCCCATCTCGAGCCCCGGCATCAGCTTCACGTCGGCTGCGACGGCGAGCGTCGGGTCGAACGCGAGCAGCCGGTCGCCCGGCCCCATGTCCGCCGCGATGATCCGGTCGGCGCCGCGAAGCTGCGCGTTCGGGCTTCGCGGCACCGTCTGCGTCTGCCCGAGCACGATGTACAGCGGTGCGGCGCAGACCGCCACGGCCAGCGTGACCCCGGCGATCAATGGTCCGAACCACGTCGCGAGATCGCGTTCCGCCGGACGAGCCGCTGCCGCCGCGGCGGCCACCACCACCGTGAGCAGCGCCGACGCGGGCACGAAGTATCGCGGCTCGAACGGCTCCGCCGATACGAACGGCACGAAGGTCACGAGCGCCAGCGCCGTCAGCAGCGTGTAGGTCGTCAGCGGATCGCCCTCCGGCTGCCGCCAGCGGGGACGCCAGCCCTGTCCGTACCGCACCGCCGCGTACGCCGCGATCACCACTAACGGCGCCAGCAGCACTACGAACTCGACCCACGTGAAGGAGTAGATCGTCTCGATGCGCGCCTGGATCGTCGGCGATGTCGCCCCCGGCGCCGAGAACTGCAGGCTGCGGTGCACCTGCGAGCTCCACAGCTCGAAGACGGCGCGGTCGGTCGACAGCAGGACTGGCACGGCGATCACCAGCAGCTCCGCGAGCAGCACGCACGCCGCGATCGCCCGGTCACGCCCGGACGCGCGCGCCCGCCACCAGGCGTAGCCCGTCGCCAGCAGAAACGCGATGGCGAGCGGGCTGCGGATCCCCGCGGCCAGCAACAGCAGCGCCGGCGCCGCGAGCAGTCCCGCCAGGCCGTCCCGGTATCGCACGAGGCAGTACACCGCGAGCGTGCACGCCGCCACCGTCGCCGCCTCGGATCGCGCGAGCGTGCACAAGCACAACAGGATCGGGTTCGCGCACAACAGCGCGAGCGCCCACGTGCGTGCGCTTCGCCCGCCAAGCAGATCCGCACTCGCCGCGATCGCCGCCGCTGCGATGAACACGAACACGACGGACGTGACGCGTCCCGCGAGCAGGCTCGGCCCGAAGAGCATCTGCGGCAGCCCGTACAGGTACGGCAGCACCGGCGCCTGGAAGTAGCTGAAGTCGCGGTACGGGATCTTGCCTTCGAACACGAGGCGGCCCGCGTACAGGTACCAGCCCTCGTCGCGGTTGACGACACCGAACCACGCGAACAGCGCCGTCTCGACCACGAGCAGCGCCGCGAACACGTGCCATGCCTCGACGCCCGCGCGCACCCGCGCCGGCGGCATCGGCTCGGCGAACTCAACGGCCTCCGGCTCGACGACCGGATCGTTCAGCACAATTCCGCCTTCGCCTGCTTCGGATCACCCGGGATCCGCAGCCCGTACGACCGGAACGACTCGACGACGTTGCTGGCGAAGCGCCCGAAGCTCATCGGAGCGGTCGCTGCCGCCAACAGCTCGCGGGGGCCATCGCATACCAGGGCGGCGCGCGCCGCCGCCACGTCACGCGCCGGCGGGCCGAGGACGAAGGGGAGCTTCGCGCCCGGATCGGTGAACCGCGCGACGATCCACGCTTCCGCAAGCTCCTTCTCGTGCCCGGGGCGTCCCCGTTGCTCCAACTTGATGTGCGAGGCGAGCGCATCCGCCAGACCGTAGCGGTCTTCGACGTAGACGTCCGGTGGGACGACGTACGAGAAGATGCCGATCTGCTCTGCTTCGAGGAGTCGCGTATCTGCCAGGTCGCCTCGGAGCTTCGTCTGGAACCCGTGCACCAACCGCAGCGAGCCCGGCGCCAGGTTGTACGCCCCGAAGGCCGCCGCGACTTCGCCGGAGGACTGCGCGTAGTCCTCCACCGTGATCGGATGCGCGTTCCCCGATAGCGTGACGTAGATCTCCCGCTCGTTCGCGATGTCGTGCGGCCCCACGCCGCTGTACGGCACGTGCAGCATGGCCGCGCAGACGAGCGCCCAGACGGCCATGGCGAGCGCCGCCGCCACACGCGGCCGGGCGTCGAAGGGGATGACGGCGATTGGCAATGCGAACGCGAAGATGTCCGGCAGGAAGTAGCGCGTGTGCATGAAGTCGCCGCCCACGTAGACGACGTAGAGCCCGTGCGCGATCGCCGCCCCGATCGGTGCGAAGACGAGCGCGGACGTGCTGCGATCGGCATCGCGCGATACGTGCAGCGCCATCGCGACGACGAGCAGCAGCGGGATGGCGAGCCAGTAGGGGTTCACCGTATCGAGCAGATAGTGCCAGCCCTGCGGCCAGTTGCTCGTCCCCGCTTCCTTGGCGAACGCGGGGTTCGGCACGAGCGCGCCGTAGTAGCCCATCCGAAACAGCTCGTAGAGGCCAGGGATGAACAGCGCGACGACGAGCGCCTCGAACCGGCGGAGCGGGCGCGACTCTCCCGCCACGACAAAGAATGCCGCGATGAATGCCAGCGTGAAGATCGCGAAGTCCGGGTGGATCAGCGGACCGAGCCCGGCGAGCGCCAGGAACAGCGCCGTGCGCAGGCGGCCGGCGGAGGCCGCGCTGCGGATCGCCGCGCCGGCACGGACCAGCACGTAGAACGTGGCGCCGAGCCAGACAAACGACAGGCCGGTCTCGAGCCCCGAGGTCGCGAAGTCCCAGAACGGCGGCAGCGCGATGACGACCAGCGCGCCGAACGGCAGCAGTACGCGCGCGTCCCGCCGCCAGAGGTCCGTTGCCGCGAACAGCGCAAACGCGAGTCCGGCGACCGAGAAGCTCAGCCCGAGGATGACGGCGAGCCACGGCAGCGAGATCGGCAGGTGGAGCGAGTCTGCCAGCGCGAGGATGCCCACCCACAACGGGCTCGTCGCCGCTTCGACCCGCTCCCCGCCGTTGAAGACGGGCCCGTGGCCGCCGACCAGCTCCCTGACGACGCGCAGGTAGATGTACCCGTCGTCCGCGACCCAGCGGCGCGTCCATGCCGCCCACGCGAACAGCGCCAGCGGCGCGAAGAACGCGACGCGGACCGTGGCGCTGATGACGATCGAGTTGCGGGCGTCCGCGACGAGGTGGCTCCGGCCGTCGGCGGCAGCGCCGGGCGCCGCATCGATCCCCGGTGACGTGCGCTCCATGTCCCGTTCC
>DASUKS010000248.1:0-2988 GCA_036278595.1 Dehalococcoidia bacterium
GCCGTCGTCGACGGGCATGTTGCGCACGGCGTCGCGGCCCATGCCGAGCAGCTCGGCCGCCTGCTGGTGGCAATAATGCAGCTCGCTGCTCGCGTAGATGCGGGGCTGCGGCGCATGTCCGTCGGGGCCGCGCATGCCGTAGCGCCGCACATCCCAGGGCGCCTTCGCGTCGCGGAAGACCGCCTGCGCGACGACGTTCGCCATCTGCCCGCCGCTGACGAAGACGCCTTCGGTCGTCGCAGGCAGGCCGAGCATCTCGGCGATCCAGCCGAGCGTCTGCACTTCGATCGCGGTGGCGGACGGCGCGACGCGCCAGAGGCCGGTGTTCTGGTTCATCGCCGCCGCGGCGAAGCTGCCGAGCACGGAGACCGGCGAGGGCGAACCCATGATGTACGCGAGCCAGCGCGGGTGGCCGTTGAACGCGGCCGTCGGCAGCACCTCGCCTTCGATGCGGTCGATGAGGCGGCCGAAGGGGACAGGCGCGTCGGGCAGGCGGTCGCTGAACAGGTCCGCCGCGAGCCCGGGATGCTCGGGCGATGGACGGCGTGCGTCCCAGCCGGTCGAGGCGGCGGTGAGCACTTCGAGCAGGCGCGCGCCGTGCTCGTGCCATGCGCGCTCGTCCCAGTCGAAGCCCGAAGGCCGGTCATCGAGCGCGCTGCGTAGTTCCGTCAGCCGATCCGTCATGCTTCCTCCCCGCTTCGGATGCCATCGAAGAGATCGCGCTCATGCCCGTCCGTCGGGACGAGCGAGTACACGCGGTGGAACGAGAGCCTTCCCCAGAGCGCGCGATGGTACTCCTCTGGCAAGTCGAGCAGCTTCTGGTAGCCGGGGAGTTGCGAGCGGTGACAGCGGATGGCGTCCCAGACCTGCTGCCAGTGCGCGGACGTGTCGATCCAGGTGGAGACGGTCCAGTGCGGCCACGTGACGGCCGTGCGGTCGTCGCCATCGATCTGCATGCGGAGCTCGCCGAACGCGCGCTCGTACGCCTCGCGCACCTCCTGCGTCCAGGCGAAGTAGTACAGCTTCGGCACGCTGTACGGGGCGTACTCGCCCCTGGCCGCGAAGCTGGGGTCGACGGCGGCTACGGTCGCCGCCGTCGCCGCGCGCGTGACGGCGATGTGGTCAGGGTGGCCGTAGATGCCGTTGTGGTCGAAGGTGACGACGACGTGCGGGCGGATGCGACGGATGTGTTGCGCGAGCTGGCGGACGAGCGCCGCCTGGTCCGCCTGGTCGACCTCGCCGTCGATGTAGTCGAGCAGCGTCAGCTCGTGCACGCCGAGCGCGCGGGTGGCGTCGTGCAACTCGCGCTCGCGGACGCGACCGAGGGCTTCGAGGCCGGGGTTCTCATCGGGCGGGCCGAACCAGCCGCGCTCGCCGCGGGTGGCGGTGATGACGTGCGTCCGCACGCCTTCGGCGGCGTATTTCGCGAGGATGCCGCCGAGTCCGAGGGACTCGTCGTCCGGGTGGGCGAGGATGGCGAGCAGCCGGAAGGGCGCGGGTGTTGGGTCGTTGGGTCGGATGTCCATGCTGGCATGGTCGCATCCTGTACGGGGGATGGCTTCGTGGGAACTACGGAGATCCGGGGGGTAGGGGCACGTAGATCGTGCTGCGGGAGGCCGAGGCGGCGCTGCGCGCCGGCCTCACCCCCGGGCCCCTCTCCAACGCGGTGGAGAGGGGAGCTTTGGTTGGTGGCGTCTGGGTCTGCGTCGCATTCGGTTCTACGTCGCGGTTCGCCGTCTCCGCCGCGCGAATGCGAGGGCGGCGATGGCGCTGGCCGTGAGCAGCGCGAGACCGCCGAGCACCGCGATGAGCCACGTGCGCGATGCCCAGCCGGCGTGGCCAGCGGACGGCGGGGCGGTGCGAAGCGACGTGACGGGCGTCGCCGCTCCGTTCGAGCGCTGAGGGCCGCCGAACTCCGCGTAGCCCATGGCATCGAGGAAGTTCGCGATGACGAGGTGCCCAAGCCAGTCAGGGTGCACGGCGTCGGCGAGGAGATAGCCCTTCGCGGCGGGATCTTGATCGCCGCCGGGACCGTTGTAGATCTCGTGCGCGTCGACGAGCGGAGCGCCGGGGTTCGCCGCGATGTGCTGGTTGATCTGGGTGACGTAGCCGTTGAGGGTGCCCGCGTCGCCATGATCCGTGTCGTACCTGATCGTCGAGTAGTAGATGTTCATGGTGCGCTTCGCCGCGTGCGGCGCGATGCGCGCGATCTCGCTCACGAGCGCGTCCCAGTTCGCGTCGAACTGCTGCACCATGGACCGCAGGCAGTCCTGATTGTCTGCGCCGCCGCAGCTTCCGGCGACGTAGGACGTGCGGGCGCGGAAAAAGTCGTTGATGCCGGTCTGGTACGTGACGAGATCAGCGTGCGACAGCGCGGAACGCAGATCGTCGTGCGTGCGCAGCGCATCGAGAATCTCGCCGGCCGTCGCGCCCGGGATGCCGTAGTCGTGGATCTGTGGCATGCGCCCGGTCTCTTTGCCGAGATGCGAAGCGTAGATGGCGAGCCAGCCGGTCGTCGTTGCGTTGCCTTCGTAGGTGATGGAATCGCCTATGGCGACGATCGAAATCGGGGGGGGGTCAGCAGCGGCGCGCGCCGGCTGTCCGGCGAGCGGGGCAGAGGCGAGCGCCAGTGTGGCGAGAGCGGTCAACACTAAGAGCAGGATCGGATGTTGCGACACGAACGGCATCTCATGCACCAACAATGCGGGGCGCCGGATCTTAACACGATGCGATGGCGCCGTGAGGTCTTGCGGCCAAAAGCGACGGCTCAGCGGCCGGCGAGGCCGCAAGGTGTGCATGACTGAGCTGGCGTTAGCGCTGGATGGGGTGGAGGGAGTTGGCGATGGCCCAGAACTCGGCATCGGTGAGGCCGGTGGCGTCGAGGTAGTAGGGGACGGCGCCGGTGGCGGGCTGCTCACCCCAGGTGCCGGGTTCGTCCCACTGGAGCCATCGGAAGCTCTTCGGGTCGGTGGTGTCCTGCACCTGGTA
>DASUKS010000249.1:0-5729 GCA_036278595.1 Dehalococcoidia bacterium
TTGCAGTCACGCTGGGGTGACTGGAAGCACGGCGTCCGGCTCGTCCCCTGCGACCCGGACGACGCGGCCTTCTTCGCCGTCCCATCGCAGTCCGGCACCGGCTACCTGGCGCTCACCCGCGATCCCGCGGGCAACGTCACCGGCCTCCGGTTCGACGACCTCGTGCAGATGCACAGGCGCCCCGACTAGCGCCGGCGCCCCGCCGCAGGGTTTGGGTACATCCCCCCCGGCCGCACATTCCCGTCTGCTGTCTGCTGTCTGCTGTCTGTTGTCTGTTGTCTGTTGTTCTTCGTACGCACACGGCCGCACCACCCACCACGACCGCCTCGGCAAGCCCGCCCGTCACCCAACGACGTGCAGCACCCCGACCATCCCGTACTGCTCGTGTCCGGGCAGGTGGCAGATGTACTTGTAGTCGCCCGGCACGCGGAAGACCACCGTCGTCTCCTTCGTCGTATACGGCGGGATCGTCACCTCCGTCGGGATCGAGCCGTGGTAGCGTTCCGTGCCCGTCCGATGCCGCTCGTGCACGGCCTCCGTGCCGACGATCCACTCGTGGTCGATGGGGTCGTCGTTGCGCAGCGTGATCGTGATCGGCTCGCCCGCCTTCGCCGTGACTTCGCTCAGGCTGTAGTGCGAGTAGTGGATCCCGATCGTCGCCGTGCGCCCCGAAGCGGCGGCGCCGCGGCCGCAGGCACTGCCCGCGACCGCGACGACGCCGATGGCGAGGCAGAGCATCGCCGTCCGCAGGTTCATCGCCGGCTGCCCGCGTGCCAGCCGCCGCGCAGCACAAACGCCGCGAGCGCGAGGACAGCGCCGCCGACGAGCAGCCAGACGAAAGCCGGCGTGCCCGCGTGCGTCGGGGCGATCGTCGCGCCCGGCAGCTCGAGCCCCGCCGCGACCGGCGAAGGGCTGCGTGCGCTCGTCGTGTCCACCGCCAGGTCGTAGTTGAGGTCGGCCGCGCGGCTGTCGATGCTGAGCTTCGTCAGCCACGCGGACTGCGGCACCCACCCCATGCCGTCGTCACTGCGCAGGTCGTCGAGTAGCCGCGGCGACGCCTGCTGGTCGTACGAGAGCGCGAGCCCGGTGTGCGGCCCCGGCAGCAGCGCCGGCCGGTGGTCGGTCAGCAGGTAGATGTCCGCGTCCACCAGCTCGTCCGGCTGCTTCCCCAGCCCGAGGATCCGCAGCGGCACCCACGGGTTCGTCGTCGGGATCGTCAGGTGCACCGGCGTCCCGTCGCCGATGCGCTGCCCGCGCGCCGCCGCGGCGTCCGCGTCGAACACCGCCGCCAGGAAGATCGGGCTGCGCCGCGCGTAGAAGTCGAGCACCTCCGGCGCGTCCGGCGACAGCAGGAAGCCGTGCGCCTCCGCCCATGTCGCGACGTCGGGCCCGCCGCCCTTCAGCACGGTGAGGTCGAGCGCATCGATGCGCACCTGCTGCAGCACCTGTGCGCCGCTCGCGGGCGCCGCCGCCGCGCG
The DNA here is from genome assembly GCA_036278595.1 of Dehalococcoidia bacterium. Lineage (GTDB taxonomy): Bacteria > Chloroflexota > Dehalococcoidia > DSTF01 > JACRBR01 > JADMII01. The sequence continues at coordinate 1,479 of DASUKS010000249.1, forward strand.
GTCCGCGAGGAACGCGGTCTGCGGCGGCTGCGTCTCCTGCTCCAGCCGCTGGAGCGTCCAGGCGCCGCCCCGCTCGACGTTCGAAGGCACGCCGGGCAGCGGGATCAGCGCGCCGAACTGCCCGCCGCCGCCCTCGAACTGGAACGCCGTCACGTAGTGCTCGACGCCGTCGTGGTATGCGGCCAGTGTGGACGTCCGCTCGAGGTTCACCGCGCCGTTCGGCCCGATGAGCCCCGCGCAGGCGTCGGCCATCCGCGGCCCGGCGAGCAGCCCCGCCAGCACGAAGATGACCGTCAGCCCGAGCCGCGTTCGTAGAATCCGAAGCATCGTCGCTCTCCTCCTGCAACGCGGTGGCAGTCGCGTTACAGAGAGGGACGACGCAGCGCTTCCGTTTGTTCCCTCGCACCGACAACCGGGCGCGGGCCGCACACCATCCACCAGCGACCACCGACCACCGACCGCGTGCTATCGTGAGCGGGCCAGAAGGAAGGCCGGATTGAGCTTCGAACCCCCAGCCCGCAGCGCGCCGACCGCGCGCGACCCGCAGGCCGTCGCCGCGATCGCGGATGCCGCCGCCCGCGTGCGCCAGAACGTCGAGCGCGTCATCGTCACCCGCGGCGACGTGATCGAGCTCGCGCTCGTCGCGATGCTCTGCCAGGGCCACGTCCTCATCGAGGACGTGCCAGGCATCGGGAAGACCGTCCTCGCGAAGTCGCTTGCTCGCTCCGTCGGCTGCACGTTCAAGCGCATCCAGTTCACGCCGGACCTCATGCCGTCCGACGTGACGGGGATCAACTTCTACAACCAGAAGTCGGGCGAGTTCCAGTTCCGCGCCGGCCCGATCATCGCCAACATCGTCCTCGCGGACGAGATCAACCGCGCGACGCCGCGTACCCAGAGCGCGCTGCTGGAAGCGATGGAAGAGCGGCAGGTGAGCGTCGACGGCGAGTCCGTGCCGCTGCCCGCACCCTTCCTCGTGCTCGCCACGCAGAACCCCGTCGAGCTCGAAGGCACGTTCCCGCTCCCTGAGGCCCAGCTCGACCGCTTCCTCCTGCGCCTGCGCATGGGGTACCCCGACGCCGCCGACGAGGACGCGATCGTCGCCCGCTTCGAAGCAGACGACCCTCTCGCCACGCTCGCCCCCGTCATGGAGGCCGCCGACCTCGTCCGCATGAGCGCGCTGCTGCCATCGGTCCACTGTGAGCCGTCGGTGCGCCAGTACGCGATCGGCCTGGCGCGGGCCACGCGCGAGCACAGCGCCGTCGAGCTCGGGGCCAGCCCGCGCGCCTCGCTCGCGCTCTTCCGCGCGGCGCGTGCGCTCGCCGCCATCCGCGGCCGCGACTACGTCCTGCCCGATGACGTGCAGTCGATGGCGGTCGCCGTCCTCGCGCACCGCCTCACGCTGAACTCGCAGTCGCGGCTGCGCGGCCGCGACGCCGAAGCCCTCGTGCGCGAGATCGTCGAAGAACTTCCCGTCCCGGTCGAGGGCTGACATGGTGCGCATCATCGCGCCGTACGCCATCGCAGTGATGATCATCGCCGGGCTCGCGACGGGCACGCCGCTCGTCACCGTGCTCGGCGTCGCGCTGCTGCTCGTCGGCGTCGCCGCCGCGCTGTGGTCGCGCTGGTCGCTGCGCCGCGTGTCGTACGAACGCCACGTCCCCGAGGACCGCGCCTTCGCCGGCGAACGCGTGCCGGTGACGCTGCGCATCACCAACCGCAAGCCGCTCGGGCTCCCCTGGCTCGAGGCGCGCGATTCGATCCCCGCTGGCATGATCGACGAAGAGGAAGGCGCGGCCCGCTCCCACGCCGGCGCCGACGCGATCAGCATCGACTGGCGGACGGCGGCTGCCTCGTACGAGCGCGTGGCCCGCGACCTGTCGCTGCGCGCCCCGGAGCGCGGCGTCTACCGCATCGGCCCGGTCCGCCTGCGCTCCGGCGACCCGTTTGGGCTCTTCGCGGAGGAGCGCGTTGACGACGAGCGCACGCGCATCATCGTCTACCCGCGCACGATCGACCTCGGTGACCTGCGCCTGCCGTCGAGGCGGCCGCTCGGCGAGCTGCCGCACGGCATCCCGGTGTTCGAAGACCCGTCGCGCATCGCCGGCATCCGCGAGTACCGACCCGGCGACAGTCTCCGCCGCATCGACTGGAACGCGACGGCGCGCACCGGCAAGATGCAGTCGCGCATCTATGAGCCGACGTCGTCGCAGCAGGTGCTCGTCTGCCTCAACACGCAGACCGTCGTGCCGGCGTGGGCGGGCACCGTCACCGCGCACCTCGAGCACGCGATCAGTGTCGCCGCCTCGATCGCGCGCGATGCCTTCGACCGCCGCTACGCCATCGGTCTCCTCGCGAACAGCAGCGTGCCCGACGCCGACCGCTCGATGCGCATCCTGCCGGGCCGCCGGCCGGAGCAGTTCGTGCGCGTGCTCGAGGCGCTCGCCGTCATCACGCCGTTCGTGCTCGAGCCGCTGAGCGCCGCGCTCGACCGCGAGGAGCACCGCCTGCCCGCCGGCATGACGCTCACGGTGGTGACGAGTCTCATGACCGAAGACCTCGCCGCGACGCTGGTGCGCCTGCAGCGCCGCGGCCACCAGGTCGTCGTGCTCTCGGTCGCGGGCGAGCTCTGGTACGAAGAGCTTCCCGCCGTACCCGTGATCGATGTCTCGCACCTCGCGGTTGCGGCGGCGGCGGAGGAGGTGCGCGCATGACGGTCCGCCAGGCGCGCCTGCCCGTCGCGCTCGCGATTGAGGTCCTCGCCGCGTTCGCGCTCGCCGCCGTCGTCGTCCGGATGGTGAGCAACGGCGACGGGCCCGGGCCGTCGCTGCTCACGGTCACGGTGGTCGTGCTCGGATCGTTCGCACTCGCGCGCCTGCTCGGCACGCTGCCCGAAACGCAGGCGCGGGTCGCCACGCTCGGCGCAAGCATCGTCCTGCTCGCCGCGATCGCCTACGCCGAGTACGCGGCGACGCGCGGCGACTGGAGCCCGGCCGCCTTCGCGCACTCCTACGCGATCGCCGGCGTCGTCGTGCTCGCGCTGATCTGGCTGCGCGGCATCGCCGCCTGGTCCGCCGAAACCAGCGTGCGCGATGCGCTCGCCGCCGCTGGCCTGGCCGTGGGCGCCGTTGCCCTCGCCGCCATCGTCGATCCACCCGCGCGCGGCTGGCACGCGTTTGGCATCATCGCCGTCGTCGTGTTCATCCTCGCCTGGTGCCTGCTCGCGCTCGCGCAGACCGCGGACGCCGAGGAGCCGCTCGCGCGCTTCGCCGCGCGCTGGTCGGCCGGATTCGCGTTCGTGCTCGGCGTCGCGGTCGTGCTGACGATCGCCGTGGCTGCCTTCGACCCGCACACGTTGGGCGTCGTCTCCCCGGTGTTCGACGTCCTCGGTCACGCCGTTGCTTTCGTCCTCGGCATCATCCTGCGGCCGTTCGTCGCGCTGATCTCCTGGATCGGCGGCTTCGTGCACATTCACAAGCCGCAGGTGAAGCACGACGTCGCGGCGCCGACGCAGCCGCCGCTACCGCAGAAACACGGCGACACGCCCGGCTGGCTGTACGTCGTGGCGTACACGCTCGCCGGCCTCGCCGGGGGCGCGATCATCCTCGGCTTCTTCACTGCGCTCTGGTTCGCCGTGCGCCGCCGCTCGCGCAAGAATGAAGTCAACGAACGACGCACCGCCGTCGAACGTGACGGCGGCTTCATGGACGACCTCCGCGCGCTGTTCGATGGCATCGGCCGCCGCGCCCGCCGGCCGGTGTCGACATCGTCCGTCGCCATTCGCCGACTCTATGCGGACATGCTCGCGCGCGCCGCCGACGACGGCCTCGATCGCCCGCCCGCCGCCACGCCTTCGCGGTTCGCCCCGACGCTGGATCAGCGCTATCGGTCGCCGGTCCCGTCCCAGATCACGCAGTCGTTCGTCGCGTCGCGCTACGGTGGGACCGAAGTCGACCCGGAGGCCGTGCGCCATCTCCGCGCAATCTGGCAGCAGGCGCTGGACGCCAGAGAACGCTAGCCGGCGGACAGCCTGCTACTCGCTGTTCGCGAGGGGTGCGGCTGATGGGCCCTGGATGGCAAACGGCGAGGCGACGGGCACGTGCTCCGCTCGCGGTTCGGGCGCCGGTCGCCGCTCCGGCTGCTTCGGCCACAGGCCGAGCATGTGCGTCAGCGGCCACGCGAGCAGCATCGTCACCGGCACGTACACGCCGACGAGGAACGCCCACCACACCACATCCGACACGTCTTCGA
>DASUKS010000250.1:0-15459 GCA_036278595.1 Dehalococcoidia bacterium
TGTGCGAGCGTTGTCATCTGGTTGCTGTTCCTTCGCGTGCCGAGGGTGGACCCATGGTACCTCTCGCGCTGCGCGCGACCTCACCCCCCGGCCTCCTCTCCAACGGGTGGAGAGGGGAGCTGCTGGAGCAGGGCTGGTGTCGGATGCGCAACCGGCGTGTGGTGCGCGTGGCCTCGTGCGATTGGGGCGGGAGCGCTGCGCGCTACCTTACCCCCGGCCCCTCTCCAACGGGTGGAGAGGGGAGCTGCTGGAGCAGGGCTGGTGTCGGATGCGCAACCGGTGTGTGGTGCGCGTGGCCTGTGCGGCGGGTGCGCGCTGCGCGCTACCTCACCTCCGGCCGCTCTCCAACGGGGTGGAGAGGGGAGGTGCTGGAGCTGCTGTGTGTGTTGTGCGTGGGTCTGGGTGGGTGGTGGGAAATGGAGGAGGCGGTGTCGGGAGGATGAACGCGGGGGCTTTGATATTATCGAGCGAGGCCCTCAGATATGTTCACCCACCTTCACCTTCACACTGAATACAGCCTCCTCGATGGCCTCAGCCGCATCCCGGACGTGATGGACCGCGTGCGGGCGATCGGGCAGGAGTCGGTCGCGATGACCGACCATGGCGCGCTGCACGGCGCGATCGACTTCTACAAGGAAGCGCGGGCGCGGAGCCTGAAGCCGATCATCGGCATCGAGGCGTACATCGCGCCCGACTCCCGCCTCAAGAAGTCGGACTCGCGGTCAAACAACTACTTCCACCTGACGCTGCTGGCGAAGGACGAGGTGGGGTATCGGAACCTCCTGCAACTCAGCACGCGGTCGCACCTCGAGGGCTTCTACTACAAGCCGCGGATGGATAAGGAGCTGCTGGCCGAGTACGGCAAGGGGATCATCGCGCTCAGCGGCTGTCCTTCGAGCGAGATGCACCGACTGCTTTCGGAAGAGCGCGCGGCCGACGCGAAGCAGCTCGCGGGGTTCTTCCGGGACGTGTTCGACGACTTCTACCTGGAAGTCATGCGGCACGACGAGCCGGAGATCAACGCCGAGTGCGCGCGGGTGATGCGCGGGCTCGTCGAGCTGTCGAAGACGACGGGGATCCCGCTCGTGGCGACGAACGACTCGCACTACACCGCGCGCGATGACGCGCGCATCCACGATGTCCTGCTGTGCATCGGCACGAACAGCACCGTGGACGACGCGAAGCGGCAGCTGAAGATGCACGACGACTCCTACTACGTGAAGTCGGAGCAGGAGATGCTCGAGCTGTTCCACGATCTGCCTGAAGCAGTGACAAACACGCAGCTGGTCGCGGAGCAGTGCAACCTGGAGCTGGAGTTCGGGCGGCTGCATCTGCCGGAGCCGACGATCCCGGCGGGCTTCACGCCGCTCGAGTACCTGACGCACCTGGCGCGCGAGGGGCTGAACCGGCGGTACCCCTTCGCGTCGGAGGAGGTGCAGGCGCGGCTCGACTACGAGCTGGGCGTCGTCGAGAAGACGGGCTTCACGAACTACTTTCTCGTCGTGTACGACATCGCGCAGTTCTGCCGGCGCGCGGGGATCATGCTCGGGGTGCGCGGGTCTGCGGCGGCGAGCATCATCCTGTACACGCTGGACGTGACGTTCATCGACCCGCTGGCGACGCGGCTGGTCTTCGAGCGCTTCCTGCACGTGGACCGCAAGGAGCCGCCGGACGTCGACCTGGACATCCCCGACGACCGGCGCGACGAGGTGATCCACTACGTCGCGGAGAAGTACGGGCAGGACCACGTCGCGCAGATCATCACGTTTGGGACGATGGGCGCGAAGGCGGCGATCCGCGACGTCGGACGCGCGCTGGGTATGGGATACGGCGACGTCGACCGCATCGCGCGGCTGGTGCCGAACGCGCTGCACATGACGCTGGACCGCGCGCTCGAGGAGTCGCCGGAGCTGGCGGGCGCGTACGAGGTCGAGCCGGAGGTGACCAAGCTCGTAGACACGGCGAAGCGGCTCGAGGGCGTCGCGCGGCACGCGAGCACGCACGCGGCGGGCGTGGTGATCTCGCGCGAGCCGCTGGCGGAGCACGTGCCGCTGCAGCGCCCGACGCGCGGCGACGAATCCTCGATCCCGACGACGCAGTACGCGATGTCGCAGGTCGCGGAGATCGGCCTGCTGAAGATGGACTTCCTGGGGCTGGCGAACCTGACGATCCTCGTGCGCGCGGTCGAGAACATCGAGCGGACAACAGGCGCGCGGATCGACCTGCAGGCGCTTCCGGACGGCGATCCGAAGACGTTCGAGATGCTGGGGCGCGGGGACACGTTCGGCGTCTTTCAGCTGGAGTCGCCGGGGATGCGGCGGCTGATCCAGGACCTGCAGCCGGACCGCGTATCGGACCTGATCGCGCTGGTGGCGCTGTACCGGCCGGGGCCGATGCAGCACATCGGCACGTACTGCCGCGCGAAGCACGACCCGTCGTTGGTGCAGTATCCGCACCCGGACCTGGCGGAGATCCTGGACGAGACGTACGGGGTGATCGCGTTCCAGGACCAGGTGCTGCTGGTGCTGCAGAAGTTCGCGGGCTACGCGCTGAAGGACGCAGACGCGATCCGGAAGGCGATGTCGAAGAAGATCGCGTCGCTGATGCAGGCCGAGGGCGAGAAGTTCATCGCGGCGGCGGTGAAGAACGGCTACACGCAGGAGCAGGCGCAGGAGATCTTCACGCTCATCGAGCCGTTCGCGGGGTACGCGTTCAACAAGGCGCACTCCGCGTGCTACGGGACGATCGCGTACCAGACGGCATGGCTGAAGGCGAACTATCCGCACGAGTACATGACGGCGGTGCTCTCGAGCGCGGGCGTGCACGAGCGCGTCGCGCAGGCGGTCGCGGAGTGCATGCGGCTGGACATCGAGGTGCGGCCGCCGGACATCAACCGCAGCGGGGTGAACTTCGAGCTGGACACGTCGGCGGAATCGCCGCTGATCCGCTTCGGCCTGAGCACGGTGAAGAATGTGGGCTCGGCGGCGGCGGAGAGCATCGTTTCGGCGCGCGCGGAGGGCGGTGCGTTCGCTTCGGTCGAGGACTTCATCAAGCGGGTGGACCTGCACGCGATCAACAAGCGGACGATCGAATCGCTGATCAAGGCGGGTGCGCTCGACTGCCTCGTCGAGCAGCCGGAGCAGCGGGGGACGCTGCTGCGGAACGTCGACCGGATCGTGTCGCTGGCGCAGCGCGAGCAGAAGCTCAAGGAGTCCGGGCAGGCGACGATGTTCGACATGCTCGGCGACACCGTCGCGACGCCGCTGCCGGCGATCGTGTTCGAGGAGGCGCCGGCTTCGAGCGCGGAGATGCTGGGGTGGGAGAAGGAGCTGCTCGGCGTGTACGTGTCGGAGCACCCGTTCTCGGCCGCGGCTTCGGTGCTGCGCAAGCACACGTCGGCGCTGGTGAGCGAGATCACGCCGGAGATGGACGGGCGCGATGTGGTGATCGCGGGCATGGTGGGGAGCGTGCGGTCGCTGGCGACGCGCGCGGGCAAGCAGTTCGTTTCGGTGGCGATCGAGGACCTCTCGGGCAGCGCCGAAGTGACGGTGTGGCCCGATGTGTACGAGACGACGCGCGAGCACTGGACGAGCGGGAACATCGTGCTGATGCTGGTGCGGATCAAGGAGCGTGGGGACCGGCTGAACATCGCGGTGCAGCACGTGTCGCTGGTGCAGGCGGCGGACGGTTCGGTGACGCACGAGCGGTTCGAGATCCCGGACTGGTTGACGATGGCGGTGCGGGCGACGGCGGGGGTGGGGCTCGTTGCTGTGCGGGCCGGCGGTGGGGCCGGGGCGGCCGAGCAAAGAGCAAAGAGCAGAGAGCAACACGGGGAACAGCAGACAGCAAACAACAGACAACAGAACGGGCATGGGGCCGCGGAGCAAGGGGCGAAGGGTAAAGAGCGAAGTGGCAACGGCGCTCCCGCCGTCGTTGGCGTTCGGTCTGCGAACGGCAACGGGGCGGCGAGTGGGCGCCGGGCGCCGCTGCGCTTCTTCCTGCACGAGTCGGAGGATCCGGAGGACGACCGGCGGCGGCTCGATGAGCTGATCGCGCTGATTAGCGGCGCGCCGGGTTCGGACCCTGTGCGGCTCTTCGTGCACGCGGCGGACGGCGATCAGATCGAGCTGGCGCTGCCGGACGCGGACGCGACGGAGGAGCTACGGCAGGCGGGCATCGCGCTGCTGACGCCGTACGGGGGTGCGGAGCCGCTGCCATCGGCCGCGGTGCCGGCGGGGGTGTGATCGCGCTGCGCGCGACCTAACCCGCGACCCCTTGCCTTTAGGGAAGGGGAGCTGCGGATGCATTCTCCTCGAAGAACATCGGAACCGCGACGGCGGTCGAGATCTCGATCGATGTGTTCAGGGACGCTTAGGGCGAATGAGACGATTCGCGGCCAGGCAATTGAAGAGCTGGCCATCGCCGACGCGTGTCGCTCTGTTGCGCCGCTTGCATCGGCGTCGTGCTGCCGTCGATCGCCCGGCTCAGCCCATCGATCACGAACGGAGGACGCAGGCGCTTAGCTGCGGGTGGCGCTCTGGAGGACCATGGGGCCGCTGCGCTCCTGCGCGCCGGCAGCCGGCTCGATGGTGACGGCGAAGCCCTTCGGCGCGGCGCCGGCTTCCTCGTCCTCATCGACGTGGACGATGAGGCGCGCCTGGTCGCCGGTGACGGTGGCGGTGCCCGCGTTCTCCCACTTGTCGCCGTAGATGAACCAGAACGTGTAGTCCTTGCCCGCGGGCAGGGGCGGCATGCCGGTGGCGAAGAACGCGCCCTCCTGCTTCGTGGAGCTCCAGAAGTACTGACCGCTCGCGGATGGGGCGAGGACGGTGCCGGCCATCGGCGTGGTGCGGAGGTCGGCCTGGGACGAGACTTCGAGCATGCCGCGCTGCCAGGAGACGAGCGAGGCGAGCTGTTGCGACGACTGCGTGGCCTGCGCCTGCGCGATCGCCGTCTGGCCGCTGAGGTCGCTCGCGTGGCGCTGCATGAGGGCGCCCCAGGTGACGCCGCCGGCGGCGAGCACGGCGAGCGCGGCGGCGGCCACCGCCCAGTAGTTCCACGACGGACGGCGGCGCGGCCGCGTCGATAGCACCGCCGCCGATGCCATGACGCGGGCCTTGAGCGCCGCCGCCGCCGGCACCGCCGGCGCCGTCAGTGCGAGCGACGCAGCGGTCTCGCGCGCGGCGCGCAGCTCGCGGGCACAGGCGATGCACGTCTGCAGATGCTGCTCGAGCGCGGGCGCCTCATCGGCGTCGAGGGCGCCGAGGGCGAAGGCGTCGATGTTCTCGCGAGCCGCGTCGCAGTCGATCGGCATCAGCTTCCCTCAACCATGTAATGCGGCTCGAGCGCGCCGCGCATCTTCTGCATGCCCAGGCGGATACGCGTCTTCACGGTGCCGAGCGGCTGCCCGAGCTGGTTGGCGATCTCCTGCTGGGTCATACCGCCGAAGTAGGCGAGCTGGATGGCCATGCGCTGTTCCGGCGGAAGCACGGCGAGCGCTGCACGGACGGCGCGCTGGTCGTCGGCAACGACGCTGGCCGTCGCCGGGTCCTCCGTGTCGTCGCTCACGCTGAGCAGCGGGTCCTCCTCCTCGGCCGGCGAGGGCATCGCCTCGTGGCGGAGCCGGCGGCCGCGGCTGCGTCGCTCGTCGATCGAGCGGTTGCGGGCGATGCTGAGGAGCCAGGTCGTGAACTTGCCGCGATCGAGGTCGAACTGCTCGGGCTTGCGCCAGACACGAAGGAAGACATCCTGGGCGACGTCCTCGGCGACGTAGCGGTCGCCGACGACGCGCATCACGACAGAGTGCACGAGGTCGCCGTAGCGGTCGTAGAGATGCTCGAACGCGGCGAGGTCGCGTGCGCATACCCGCTCCATCAATTCGTCGTCACGGAGTGTCGTGTAGTTCACGCGCTCCCGTCTCCCTGGCGGCAGGGCCGGCGTCTTGCCTTCGAGTACGAGTACGGCAGGCGGCGTGCCGCGGATGCATCGGTTCGGAGCAGTCTACCGAGCGGCGAGGTGGTGTTGGGCCATGCCCGGGTGGATATGAGCGCTCTGGCCGTAGGAGTCGCCCGAGTCGCCGACGGAGCTTTCGGCGCGGTAGGGCGTTCACGTTCGGCCTAACCCCCGGCCGCTTCCCTTTAGGGAAGGGGAGCTGGTTTCGGCGGCCGTGCTTCATCGTTGCCAGTTGAGAGTTGACCGCTGGCAGGGGTCTGCTCACGGCTTCTCGCCGCCGCATGCATCCGCGCGTCGTGATGCGGCGTAGGACGCACTGAATACTTGCGAGGAGGAGAGGAGCAGCATGATCAGCAGACGGAGGGGCGGGGCTTCGCGCATCATCGGAGCGGGCGCGGTCATGGTGATCGGCGCGGTGGCGCTGATGGCGGCGGCGTGCGGCGGGAGCTCGAGCAGCAACACGCCGACATCGGCACCGCCGACGACGGCGCCGGCGACCGCGACGGTGGCGGCGCCGCCGACGGCGAGCAGCACGGAGTCATCGAGCACGACGGGCGCTTCGACAGGCGGCGGGACGGCGACGGTGAACATCGCGTCTTCGGGGACGTCGCGGTTCGTGGACGACAAGGGGATGTCGCTCTACGTGTTCCAGAAGGACACCCCGAACAGCGGCAAGAGCGCGTGCTCGGGCGGCTGCTCGACTGCGTGGCCGGCGCTGACGGTGCCGGCGGGCACGCAGCCGACGCCGGGTCAGGGCGTCGACGGGCTGGCGACGATCACGCGGGACGATGGGACGATGCAGGTGACGTACGACGGGCTACCGCTGTACTACTACGGCGGCGATTCGGCGCCGGGCGACACGATGGGGATGAACATCCCGAACTGGGCGCTGGCGACGCCGTAGCGCGAGGAGCGACGCGAGGAGCGAGAGCAGCGCTGCTGCGCGCGCTCAGGGCCGGCGGTTAACCGCCGGCCCTTCCTTTTGGATCCGCAGATGGCGCAGATGTGGTGAACCACAGATGACACAGATGGCCACAGATGGATTGAGGTTGTGTTCGCCGGAGGTGGTTCGCCGATCTTGGTGGGCGACGTGAGCCGGGAGACCTAACCCCCGGCCCCTTCCCTAAAGGGAAGGGGAGCTTGGGTTCGGCCGTCGCCCGGCTGATGTGCGCTGTCGTTCGTCTGCGACCGGAGGGATCCTTCGCTGCGCTCAGGATGGCAGCGGTGGTGGGATGCGACGACAGCGGGTGCGGCCTGCGATGACAGCCGGCGCTTGATGCGATGACAGCCGGTGCTGGATGCGATGACGGCGGTTGCGGCCTGCGATGACAGCCGGCGCTTGATGCGATGACGGCGGTTGCTGCACGCGATGACAACGGATGCTGGATGCGATGACAGCGGACGCTGCGCTCGGGTGATGGTTGCGGCGGCTTGCGCGCGGGTTGGGGATGCGCAGGGTAGAGATGCGTAGCGCGAGGAGCCGGCGCTGCGCGCGGGATGGCGCTGCGCTGCTTCGTTACTGTGCGGGGGTCGCTGACGGAGTGGGGGTGGGGGCGGGCTCGAGGGTGATGCTGTTGAGCACGTAGAGCGGGAGCTCCGCGTCCTTGCCGAAGACGCCGCGCAGCACGTCCGGGTCGATGACGAGGACGCTGCCGTCGGGCTGGGCGCGGCGCATGTCGACCTGCTGAAAGGCGCCGTTGCTGAACTTGTACCACCACATGTCGCCATTCTGGGCGTTGAGGGTGATGAGCGACGTGCCATCGACGTTCGAGAAGTGGAGCAGCGACGGCACGGGCGCGTTGAAGTCGGTTGGCGACTGGTGCCAGCCGTCCTTCTCGGACGGGACGAGCGCGCTGAAGCGGCCGACGACGACGCGCACCCAGATGACATCGAGGTCGGTAACGACTGGCGACTGGCTGACAATGATCGACGGCGGCGTCGGACGCGTGGTCGGCGTCGCTTCGGGCGTGGGCGGGACTGCCGTCGGCGTGGCGTCGCCGGGCGCCGCCGCGCCGGCGGTTCCTGTGGCCGCGGGCGATGGCGATGATTCCGCGCCCGCGGTAGCAGTCGCGGTGGGCGAGGGCTGCTGGAGGACCGTCGGGTCGATGACGCCGGGGCTCTTCTTGGTGATCTCGGCGGTTGCGGTGAGCTGCGCGTCGCGCGTCGTGCTGACGGCGGCCCGGAGCTCGGACTTCGCGTCGGGCTCGACGTTCGGCGCGGCCTGCTGGAGCGCGATGGTCGAATCGGCCGAGACGTCCTGGAGCTTCTTCAGCGTCTGCGGGTCCCAGTTGCCGCCGCGGGCGTCCTGCGCGAGCGAGGACGTCGAATGGCGCAGACGGCGAAGCTCGCCGGCGCTGATGCGGTCGCCCCGGCGGGTGAGCTCGCGGATCTCGCTCGTGCGCTCGGCGGCGATGTCGATGCGGACCTCGCGCTTGTCGGTGGTGCTGAAGGCGAGCGCGAGGCGGACGCGCTCGGTCTCGAGCTTCACCGGGTACTGCCAGTCGCCGGGCAGTGCGGCGCTGGCCGTCGCGACGGTGTAGGTCGAGAAGCCGAAGAAGATGGTGAGCGCGGCGGCGGTGCCCATGAGCGCGCGGGCGCCGGGCATCAGGCGGCGGCGGTGCGATGGCTGCGGCGCGAGCTTGCCATCACGGCGCATGGCGTGCGCGGCCATGAGGAAGCGGACGCGGGCGGCGGCGAAGAACGACGGCGACGGCTCGTGGTCGTAGGCATCTTCGAGGCGCTTGCCGCTGGCGACGAGGAAGCGCTCGCGCGCGGCGCTGACGAACTCCGGCGGGGGCTGCGACGCTTCGAGGCGCTTCTGGACGGCGAGCGCGGCGAGGAGTTGCGGGCGAAGCTCGTCGGCATGCGCGGGGTACTGCGCCAGGCAGTCGTCGAGCGTCCAGCGGCCCTCGCGAAGCGCGTCCAGGCAGGCATCGAGCGCGCGTTCGAGGTCGCTCATACCGGCTTCGTCCTCATCGACCCGTCCGGGATCAGGATCTTCTGGAGCTTGGCGACGGCCTTGTGCTGGAGGGCCTTGATGTTGCCCTCGCGCTTGCCGAGGACCTTCGCGGTGTCGGCGATCGAGAGGCCGACGGCGAAGCGCAGGGCGATGACCTCGCGCTGGGCGTCGGGGAGTTGTTCGGTGGCGCGGCGGACCTCATCGAGCGTGATGCGTTCTTCGATGGCGAGGGTGAGGTCGAAGCGGTTGTCGACGAGGTCCTCGCTGAGGGCGCTGGTCGGGCCGCCGCGCTGCGCGGTGCGGCGGAAGTGGGTGGCGATGTGGTTGTGGGCGATGCGGAAGAGCCAGGACGAGAATGGCACGTCCTTCCAGCGAAAGTCGCCGATGGCCCCGAGCATCTTCAAGAACACCTCTTCGGTCAGGTCCTCCGCCTCCGCCACGTTGCCCAGGCGGGCGAGGGCGTAGCGGTAGACGCGTGGCATGTACCAGTCGTAGAGGTCGGCCAGGGCCTGTTGGTCGCCGGTGCGGGCGCGTTCGACCGCGTCGCGCTCGGTTTCCACAGAGACGCCGGGAGGGGCCGGGGTCGTGGCCCCGGACACCTCGTTATCGAACGAAGGAATCAGGGGCATCGGGCCACCGTCTCCTCGGCGCCAGCCAGCCTCCGCCACACGCCACCGTGGGTACAACGCCTGAGGGGTGGGAAAGGTTAACGCTGCGGGGGTGCGCAGTTGACAGTTGACAGCTCACAGTTATGCATTCGGCCGCCGGGCGAGGATAGCGTACACGCTGCGGATGGGTGGGTGAATCGATGGCTCGCTAGCGTGGGTTCGATGGCTACGGTCATGTATCAACGCGGAGTGGACACAGCAGGCAGCAGACATCAGACAACAGACAGCAGAGGCCAGATACGGACGGCGGCACGCACAGCCGATGCAGCTGCCAGGTGGCGTCCTGCTAACGGGCATTGATGATCGAGAGGATCCGACGGGTGTTCCAGGCCAGCTCGGGGGCGCGGCCCAGCCACGCGGCGTAGATCATCGCGTCGAGGCCGGTGCGGAGCTGGTAGGCGGCGACGCGTTCGTCGAAGTGCGCCACGTCGGCGGACTGGCCGGCATAGTGGCGTCGTGCTTCTTCGACGAGGTCGATCTCCCTCCACTGGTCGTACCACGGCCACCAGAAGGACATGTAGGCGACATCGTAAAGAAAGTCGCCGAATAACCCGCAGCCCCAGTCGATGATGCCCGTCACGCGGTTGGCACCGATGAACACGTTGCGGTGGATCGTGTCTCCGTGCAGCAAGTGCCGCTCTTCCGGGCAGAACTCCACCAGCGCGCCTAACGCGGCCATCCCGCGGTCGAACGCCGCCGTGCCACCGGCGGAGGCGGCCAGCCGTTCTCGCCAATCCGGCATGCGCTCCGACAGCACCGGCGCGGCGAGCAGTGCGTCGCGCCAGGTCGGGTACGGCGCGTTGCCGCTGGCACCGAACATGCCGAACCCTCGCGTCGCCGACAGGTCCGCCGCGCGGGCCGCGTCGAACGTCGCGAACAGCGATGGCAACGCCGCGCGAAAGCCGCTGGCATCGAGGTCGTCGATAAACCCGCCGAACACGCGACGTGAGATCGCGTGGTAGCCGCCGAGCGCTTCGCCTACTTCGAGCACCGCCGGTATGGGGAGCGCGGCGGTCGCGAAGCCCGCGCAAAACGCGTCCTTCTGGAAGTCATCCGCCTGCGGGCCGAATCGCACGACCAGATCGTCGCCGTCGAGGCGGAACGCATACGCCACCGACCACTCACCTTGCCCGACGTGCGTGACGTCCGCCACGGGATGCCCGTAGCGCGCACGGAGGAAGTCGGCTGCCGCGTCGAGATCAACCATCGGAGCCATGCGCGTAGGTTACGGCACGGCGGCGTGCGCGGGTCGATAGTTCAAACTTCACAGTTCACAGTGCGGGGATGTGACGGGGGCGCGGGGAGTATGAACTATTCACTATGAACTCCTCGCCCGCTGCCCAACTGTGAACTGTGGACTGACCTACGGAATCGGATCCGACCCCGGCTGCCACTTGAGCAGGGCGTCGCGGATCTCGGTGTGGAGGCGGGGTTCAGCGTGCTGCCAGTCGCCTGCGATCATCGGCTCGACGGGGGAGATGCGGGCGTACTTCATGCGGTAATAGAGGATGGCGAGCAGGTCGACCTGCTGCTGGGCGCCGCCGGCGCCGGCGACGGCGCGGAGGCGATCGGCGACGGTCGAGGGCACGTGGCCCTCGGGGTAGGACTGGCCGAGGAGGAGCAGCGACTCCGCCTCATCGAGCTGGCCGCCGAGCACCCACTGGTGGCGGGCGGCATCGACGTCGCCCTTGGCGGCGTACCAGCGGCCGAGCTCGGTGCGCGCCGGGCCGAAGTCGGGCTGCCGGTTGACGGCGTAGTCGAGGTGCTCGAAGGCGCCCGATGCGTCGCCCTGCTGCATGAGGATCTTCGCGTAGGCGACGCGCAGCACGAGGTCGTGCGGGCGGCTGAAGACGAGCAGGCTGCAGTCGCTGGCATCGCTCCCGAGCGCGGCGAGCGAGGTCGATGCGCTGGCGCGGTGGGCGTCGACGAGGTAGGCGCCGTGCGTGCAGGCGTTTGCGGCGATCGCGGAGTGGTTGATGATCTGGTCGAAGTTCTGGCGGCGGAAGGCCGTCATCTGCCAGTAGTCGCTCGACGCGAGCGTGGCATCGATTGAGAGGGCCTGGCCGTAGGTGTCGATGGCATCGGCGTTGCGTCCGATGTCTTCGTAGACCTCGCCGGCCATTAAGACCGGCTGCCAGTGGTCGCGGGCGATGACGCGGGTCTTCGCGGCTTCGGCCGCGGCCTGATCGTCCTTGCCGGCGAGATCGTAGGCACGCGCGAGGTCAGCATGAGCGAGGTCGCTGCGCGGGTCGAGCGCGATCGCGCGCTGGAGGTGGACGACGGCGTTGTCGATCAGGCCCGCGTCGTGTGAGCCGCCTTCGACGTACGTTGTCGCCTGCATCTGGCCGAGCTGGAGCTGGTAGACGGCCATGCTGGAATCCGCGTTGACGGCGGACTGCATCTCGCGCAGCGCGTCGGTCACGGCGCTGGTGTTGCCCGGCTCGCCCCGCGCGGTGAAGTCGTCCATCGCGAGCCAGTAGTCGTGGTGGGCGGAGTCGATGCGCCACCAGCCGGCGAACGGCACAACAAGCAGCACGAGCAGCACGCCGCCGACGGCAATGCGTCGGACGCCGGTCGCGTTCAGCCGCTCGCGCAGGGGCGGGACCGCGCGCGCGGGAATCGACTCGATGTATGCGCGCGCGAGGACCGCGGCGACGACGGCGAGCGCGATGGCGGGCGCCTTCCATGTGTTGCCGGCATCGACGATGTTGTGCACGGCGAACCCGAGCAGGGCGCCGGCGCAGGCGACGGCGAGCAGCCGCTGTTCGAGCGGGCCGCGGCGCCAGGTGCGCCAGAGCATGAAGCCGGCGGCGGCGACCAGGCCGATGAGCGCGAGGACGCCGAGCACGCCCGCGTCATCGGCGAGCTGCAGGAAGCCGTTGTGCGCGTGCTGCGTGTAGACCTGGAAGCGGCCGCTGTACTGGTCGTACAGCAGCGCAAAGCTGTTCGGCCCGGCGCCGGTGAGGATGTGGTCGGTGAAGATGTGCCACCCGGTCGACCAGGCGTCGCGGCGCGGGGAGAGCGAGCTGCGGAAGAGCCAGCCGGGCCGCGTCGAGGTGCTCGCGAGGAAGCCGAGGGTGCCGATGACGACGAGCGCAATGGCGCCGCCGATCGCGGCGATGGCGGTCGGGTTGACGCGCGGGATGATATCGGTCCAACGCATTTCACCTTCGCGCTCGCGTTCTTCGACGCGCACGCTGAGCCAGCCGCCGGCGATGGTGAAGACGAGCGCGACGCCCGCGCCGGCCCAGCCACCACGCGAGAGCGTGAGGAAGAGCGCCATCGCGCCGAGGAGCAGCGCGACGAGCGCGGTGATGCGCTCGATGCGCGCTCGGGCGAACGTCGCGGTGAGCGCGAGGAACGGCGTCACGAGCACGAGGAGCATCGCGAGGACGTTCGGGTGGTCACTGACATCGTGCACGCGGAGGACGGACGGGGGGAAGATGTTCGATGCGTGCAGTCCTTCGACGGCGCGCGTGAGGCGCAGGTAATCGGCGTAATCGCCGCCGACGACCCAGAGCGCATACAGCGAGAGCGCGGCGCCGATGAGCATGAACATCCGCGCGAGGCCGGCGGCGCTGAGCGCCGGCAGCTCGGTGAGGGCGTAGAAGACAATGATCGCGGCGCCGACCTGGAGCGTGGCTTCGAGGCTGACGCGCCAGTTGATCGAGGTGTAGGTCGCGAGCGCGTAGGCAGCAATCAAGCCGAGGACGGCGAAGTCGAGCGGGGTACCGCCGGGGAGACGCCGGGCGGCCGCGAGCCAGGCGACGTAGGCGAGGGCGAGCACGCCGATGAGGATGTGCACGACGAGCGTGCGGGGGAAGACCTCGAGCGTGAACTGGGGCATGCCGGTGAAGAGGAAGTAGCCGACCCAGGAGCCGAGGACGGCGACGGCAGCGGCGCGGCCGACTGCCTGGGCGGTGATGCCGCGGACGCCGGAGGGGGCGCCGGCATGCGCGGGGGCAAGCTCACTCATGCGCGCGGGCGGGGGTTAGGTGCATGCTCTGAGGCTCCCAGACAAATCGCGCGAATTGTATCGGGTTTGGGGGTTGGTCGTTGGGCGTTGGTCGTTGGGGATTTGCGCTCCGCGCGACCTCACCCCCCGGCCCCCTCTCCGACAGGCGGAGAGGGGGAGCTCGTGATAGTGGTTGGGTGGCCGTAGACGCGACGACTGGCGCCTGCACGTGGGGCGCGGCGAACAGCGCCGTTACAGTTCGCCGCCGAACTGCGGGTTCGTACGGCGTGAGTCTGCGGGTGCGCGCTTCGCGATAGGATGCGGGGATGTGGCGCGCGGTTGTTCCTCTTGCGGTCGTTGTTGGACTCGTGGTCGCCGTTGCGTGCGGCGGCTCTTCGGGCGGTGCGGGGACGGCGACGGTGGGTGTGAGAGCCACGGCTGGGGTCACCGCGACCGCCGCCGCGCCGGCGGTCGGGGCGGCGGCGGCGGGATTGCCGACGACGCACGTGACGGTTGGCGGTCGGACGATCTCGGTGGAGGTGGCGGCGACGGAGGCTGCGCGTGAGCAGGGGCTTTCGGACCGGGATACGCTGCCCGAGGACTCCGGAATGCTGTTCGACCTGGGGCAGGTGAAGACGGCGACGTTCTGGATGAAGGACATGCGCTTCCCGCTGGACATGGTGTGGATCACGGAGGGCCGGACGGTCGCGGGTGTGGCAACCGACGTGCAACCGCAGCCGGGCGCGGCGGACGGCGATCTGACGCTGTATCGATCGCCGGTGCCGGTGCGCTACGTGCTTGAGCTGAATGCGGGCGCCGCGGCGCGGCTGGGGTTCTCGGACGGCGCGCGGGTGGGGTTCGATCTGCCGCCGGTCAGCGGGACGCCGGGCGCGCGCTGAGCGCGTCTTCCCACGCGAGGCAGGTGTTCGTCGTGACGCGCGCGACGCCGGCGGCGGCCAGCCGGTCGTACGCGGCGAGTGTTTGCGCGCCGTCGTAGTCGAGCGTCCAGATGTTGGGGTCGATATCGCGGGCGCGGAGCCACGATGCTGCGTCGAAGCCGTCGTCGAGCATCTGCAGGACGAGCCGATAGCTGATGAACCACTCACGCGATGCCGGGGCGAGGAGCGTAAGCTGCTCGAAGCGCTGCTCGAGGTACTCGGCGACCGGGACGGTGCGGTTGAGCGCGAGCGGGTGGTCGTCGCGATAGTTGTAGGCGCCGAGATGCCGCGGCAGGTAGTACGGCTCGCCGGCGCTGTCGATGTATAGCCCGGGGTCGAACCCGGTCGTGACGGCGCCGGTGGCGGCGAGCGAGCGCAGGTTCCAGTCTTGTCCGGATGAGACGATGACCCGATCGCGGATCGGCGCGACGGCATCGAGCAGGCCCTGCGTGCGCGCGGCGGTGAGCGGGCGCCAGTCCTTGAGGTCGAGCTGGATCTGCATGTCGCTGTTTGCCGCGAGCGCCGAGACTTCTGTCAGCAGCGCGGGGCGGTCGTGTGCGTTGTCGATGAAGTGCGTGGCGCGGACGGCATCGGCGTTGGCGCTGCCGACGGAGCCGCGCCCGGTGGTCTCCTGCTCTAGCTTGCGGTCGTGCGTGACGACGTAGTCGCCGCCCTCGAGCGAATGGATGTCGATCTCGATGCGGGGGACGCCGCGCTCGATGCACTCGCGGATGGCGCCGATGCTGTTGGGTCGATGGCCGCCGGAGAGGACGGCCATGTGGGCGACGAGCGTCGGTGTGTGTGCGGTGGGTGGCATGCGAGGGCAGTGTAGCGGGACGGTGGTGGCGGGCGCGTGCGGGGTGAGGATGGACGGTGCACGGTGGATGTTCTTGCGCTGCGCGCTACCTCTCCCCTGCCCTCTCCTCGTTCTGGAGAGGGGAGCCTGGGATGAGGAGCGGTCGATGGGGTTGGGACGTCGGGCGGCCA
>DASUKS010000251.1:0-9078 GCA_036278595.1 Dehalococcoidia bacterium
GGCGAGCAGCTCAACATCGATGCGCTCGCCGATTTCATCGCCATCGGCGCGCGCCTGCTGCTGCTGAAGTCGCGCGCACTCCTGCCTCGCCCGATCACTGCCGGCGAAGAGGACGATGAGGAAGAGGACGACGCCGACGAGCTGGCGCGGCAGCTGATCGAGTACAAGCTGTTCAAGGAGGCGGCCGGCCGCCTGCGACAGATCGAGATCGCCGGCCTGCACTCGTACCGCCGCATCGCGCCGCCGCCCGAGTTTCCGCCGCCCACCGGGCTGGACGGCGTGACGCTCGAACTGCTGCAGCAGATCGTCGAAGCGGCGCTGACGCGCCAGCAGGAGACGGAGCCGGCCGCGGTGATCCACCCGCACAAGTTCACCGTGCGCGAGAAGATCGAGCTCATCCGCGAGATCCTCGCGCGCGACGGACGCGCGAGCTTCCGCTCGCTGATCGAGGGTTGCCGTACGAGGATGGAGGTCGTGGTGTCGTTCATGGCGGTGCTCGAGCTGATCAAATCGCGCGTGCTCGAAGCGCGACAGGACGCCGCGTTCGACGACATCGCGCTCGAGCCGTCAGCGGAGCAGCCGCTGCAGGTCGCGGTCACGTCGGAGTTCGATGAGGACGAGTAAGTTTACAGTTCACAGTTCACAGTTCACAGTTCGTAGTTCGTAGTTCCCAGTTCGCCGTTCAGATGGTGGATCTTCTCGTGTTCAAAGAGATCCTTCGCTTCGCTCAGGATGACATTGCCCGAGCGCATCCGGTTCACTCCGCTCACGATGACTCGCTCGAAGCGCATCCGGTTCACTCCGCTCACGATGACTCGTTCGAAGCTCGTCCGGTCCGCTTCGCTCAGGATGACTTGCTCGAAGCGCATCCGGCGTGGCCGGGTGCGGGGCGCGGCGGTGCTCGACATCGCGCCGCCGGCGTAGCGAGTACAATCACCCGCATGCAGACCACGCAGGCTAAAACAGGGCTCCGGCGGCCGCTGCGCATCTCCCATCGCGGCGGCGGCAGCCTGGCGCCCGAGAACTCGCTCGAAGGCATCGCGACCGCGCTCCGCTACGGCGTCGAGATGATCGAGGTGGATGTGCGGCGCGCGGCGGACGGCGCGCTGGTGCTCTCGCACGACGACATCCCGCACGGCGGCACGCGCAGCATCCGGACGTCATCGCTCGAAGACCTGCGCCGCGACACGCCGCATATCGCCACGCTCGATGAGGCGCTCGACGCGATCGGCGGCCGGGCGCGCGTCAATCTCGACATCAAGGACGGCGCGGCGATCGACTCGATGCTCGATGCCGTCCGGTCGCATCACATGCGCGAGCGCTGCATCACGAGCTGCCTCGACATCACCTGCCTGGCGCGGATCGCCGCGACCGAGCCGGGCCTCCCACGCTTCTTCTCCTATCCGCCGGATTACGGCGGGGCCTCGAACAAGGCATGGATGAAGCCGGCCGTCACCGCCGCCGTCGCGGTCATGCGCGCCACCATGCCGATGCGGATCGGGCGCATGCTGCGTCCTGCGCCGGGCACGAACGCCACGATATACGCGCCGCTGATCACGCGCCGGCTCGTCTCGCGCGCGGCCGCGCTCGGGATCGAGCTGTACACGTGGACCGTGGATGATGCGGCGGAGATGCGCCGGCTCGCCGCGCTTGGCGTGGGCGCCATTACGAGCAACAGGCCGGACCTGCTCGCCGAACTCTACGCCTGAGCGATCTCAACGGCGCCGCGCGCGGAAGCAGCCGTCGACGTGGTCGTCGACGATGCCGCTGGCCTGCATGAAGGCATAGAGCGTCGTCGGGCCGACGAAACGGAAGCCGCGGCGCTTCATGTCGCGGCTCATCTCGCGCGACAGCGCCGTCTCGGCCGGTATGTCGGCGAGGGCCGGGCGACGCTCGCGGACCTGCTTCCCGCCCGTGAACGACCAGACGTAGGCGTCGAAGCTGCCCCATTCGCGCGCCACGTCTGCGATCGCGCGCGCGTTCGTGACCGTCGATTCGATCTTCGCCCGGTTGCGCACGATCGACGCGTCGAGGAGCAGACGCTCGACCTCCCGCTCGCCGAACCACGCGACGCGCGCCGCGTCAAAGCCGGCGAACGCGCGGCGGTAACCCTCGCGCTTGCGGAGGACCGTGCTCCAGCTAAGGCCCGCCTGCGCGCCTTCGAGCGTCAGCAGCTCGAAGAGCGCGCGGTCGTCGTGGTGCGGCGTGCCCCACTCCTCGTCGTGGTAGGCGACCATGAGCGGGTCGTCTCCCGCCCAGCCGCAGCGCACTCGTCGGCCTGCCATGCGGGGCATGATCCGCGATTCGGAGCGTCGGCGCACGCCTCCATGCGAGCTTTCAATATCGCGACACGGCTAAACCCCTACGTGTCCTTGCCGAACACCGATCATGATGGAGACGAACCAGCCCGGCCACGGGCCGGAGAGCCTGCCGGACCACACCTTCTCGGCGATCAGCGACCGCCTGATGGACCGCGCGTACCTGCAGCAGCGGATCCGCGAGGAGGTCGAGCGCTCGGTGCGCTACAAGCGCGAGTTCGCGCTGCTGATCTGCGAGGCCGCGCCCGACGGCATGCCGATGCGGCGCAAGGTGGCGTTTGGCGTCCGCGCCATCGAGCACGCGATCCGCACGAGCGACATCATGGCCCGCGTGTACGACGACGTCATCGCCGTGCTGCTGATCGAGACAGGCGCGGCCGGGCTGGATGACGCGCTCTTCCGGATCCGCCAGAAGCTCACGGTTGAGGCGGGCGCCTGGCGCTTCAGCGGCTATGCGTTCCCCGGTGACGAAGCGGCGATCCGCTCGCTCTCGTTCCTTAGCGCCGCGTAGCGTCGCTTCCTTTTTTTCTGAGCCACAGATCGCCATGCTTCGCTCAGAATGACACGTAGCGTACTTTTTTCCTGAACCACAGATGACACAGATGGCACAGATGAGTGATGGCGATCGCTGCGTTATCGCCGGGCGTGGGCGAGCGTGGGCGAGCGGGCGCTCGGGACGACTGAGGCGTGCTGCGTACGGAGAGATTCTTCGCTTCGCTCAGAATGACACGTAGCGTACTTTTTTCCTGAACCACAGATGACACAGATGGCACAGATGGGGTGATGGCGATCGGGGTCATCGCTCGGGTGTTTGAGCGCGGGCAGGATGGGGTGATCGCGATCGGGGTCATCGCTCGGGTGTTTGCGCGCGGGCAGGCGCATCGTCGGCATGACTGAGGCGTGCTGCGTACGGAGAGATTCTTCGCCTGGCTGAGAATGACAACGCCGTCAGCGACTACGGACCGAAGATGTCCGGCTTCGGTGAGGCGATGTCGCCGTAGCGTGCGATCAGGGCGGCGAGGTCGGCCGGCGTCAGCTCCGTCATGCAGCTCGACGTCTGCGCCTGCATGACCGAAGGCGCGGGCAGGTGCTCGAGCCCCAGGAAGTGGCCGGTCTCGTGGAGCAGCGTGCTGTACACGCAGCGCTCGCTCCGGAACTCGGCCGGCACGTCCTTCGTGATGATGATGTCGGCTTCGATGATACTGACCGGGTCGCGCTGGCCGCAGTTCGCCGTGCAGCGGGAGTAGGTCGTGAGCGTGACGCCGGCCTCCGTGACGCGCGAGCCGGGGGGCGGCGCACCCGGCGGCGTCCCCCAGCCGATCTCGTTGACGCGGTCGCCGCGTGACTCCGGATGCGCGCACGTCCCATCGTCGACCGCCGGCACGCCCCACGCTGTGAACGCCTCGTCCGTCAGCGCCCGGAAGCGCTCGTCCGGCAGCACGCCCGTCTGCGCGGTATCGATGCAGTAGTGCACGGGAAGGTCCGACCAGCGGTGCAGGCCTGCCGGGTCCGGCGGCAGCGTCGCCGTCGCCGGTGGCTGGGTGGGCGGCGTCGGGGCGACTTCGACGCCCGCCACGCCGCCCGAGAACGGTGGCGCCTGCGGCGAAGGGCCGGCGGATGTCCCGAGCGTGAGCACCTGCCCCAGAGACGGCCCCCGGCCGCTCATCGCAACCGCGACGACGACGATCATCGCGGAGGCGATGATGAGCGCCCGCATCAACTGGCGCTCCCGGCGCCGGCGAGCCGGCGGCGGCCTTCGTCGCAGTCCGCGGCGAGCATGCACGATGCGCAGCGCGGCGTCGCGCGGCAGACGCGCTTGCAGTGCAGGACGATGTACGCGTGATAGCGCTGGAAGTACGCCGCGCCCTCGCCGGCGAGCTCACCCTCCAGCCAGCGCTGCCAGTCGGCGTAGCGGTCGCTCTCCGGGCCGACGCCGATGCGACGGAACAGCCGCTGCGCGTACGCATCGACGACGAAGGCCGGGCGGCCCGCGGCGTAGAGCGCGATCGCGTCCGCGGTCTCCGGGCCGATGCCGTGCGTCGCGAGGAGCCGCGCGCGTAGCTCGGCGGCCGGCAGCGCGAGCAGCGCGTCCATGCCGCCGGCCTCCACGATGACCGCGGCGAGCGCGCGCAGTCGGCGTGCCTTCACCGTCGGCGTGCCGCTCACGCGCGTCAGCGCCGCGATGCGGTCTTCAGGCAGCGAGAGCAGAACGCCCGCATCGAGCGCACCGGCGGCGCGCAGCTGCTCGAGCGCGCGCTCGGCGTTCTGCCACGTCGTGTGCTGCACGAGCACCGCGCTCACGGGCATGTCGAGCGGACCGCGCAGCAGCGCCTCGTTCCAGTGCCAGTCGTCGTAGGAGTATTCGGATGCGAGCGCGCGATAGATCGCGCGCAGTTGGTCGCTGCTGCGGCTACGGGGCGACACCCTGGTAGGTCCAGTAGCTGGGATCAACATTCTCGCCGCCGATGATCAGTTCCCAGTGAAGGTGCGGCCCGGTCGCGAGGCCGGTGTGCCCGACCTCGGCGATCAGCTGCCCCTGCTTCACTTCCTGACCCATAGCTACCTCAAAATGCGAAAGGTGGCTGTACCCCGTGAAGACGCCGAGTCCGTGATCGATCATCACCGTGTTGCCGCGCGTCGTCAGCGCGTCGGCCCACACCACCTTCCCGGATGCCGTGGCGTACACCGGTGTGCCTTCGTCCGCGGCGATGTCGAGCCCCGTGTGGTGGCTCGTCACCGGCGCGCCGTTGTAGCTGCGGCCGATGCCGAACGGGCTGCTGACGGTGCCGCGCACGGGGAAGATGAACGGCGATTCCCACAGCTTCTGCGGTGTGTACTCCGCGAAGACCTGCGCGCGGATGTTTAGCTCCTTCTGCACCTCGCTGGGCGAGAGCAGGTTGTCCTGGCTCGGTGGCACGTCGATCTCTTCGACGGGGAAGTCGCTGTGCGTCACCTGCACGCTGTCGTCCTGCGTCGTGATCGCGTTGCCGGCGGCGTCGTAGAACGTGATCTTCATCGGGTAGGCGCCGGTCGCGGTGTCGGCGCTCGCGCCGATCGGCAGCCAGAACTCTGCGCCGTCTGCGACCATCGGCCGCGTCATGCCGAGGAACGTCAGCTGCGCGGTCGCGGCGCCGTTGCCCTGCACGCGGGCGATAGCGCTTCGCGCCTGCGCGACGGACAGCCCGTCGTTCGCAAGCGGCGCCTGCGGCCTGGGGGTGGAGGTCGGCTCCGGCGTATCGGTCGGCAGCGGCGTCGGCGTGCTGGTTGGGGTCAGCGTCGGCGTGGCGGTGTTCGTCACCGTGGCTGTGGCGGTGGGCGTGGGCGTGCGCGTCGGCGAAGAGCCGCCGATGACGCCGCAGCCCGTCATGGCGACGGCCAGCGCGACGCACGGCACGAGGAAGGACGGACGGCGCACCCGGGGCACGCGGCAAGTATAGGACATCGGGGCGAAGCCGAACTCGCTTCGGCTAGTCGTTCGCGATGGCGATCGGCGCGGTGATCAGCGTGGGCGACGTCTGCGGCGCCGGCAGCGAGAAGCGAATCTTGCGCCGGTGCGTCTGCAGGCGGTAGTGCCCGATGATCAGCACGACCGCGACGAAGAGCATGAGCGAGGCGATCTTGAACGGCGCCAGCGGCCCCCACTGGCCGCCGATCAGGCCGCCGAGGCCCTGCCCGCCCGCGACCCCCAGGCCCTGCACGGTCGCGAGCGCGCCGAGCCACAAGCCGCGGCCGCCCGCGTCCGTGGCATCGAGCGCCACCGCGCTCCAGGCCGGGATGCTGATGGCGCAGGCGAGTCCGGCGAGCACGACGAGCGACACGACGACCATCGGGTTCGGGGTCAGGGTCAGCCCGAAGAGGCACAGCGCCGCGACGAACAGCCCGCCGATCAGCGGCACGTGGCGGCTGAAGCGGTCGGCGATGCGCGTGTAGCGCCAGAAGATGAACGCGGCAATGAGGGCCGGCGCCGGGAAGAAGATCGCCAGGTGCGACATCTTCACGTGCAGGAAATCCTTCGCGTAGGCGCCGATCATCGGCGTGTGGAGGCTCGTCCCCAGCGTGAGGAAGAGCACGATCACCGCCAGCACGCCGATGCTCGGCGTCCAGGCCGTCGGGTCCTTCACGGTGCGCTGGGCGTGCTCCTGGATGCGCGCCGCCACGATCGGCTTATCGGTGATGTTGCGCGCCACCATGTAGAGCGCCAGCGCATTGAAGCCGATGCACAGCCAGAACACGGCCGAGTAGCTCATGTAGTCGGCGAACAGGACGCCGATGAACGTACCGATGCCGGCGCCGCCCATCATCGCGACGTTGAGGAAGGACATCGTCCGGTTGCGGCTGTTATGCGGCGTCGTCTCGCCGACATGCGCCATGAAGGCAGGCCACATCGTCGCCGCGCCGATGCCGAGGATGAAGGAGAACGCGAGGAAGGCCTTCTCGTTCGGCACGGCCATCATGAGGGCGAGCGTCGGCAGGCTGATCGCGCCGCCGAAGAGCATCGTTGCGCGCCGGCCGATGCGGTCGGAGACCCAGCCGGCGGGCGTCTGCAGGAGGAACTTCGCGATGCCGTACGAGGCCATGGCGTAGCCCGAGTACGCCAGCCCGGCATCGAGCTTGTTCGGCAGGTACTGCTGGACGAGCGAGAGGAAGTAGATCCCCACGAACGCATGCCAGAGGAAAACCACTGGCGCCAGCCGCAGCAGCCTGTTGTGCTCATCAGAAAGCGTGATCGCAGCCTTGCGAACGTGAATCATCCCCACATCCCCTGCCTGGAGCGGCCCGGATGGAACCCGCCGTCGATGTATCTATCGACCGCCGGAGACCACCCGCGTAGCGCCGGCCGCCGCCTCCGCTCCGCCAGCGTGCCGCTGACGTGCGACGGCTACGGCGCCCAGCGCTGCCGCCCTCTCCCCCAGTTCGCCTTCGATTATCCGTACATCCGCGAACGACTGCGCGAAGCTCCGTTCGCGCGCAGTGTCCATGGCCGGCCGTAACAGCGCGTCTCCCATGTTGGTCAGGCCGCCGCCGAGCACGATCGCCTGTGGATTGAAGGCGTTCACCATGCTCGCGAGACCGAGGCCGAGGTAGTGGCCAGCCGCTTGAATAATATCCGAAGCCTCCGCCTCCCCCTGCTGCGCAGCGAGGTATACGGTCTCGGCCGTGAGCGGCGGGTTGTGTTCGGCGAGGCGCGCCGTCCGCGGCAGCCTCCCCTGTGCGATCGCCTCCTCCGCGCGCGCGGCGATCGCGGTGCCCGAAGCGAACGCCTCGAGGCAGCCGACGTGCCCGGCGCCACACTTCGGACCGGTGCGCGAGACCACCATATGGCCGACCTCGCCGGCCGCGCCTGACGCGCCCACGTACAGCTTGTTGTCGATGATGATGCCGCCGCCGATCCCCGTGCTGACGGTGACGAAGAGCATGTCGTCCAAGCCCTTGCCGGCGCCGAACAGGTGCTCGCCGACGCAGCCGCAGTTCGCATCGTTCTCCAGCACGAACGGCGCGTCCAGCTGCTCGTGCAGCAGGCGCGCGAGCGGCACGTCGTGCCAGCCCGGCAGGTTCGGGGGCTGCGTGATGACGCCGGACGCTGCATCGATGGGCCCCGGGGCCGACACGCCGCCGGCGGCCAGCGCATCGATCTCCACCGCGGCGCCCGAAGCGGCACCGCGCACCGCATCGGCGACGCGCGCGATCACCGCATCCGGGCCTTCGGCGGCGTGCGTCAGGACGCGGTCCTCGGCGAGGACCTTGCCCTGCTCGTCCGTGATCACCACGAGGATCTTCGTGCCGCCGAGGTCGATACCGGCGTAGAGCGGGCCGCTCACGCCGAGGCCTCGCGCGCCCGCTCGATCGCATCGAGCCGGGCCTTGCGAGCAGACTCGTACAGCTCCAGGTACTTTCCGGCGGCGCGATGCCACGACCAGTCCTGCCGCATGCCGCGCTCCTGCATCGCCCGCCAGCCGTCGCGGTTGCCGTAGCCCGCGATGGCGCGCTCGCAGCAGGCCCGCAGCGCCTCCGCTGTCGCGTCGTCGAACGCGAAGCCGGTGCCGCGCGCGAGGCCGGCGTCCGCGTCCTCGACGGTATCCACCAGCCCGCCGGTGCGGCGGACGAGCGGCACCGCGCCGTAGCGCAGCGAGATCAGCTGACCGAGGCCGCACGGCTCGTAGCGCGACGGCATCAGGAACACGTCGCAGCCGGCGTAGATCCGCTGGCCGAGCGGCGGGTCGAAGTCGATGCGCACCTTCACCTGTTGGGGGTAGCGCTCCTCGAGCCGGCGCAGCATGTCCTCGACCGCGACGTCGCCGGTGCCGAGCACGACGAGCTGGATCTTGTGGTCCGCCAGCAGGAACTGGAACGCCTCGCCGACGAGGTCGATGCCCTTCTGGGCCCAGAGGCGCGTCACGACGCCGAAGAGCGCCGCGGCGTCCTCTTCCGGCAATCCCATCTCGCGCTGCAGCGCCCGCTTGTTCTCGAGCCGGTCGCCGAGCGTGTCGACGCTGTAGTGCTTCGTGATGGCCGCGTCGGTGGCCGGATTGAACTCGTCGTAGTCGATGCCGTTGACGATGCCCGAGAGGTCGTCGGCGCGCGCCTGCAGCAGCGGGTCAAGGCCGGCGCCGTATTCCGGCGTCAGGATCTCCCGCGCGTAGGTGTCGCTGACGGTGTTGATCTTATCCGCGTGCAGGATGCCCTGCGCCATACAGCTGTACGCCAGTGCGGGGTCGAGGTCGCCCGGCAGCGTCAGCAGCTCATGGCCGATGTGGTACTT
>DASUKS010000252.1:0-39697 GCA_036278595.1 Dehalococcoidia bacterium
GTGCGTATATACGGCGGGTGTGAACCGCGCTTGTTGACACCCCGTCAAGAAGACGGCTAAGATCGCCGGGTTCCTGAGGACGGCCGGTTGTGACCCTTCACGGGCCTGTTTCTGGCGCCTGGGACGACTGTTTATGGCTACATCTCCCGCGATCGAACGAGCCGTACCTCTCCAAGAGCAGCGCCCATCGGCGCAACTGAGCGGCTCAAAGTTCGCCCGGATTCCCCTTCTCTGCCTGGTGTTCGCGGCCGGCATGGGGCTGTTCGTCTCTATCGATCCGGTACGGCCGTGGATCCTGCTCGCGCTAACGGGGATCATCGCGCTCGGCGCCGACGGCATCATCCGCTCGCACCCGTACGGCGAATTCCGGACGGTGGGCGACACGTCGCCATATCTCTTCGTACCGGTGCTGTTCACGCTATCGGCGGGGTTGTTCCTGCAGGACGTCGTGCTCGGGTACTGGGCGGCGCCGGCGGTCCTCGGCGCTTCGGCGCTGCTCGGTTGCGCGCTCTACGCCGAGTACCACTCCGTCGAGCCGGACGCGCCATCCGGTGCGATGGCGCACTTCCTGCTCAACGTCATCACCTACCTGACGGCGTTCGGCTTCTACGCCGTCGTGTATGGCTTCGACGTCGCGCTTGCGCCGGCAGCCTTCGCGGTCGGGTTGGTGAGCATGCTGCTCTCGGTGGAGGTGTTCCGGGAGGCGGAGGCGGACCCTATCCGGGCGCTCGTGTTCGCTGCTGTCATCGGCGTCATCCTCGGCGAGGGCCGCTGGGTGCTGTACTTCATCCCGCTCGATGGCATCCTCGCGGGGATCTTCCTCCTGCTTGTGTTCTACCTGACGACCGGCGTCATTTCGCACTACCTGACTGATCACCTGGACCAGATGGTGCTGCTGGAGTTCGCGGCGGTGAGCGCTGCCGGGCTCGTGATCGTCATTGGCGGGCGCATCTTCGGGTAGGTGCGGGCACCCGGGGCACTCTACGATCGCTCGATCCCGACGTAAGTCCCTGCATCGCATGGGCTCCCCATCCGTCAAGCGAAGAAGGCACCTAACCGATACTCCCTCATGGTCGGGCAGGAGTCATTCGCACAAGATGATGCCTATACGAGCGACCGTCTCGCGGCGGTAAAGCGCGAGCAGACGCCTCAGGCTGTCGCACGCGTGATCCTTCTCGCGCTGTTCATGGCGCTGTGGGGCTTCCTCTTCGTGCTCCACATGCCGATGCCGAGGCCGTTCCTGGTGCTGCTCGCGCTCGAGATGTTGTTCTTCGCCGGATACCTGCGTGTGGTCCCGCGGCTCCGCAGTGAGCAGCAGGTTCGCCGCGCGCATTACGTGATGCTTGCGGTCGAGACGGTGTTCCACACGACGATGGTGTACTTCCTGGGTGGGCTCACGTGGCTGGGGCCGTTCGCGTACGTGTTCGGGATGGTCTTCACGTGCGCGTACCTCGATCTCAAGCGCGGAGGGATCTACACGACCGCGGTGGCGAGCGCGTTCATCGCAATGGTCATCCTCGACGGGACGGGGACGATCCCGCACCAGCCGTACCTCGATACGACGGCGCGCTGGGAGAGCGCGCGGTTCGTCGTGACGGGCATCGTCGGGTCGGTCGGCGTGTTCTTCAGCCTGTACCTGTGGGTGAACTGGGTGGGGCACCAACTGCGCGCCGAGCGCGACGGCGCGGTGAAGATGCAGCGACAGTTGGCGGACGCGCGCCGGCAGGTCGAGATGTCGAACGTCCTGCTGGAAGCACGCGTCGAAGCGCGGACGGCGCAGCTGCAGGACGCCAACGAGGCGCTGCACTCGAGCGAAGAGCTGATGCGCGCGACGATCGAGTCCACCGGCGACGGGATCATCGTGTTCGACGGACGCGGTCGCGTGCGGCATGCAAACGCACGCATCGGTGAGATCTGGGGCTTCCCTGCGGAGTTGCTGCGGCCAGGGACGAGCCAGCGACAGATTCTCGGTTTCCTTGTGACTTCGTACGAAAACGGCGCATCCATCGGCGCCGAGCTGCAGGCGATCGGACGGGCAGGCGGCGTGTCAGAGGGCACGCTGCACCTTCCCGACGGTCGCGTGCTCGAGCATTATTCACGCCCGCTCGAAAACGGCGACGAGCAGGAAGGCCGGGTCTGGAGCTTCCGCGATGTGACGGCACGGACGTTGGCGGAGGTCGAGCGCGAGCGCTTGACGGCGATCGTCGAGGCGACGACCGACCTGGTATCGATCTCGGCCGCCGACGGCACGAGGCTGTACATGAACGCCGCGGGGCAGCGGATGCTGGGCATCGGCGAGGATGAAGTCGAGGCGACGCGCGTCGACGACAACCGCCCGGATTGGGCGCGCGAAGAGCTGCGCACGGAGGGCATGGAGGCGCTCGAACGCTACGGCCTGTGGATTGACGAGTCGGCCTACATCTCGGCGGACGGATCCGAGATCCCGGTATCGCAGGTGATGCTGGCGCATCGCTCCGAGACCGGAGACGTGGACTTCTACTCCGTCATCGCGCGCGACATCAGCGAGCGAAAGCGGACGGAGGAGCAGCTCGTGCGGCTGGCGAACCAGGACCCGCTCACCGGGCTCTTCAATCGCCGCCGGTTCGTCGAGGAGCTCGACCGGCAGCTGGGCGAGGCATGCCGCTACGGATTGCACGGCGCGCTGCTGTTCTTCGACCTCGACCAGTTCAAGGACGTGAACGACAGCCGGGGACACCGCGCCGGCGACGAACTGCTCGCGGGCCTCGCAACCCTGCTGCGGGAGCAGCTGCGGGCGACGGACATCATCGGGCGGCTCGGAGGCGATGAGTTCGCAGTGCTGCTGCCGCGCACGAGCGCCGAAACCGCGCGGACGACCGCGGCGGCGTTGCTCGAGCGCATCCGAGCGCACACGTTCACCGTCGGCGGCGCGCCGCTGCGGGTGACAGCGAGCATGGGCGTGGCCGCGATCCCGGATGGGAGCGAACGCTCCGACGAGATTCTCTCGCGCGCGGATCTGGCAATGTACCGGGCGAAGGAAGAAGGGCGGAACCGGTTCAGCGTCTTCGAACCGGACGGCGACTGGCAGGCGCAGATCGAGTCGCGTATCGGCTGGAACCAGCGCATCCGCGAAGCCCTTGAGCACGATCGCTTCGTGCTGTACGCGCAGCCCATCCTCGACATCGAAGACGGCGCGGTGACGCGCTACGAACTGCTGCTGCGGCTGGACGAGGGCGGCGAGGACATCGTGCTTCCCGGCGCGTTCCTGGATCTCGCCGAGCGCACCGGGCTGATCCAGGACATCGACCGATGGGTCGTGCGGACGGCGATCGACATCCTTGCGGCGCACCGGGACGAGGCCGTCATCTTCGAAGTGAACCTCTCCGGGCGGGCGTTCGCGGACCGGCAGCTGCTGCCGATGATCCAGGCCGAACTCGAGGTGACCGGCATCGATCCTTCGCGACTGGTGCTCGAAGTGACGGAGACGGCGGCCATCGCCAACCTGGATGACGCGCTGAAGTTCGTGCGGACGCTGCGATCGATCGGGTGCGGGTTCGCGCTGGACGACTTCGGCGTCGGCTTCTCATCGTTCTCGCACCTGAAGCACCTGCCGGTCGATTACCTCAAGATCGACGGCAGCTTCATCCGCGACCTGCCGCGCAACGCAACGGACCAGCACCTCGTGCGTGCGATCGTCGCGGTCGCGGGTGGGCTCGGGAAGCGCACGATCGCAGAGTTCGTCGGCGACGCCGAGACGGTGCGGTTGCTCGCGGAGTACGGGGTGGACTTCGCACAGGGCTACCACATCGGCGAGCCGCGGCCGATCGAAGAGCTGCTTCGCCGCGACGACCTGGCGGCCTGACCCGGCGCCGAACCTCAAGACGACCCCGGGACACGCGCCCCGCATCCGGCAAGGAGCGCGTGATGCCGCGGCTGCCGCTACAATCGAAGCGCAGCAGCCCGGAGGTCAGGCAGATGCCGGAAGCCGACGCCAAGCCCGCGCTCGACATGATGAACTACGGCATGTACGTCGTCGGCTCGCGCGGGCCCGCGGGCCTGAACGTGATGGCGGCGCACTGGCTGATGCAGATCTCGTTCAAGCCGCGCATGGTGGCGCTCTCGCTCGAGAACGACGCCCGGACGCTGGCGAACATCCGCGAGACACGCGTGTTCACCGTGAATGTCATGGGTGAGGACAGCCTGGAGCTGGTGGCTTCGTTCCTGCAGCCGCAACTACCGGCGAAGATCCAGGGGCGGGCGAACGGGCACAAGACGCCGCTCAACAAACTTGACGGCGTGCCGCACAAGACGATGAGCACGGGGTGCCCGGTGCTGAAGGCCGCTCTCGCCTGGTTCGAGTGCGAGGTGGAGGGCGGTCTGCCGACGGGCGACCATACGCTGGTGGTGGCGCGGATCACGGACGGCGGGCAGATCAACCACGGGAAGCCTCTGCGCGACGACGACCTGGGCTGGACGTATTCAGGCTAATCACATCGCCAATGGCGAGTATCAACAATGATGCTCGTTTGTAATCTCGCTCCCCTTCACCGCCCGGAGTCGCGGGCCTATAATCGCCGTCGCGAACCCTAATCGACCTGAACTGCAAGGAGGCAGCGCGATGGACCGCCTCACCACGCTCGCACGCGACCTGACATCGATCCTCGAGGAGATCCACGAGGAGGCCGAGCGCCGCAACCTGCGGGGGCTCGATGCCCCGCTCGCCTGGCTGGGCGAAGCGAATGGCTGGCTGCGGCACGAGCTTGCTCGCAGCACCTCGCCGGCGCCGGCGGAGGCCGTGCCGTTCACGTACATCCCCGTCGAGTACCGGCGCTGACAATACCCGCAGCAATCGCGCCTCAACACCCGGCGCGGTAAGCTCGACGCGCACGGGAGGTGCGCGTGAAGATCACCGAGCTGCGCACGCGGCGCTTCGTCTTCGACCACGAGGACCACCCCTTCAGCCCGACGTGGCGGCCGTTCCCGGAGCGGCACCAGGACGTCACGCTCGTCGAGATCCACACCGACGAGGGGATCACCGGTATCGGGTCGGGCGGCGTGCTGACGCGGCTGAGCACGATCGCGCCGCTGTTCGTCGGCAAGGACCCGCTCGCCATCGAGGAGCACTGGCACACGCTCCGGAGCATCGCGCACCTGATGGGGCGCCCGTGGCCGGTCGAGGTCGCGCTCTGGGACATCGCCGCGAAGAAGGCCGGCGTGCCGCTGGCGAAGCTGCTCGGCGGCAAGACGGACCGGCTGCTCGCCTACTGCTCGACGGGCGAGATCCACGGCCTCGAGCAGCGGGTCGAGGACGTACTGCGGATCCGCGACGAGGGCTTCAAGGCCGTCAAGCTTCGCTTCCATAACCCCGAATGGCGGATCGACCTGAAGACGCTGGACGCCGTCCGGAAGGCGGTCGGCGACACGATGACGATCATGGTCGACGCCAACTGGGGCTGGTACCTGCCCGGCGACCGCACGATCGGGCGCTGGGACGTGAAGACGGCGCGGACGGTGGTGCGGGAGCTCGAGCGATACGACGTCTTCTGGATCGAGGAGCCGCTGTACGCGTACGACTACGACGGCCTCGCGGAGCTGCGCGAGCACACGACCGTACGCGTCGCGGGCGGCGAGCTGAACGCGGGACTGCACGAGTTCCAGGTGTACTTCGACAAGGGCAGCTTCGACGTCTACCAGCCTGACTGCACCTTCGCCGGCGGGGTCACCGTGGCGAAGAAGGTCGCGGGGATGGCGGAGGCGGCGGGGTTGCTGTTCGCGCCGCACACGTGGACGAACGGTCTCGGACTGGCGGCGAACCTGCAGGTGGCGGCGGGCGTGAGCAACTGCCCGTTCATCGAGTTCCCCTACGACCCCCCGAACTGGGTGCCGGAGTACCGCGACTTCATGCTGACCGAGCCGCTGCGGATCGACGCGGAGGGTTACCTGCATCTCCCGGACCGCCCCGGGCTGGGCGTCGAGCTCGACGAGGAGAGGCTGGCGGCGATCGAGCGTGCATAAGAGCTGGACGCTATGGGCGGCGATCGCGGCGATGTTCGTGGGCACCGTCGCGGTGGTGTTGGGCGTGCTGGCGTTCGGGGGCGGCGGCAAGCAGCGCGGCCTCGTGGTGCGCAACGAGAGCGGTCAGCCGGTCGTCGTGCGGTTCGAGCACGGAACGAGCCTGTCGCTCACGCAATCGGAAGAACGCACGATTGGTGCGAAGCGCGGCGACTATCCGCAGGCGCTGACCGTCAGCAACCAGGCGGGCAAGCGGCTGTGGGAGCGGCAGTTGACCTTCCAGGACCTGTCGGACAACAGCTTCCGGCTGGTGATCGGCGCGACGGGAATCATCCCGACGCCGCCGCAGACCGGCGGCTAACGGAGCACGAATGACACAGATCCTCCTGCAGAACGCGCGGCTCTTCGACTGCACGGGGCGCGAACCGCAGACGGGTGCGAGCGTGCTTGTCGACGAGGGACGCATCGCACGGATCAGCAACGGGCAGCTCACGGTGGGCGACGGTGCGCGCGTCATCGACTGCGGCGGCATGACGGTCATGCCGGGACTGACGGATGCGCACGTGCACTTCGGGCTGACCGAAGACGGCGAGCAGGGCCCGCCCGAGAGCTACGTCAGCTACGTCGTCAAGGTCATCGAGAACATCAGGCTCGCGCTCGACGAAGGGTTCACGACGGTACGCGACGCGGGCGGACTCGACCCGGCGTACGCCATCGCGGTCGAGGACGGGCAGATCCGCGGGCCGCGCATCCTTCCGTCCGGGTCGTTCATCACGCAGACGGGTGGCCACGGAGACCAGCGGCCGCGCTGGGACGAGCGGCCGCTGCACTCGATCCCGGGGCTCGTCGCGCACTCGGAGGTCTGCGACGGGCCGGACGAGGTGCGGCGCGCGGCGCGACTGCAACTCCGGCGCGGCGCAACGCAGGTGAAGCTGATGGCATCGGGCGGCGTGATGTCGCCGACGGACCCTATCGACAGCCTGCAATTCGGCGGCGGCGAGATGCGGGCGGCGGTCGAGGAAGCGGAATCCTTCGGGACCTACGTGCTCGCGCACTGCCACACGTCGGGCGCGGTGAACCGCGCGCTCGATGCCGGCGTGCGCTCGATCGAGCACGGCAGCATCATCGATGCCGCGACCGCCCGCCGAATCGCCGAGGCGGGCGCGTACCTGGTGCCGACGTTGGTGATCATCGAGATCCTGCAACGCGCGGGCGGCGTCCCGGAGTTCGCGCGGACGAAGCTCGAGCGGGTGCGCGGCGCGATGCGAGCGAGCCTGGCGCTCGCACGCGATGCGGGCGTGCCGATCGGGTCGGGCTCGGACCTGCTGGGGCCGCGGCAGCGGCGCCGGGCGAGCGAGATCGCCGAGAAGGCGAAGGAGATGGGCGCGATGCAGGCGCTGATCAGCGCGACGGCGACGAACGCGGCGCTGTTCCGCATGCCGGACCGCATCGGGACGGTCGAGGAGGGCAAGGACGCCGACATCATCGCCGTGGCGGGCGATCCGCTCGCCGATGCGGCGGTGCTCATCGATGCGGCGAACATCCGGCTGGTGCTGAAGCAGGGCGCGGTCGTGAAGGACTGCCTGGGATAGGCGCTACTGCAGGCCTGCCGTCACGAGATGCTCGCGCATCTTGTCCTGACTCAGCTGTCCGAAGTAAAGCGACGAGATCTTCCCATCCCGCCCGATGAAGAAGCTGTCCGGTACGCCGGTGAGCTTGTACTGCTTGAACACGTCGCCCGCCGAATCGAGCAGGATCGGCATCGTCAGGTGACGCTGCTGGAAGTACGGCTTCGCGAGGTCGGCGGTCTCGTCCCAATTCACCTCGAGCACCTCGAGGCCGTGCGCCTTCTTCTCGCTGTAGATCGCCTGGATGTCGGGGAGCTCCTGCTTGCAGGGGATGCACCAGGTCGCCCAGAAGTTCACCCAGACGACCTTGCCGCGGAGGTCGCTGAGCTTCACGACGTGGCCGTCGACGTCCCTGAGGGCGAAATCAGGCGCGGGCTGACCGACAGCCGGCCGGTTGCTGGCCAGCGGGCCGACATCGGCGTTGCTGACGGGCGTCTCGTTTGCGGATGATTTCGAGTCGCCGCTACTGCCGCGCGTAACGAGCAGCGTACCGCCGGCGATGGCGCCGAGCAGGATGAGCGCGATGAGGCCGCGCACGGCGGGATGCTCGAGCGACGATCGGCGGTCGGGCGGGGGCGATGCGGACATGTCCACTTACTGTAGCGAGCCCGCGAGCCGGGCGCCCCGACTTCGCTTCACTACTTGACCCACTGATCCGCCGCGTGTACCTGTTCGGCGGTCGGAGGAGGGGCGGATGCGTCTTCGCGTGTTGGTGGCGGTGGTAACGGCGGCGGCGCTTCTCTCCGCCGCCTGCGGACTCTACGACGACCACCCGTACGCGCTGCCAACCGCCACGACGCAGGCCAGCGTCAACCTGCTGCAGAACGCCGGGTTCGAAGATACAGGCGTCTGGACACCGAGCGACCCGGGCGCGTTCAGCATCAGCGAGCAGGCGCACGCCGGACTCGAGAGCGGCGAGCTGCGGGGTACGAAGAAGGGCGTCGCGGCATCGCAGCCAGTGGCCGACGCGACGACGATCCCTGAGTTCGTCAGCGGCTACTATCGGCTCAACGGATGGAAGCCGCCGGCAGGCGCGGACGCGGAGGTCGGCCTCAGGGTGACGGTGCGGGCAGGCGGCGCCGACTTCATCCTGCACTTCTCGTTCGGCGGCCTGCAGGCGACGCCGGCCGGCACACCGGGAAACGAACGCTATGTCTTCCTCAGCCGCGGGGCGCCGGCGACCGGCGCATGGACGTACTTCGGTTACGCGGTCGCCGCAGCGTTCAAGGACCAATTCGGGCTGGCGGATACGGGGATCGAGGGCATCGCGGTGGGGATCGAGCTGCGGGGCGAGGGTACGCAGGCGTGGTTCGACGATGTGTACGCCGGAACGCAGGCCCGAAACCCGAACCGGCCCGCCCGGTGAGTCCGGGTCCCGGCAGGGGTACAATCTTGCCCCATTCCTGACTTGATCGCTAAAGTTTAGAAGCGACACCGAGCGGAGGATTCCAGTTGCCCACCTACGAATACGCCTGCGAAGGATGCGGGAGCCGCTACGAGAAGCGCGAGAGCTTCAGCGCGCCGGCGCGGCAGAAGTGCCCGACCTGCGGCAAGCGCGCGAACCGCGTGCTGCAGGCGCCGCCCATCGTTTTCAAGGGCAGCGGCTTCTACAAGACCGACAGCCGCGGGACGTCATCCGAGACGGTCGGCAGCAACGGCAATAGCAGCAGCGGCGGCAGCAACAACAGCGCGAGTTCAACTTCGAGCGCGGACAGCAGCAGCGAGTCGACCGCGACCCCCGCGAGCGACACCGAGGCCGCGGCCGCGACCTGACGGTGCGGGTCGTAATCCAGCGAGTCACCCGGGCAAGTGTCAGCATTGATGGCGAGAGCGTGGCCGCCATCGGGCCGGGCATGTTGCTGCTCGTCGGGATCGGGGCGAAGGACCGAGCCGAGACCGTGCGCAAGATGGCCGCTAAGTGCGTCGAGATGCGCCTCTTCGAAGGGGACGACGGTCGTTTCGACCAGGACCTGCTGCAGAGCGGTGGGGACGCGCTCGTCGTCTCGCAGTTCACCCTCATCGCCGACGTCCGGAAGGGCCGCCGCCCGAGCTTCACAGCGGCCGCGGCGGGCGGTGAAGCAGAACCGCTGATCGAGATGTTCGCGGAGGAGCTGCGGGCGCGCGGCGTGCGCGTGGGCACCGGGCGGTTCGGGGCGCACATGCGCGTTGCGCTCGAGAACGACGGCCCGGTGACGATCGTCGTCGACAGCGACGACCTCGACCGGCCGCGGCGCTAGTCCGGGGCCCAGACCAGCGCTTCGCCCCGGCCACAGGCATCCATGACGGCGTCGGCGGTCTGCTGCGCGTTCAGGCCGCCGCTGTCGATCACCTTGCCGCCGTACGGCTCGCGGAACATCGCGTAGTTGTGCTCCATGTCGTCGCGCGTCATCGGCACGCGCTTCTCGCGCCCGTCGAAGCGGCGAAGCACGTCATCGATCGCCGGCAGGAGGAGCACGAAGTGCACAGGCACGCGCGCCGGCTTCAGTTCCTCGACGTACAGCGGAAGCAGGTGCGGGCCGACGATGCCGTCGATGAAGACGCCGTAGCGGGCCTCAGCGAATGCGGCCGCCGCCCGGGCCGCGGCGCGGCTCACCACCATATTCTGCTCGGCCGAACCCTCCTTCCACGGCGGCACGAAGCCCATCCGGACCCACGCGTAGACGTCGTCCGTCTCGAGGTGCACGGTGCGGTCGTATCGCTCGCACAGCGCCTCGCAGACGGTGCTCTTGCCGGCGCCCGGTGGACCCGAGACGATGACGATCTGCGACATCAGGCGCCGGCGAACTCGAGGGAGATGTCGAGCGACGGCGCGGAGTGCGTCAGGCGCCCGACCGAGATGTAGTCCACGCCCGTGCGCGCGATCTCGCTAACGTTGTCGATGGTGACGCCTCCGGAGACCTCGATGAGCGCGCGGCCGGCGATGATCTCGACCGCGCGCGCGATGTCCTCGACGCTCATGTTGTCCAGCAGGATGATGTCCGGAGTGCCCTGCAGCGCCTCGCGCGCGCGCTCCGGCGTCGTGACTTCGATCTCGATGCGCATGGTGTGCGCGACGGCGGCGCGCGCCTGCGCGACGACCTCCTCGAGGTCGCTGGCGCCGCGCTCCGCCGTGGCGGCGATGTGGTTGTCCTTGATCAGCACGCCGGACGACAGGCCGAAGCGATGGTTATAGCCGCCACCGCAACGGACGGCGTAGCGTTCGAGGTGACGCAGGCCGGGGGTAGTCTTGCGCGTATCGAGGATCTTGACTCGCGTCCCGGAGACAGCATGCACGAACTCGTCGGTGAGCGTCGCGATGCCAGACAGGCGCTGGAGGAAGTTCAGCGCGACGCGCTCGGCCGACAGGATCGAGGCGACCGGGCCCTCGACTTCCGCAAGCTGCGTGCCGGCCTCGACGCGATGCGAATCGGCGACGAACGTGTCGAATGAAACCTGGTCGTCGAGCGCGGCCATCGCCGCGGCGGCGACGCCGAGTCCGGCGACCACGCCGAGCTCCTTCGCCACGAGCGTGCCGCGACCCCACTGGTCCGGGGGGACGAGCGCGCGCGTGGTAACGTCGTCGAAGGCGGCGTCTTCGTCGAGTGCGGCGAGGACGAGCGGTTCGACGATGTGGCGTGGAAGCGGCGCCGTGCCTTCGATCAACTCACGTCCCTGCGGAAGGTGATGTGCCGCCGCCAGTCCTCTCGGCGGTCCGGGAAGTCGGTACGATAGTGCGCACCGCGGCTCTCCTCGCGTTCGAGCGCCGCGACGGCCATGAGCCGCCCGACGAGCAGCATGTTGGCCAGCTCGTGCGACGGCCGGTCGTGCGGCGGCGGGAGCGCCGCCCGCCAGGCAGCCAACTGCTGCGTCGCGTACTCGAGACCGTCGCCACCGCGCACGATCCCCACCTTATCCCACATCAACGACTGGAGCGATTGCCGATCGGGCGGTGCGCCGGCCTCCTGCGCGAACGGTGGCAGCTCGCGCGCGTCCACTGTGAGGCTCGCCGCTTCGCGCTCCTGCTCGAGCGTGCGCTGGACGACGCGCTTTGCGAAGACGACGGTCTCGAGCAGTGAGTTGCTGGCGAGACGGTTAGCCCCGTGGACGCCCGCGCAGGCGACCTCACCGCAAGCGTACAGCCCGGGCAACGACGTCTCGCCCCATGTGTTCGTGCGGACGCCGCCCATCAGGTAATGCGCGGCGGGCGACACCGGGATCGGCTCCCGCGTTATGTCGAGACCATGGTCGAAGCAGTAGCGGTAGATCTGCGGGAAGCGCGCCTTGATGCGCGTCGCATCGAGGTGGGTGACGTCGAGATAGACGCGGTCCGTGCGGGTCGCCTGCATCTCACTGACGATCGAGCGCGCGACGACATCGCGCGGGGCCAGCTCCGCCTGTTCGGCGTAGCGCGGCATGAAGCGCTCGCCGGACGCATTCCGCAGCACCGCGCCCTCGCCGCGCACGGCTTCCGAGATGAGGAAGATGGGCACACCGGGCATGCGCAGCGCCGTCGGGTGGAACTGCACGAACTCCATGTCCTGCACCTCCGCGCCGGCCCGGTACGCGAGGGCAATTCCGTCGCCGGTCGTGACGTCGGGGTTGGTGCTCACGCGGAAGAGCTGGCCGGAACCACCGGTGGCCAGTACGATCGCGCCAGCATCGAAGCGCTCGCTGACGTTCGTGCGCGTGTCCATCGCGTTCAGCGCGACGGCGCGGCCACCTTCGACGACGATCTCCTCGACCTGGACGAACTCCTTGATGGTAATGCGCGACATGCGCGCGAGGCCGCCGAGCGAGAGCTCGATGTGCGCGCCCGTGCTGTCACCGCCGGCATGCAGGATGCGGTTGCGGCTGTGCGCGGCCTCGCGGCCGAGCGCGACGACGCCGTCGTCGCTATCGAACGGCACGCCGAAGTCCACGAGGTCGTGGATGCGGTCGGCGGCGGCCTCTACGAGGATACGCGCGGCCCCGACGTCCACCAGGCCGGCGCCAGCCTCGATGGTGTCCCTGAGGTGCAATTCAGGGTCGTCGTCGACGCCGATCGCGGCGGCGATGCCGCCCTGCGCGTACTTGGTGTTGCACTCGTCGATGCCGCCCTTCGTGAGCACGCAGACGGAGCCGTGACGGCGCGCGAGGAGGGCGGCGTAAAGCCCGGCGATGCCGGAACCGACGATGATATAGTCGTATCGCTGCGTCACGGGCACCTCACCAAGACTTAGTGTCATATCTACACTAACTCAGGCTCTCGCACCGGTCAATGACGCACCACGAACTGCAGGGAGGCGGACCTGGACAGCCAGCAGACGGAACAGTTCGCGAACGCGCGCGCGGAGGCGGATCGGGCCGCAGCGGCGACGGAGTGGATCGCGGCCGCGGACGCGTACGAGCGCGCGCTGACGTTCATCGCCGGTGACCCCGCATGCGCTTCGGACGAGCTCGCGCTGCTGACGGCGCTCGGGCGCTGCTATTGGTTCGATGCGCAGGTGCGGCCGGCATGGCGCTCGCTGCGTCGCGCGATCTCGCTGGCGCGCGACGTGGGCGACGGCATCGGGCAGGCGTGCGCGACGGTCGGGATCCTTCGGATCTGGGGACCGCCCGACAAGCAACGCGAGATGGCGGACGAAGCGCTCGACGCGCTCGGTGACCGGGATCCGCACCTGCGCGCGCTGCTCCTGCTGCGCAGCGGGCGATGGAGCGAGGCGTTCGTGATCGCCGAGGCGCGTGGATTCGACGACATCCTGCAGGCACGCAAGCAAGACGAGGCATGGGAGGCGATCGAGGCGGGCAGGGTCGATGAGTTCAGGTCGGTGATGCACGGCGCGCACGAGACGCTCGCCACGCTCAGCGACCCGGATGTCGCGGCGGGCCCGCTTCGTGCCCTGGGATTCCGGCTGCTGCAGATCGGGCAGTTGCGGGAGGGGCTGCGGACCCTGAACGAGACCGTCGCGTACGCGCGCGCGCATCACCTGCGCTTCCAGGAGCAACTCGCGCTGATCGACGTCATCGGCATCGCGTTCGCGCAGAACGAGATCGAGGAGTGCGAGCGGCTGCTCGGCGACCTGTCGGGCGGGGTGGACTTCCGCGCCGACCTGTACCGGATGTGGATCGCGCAGCAGCGCCGCGATATCGACGAGGCGCTGCGGCTGCTCGTCGAGCCGGCGGCGGGCGGCGGCGCGCTGACCGCGCTCTCGCAAATCCACTGCGCGGCGGCGGGGATGTTTTTCATCGCAGGACGCGAGGAGTTGGCGACGCGCGAGCTCGAAGAGTGGGCAGCGGTGGCGCGCGAGGGCGTGAGCTTCGCGGAGGAGGCGCCGGTCGCGACGGACTGCCTCGTGGCGCTCGGCTCCGAGGACCTCGTGCGGGAGGTGCGCGATGCGATCGCGCGACGGGACGCCGAGAGCGCGCTCCCGGACCGCTACTGCACGCTGCAGGGGCGGTCGCTCGATGTGGCGCGCGGGGCGCTCGCGCTGCGCTTCGGCGAGCTTGACGAGGCGCGGCGCCACTTCGAGACGGGCCTGCGGTGGGCGCGCGACCAGCGGTGCCCGGTCGACGCGGGCCGCTGCGTGCGCGGTCTGGCAGAGGTGGCAATGGTTGCGGGTCAAGTTGAGGATGCCCAGAGCGGCTTCGAGGCGGCGGCGATCGTCTTCGAGGCGGCGGGCGCGGCGTACGAGCACGAGCGGACGCGACGGCTAGCCACCGACCGTCCGGAGTAGCCCGTCGAGTGCCCGTCAGCCCGATGCAGAATCCCAAGCATTGTTAGGCGGCGTTTAATGGGCGTTTAACGCCTGATCCCTATGATGCCGCTGTAGGGATTCTCTCCTGAGTGCGACTGACCTCCTGCACAATGGGGAACACGAACGGCCCGGGCGCTCACAATCGGGGCCAAACAGAATCAGCGTCCGGGCCCAGACCGAAAGAACCGCGAGGAATGCCAGCCTCGCGGTTTTTTGTCGCCCTGCGACGCTCTAGACTCGTCGTATGCCCTTCGCACCGGTCAACGGCATCGACCTCTACTATGAGTCGCACGGCTCCGGCCCGGCAGTCGTGCTGGCTCATGGCGCCGGCGGCAACCACCTGAGCTGGTGGCAGCAGGTGCCGGTCTTCGCCGAGCGCTATCGCTGCATCACCTTCGACCATCGGGCGTTCGGGCGCTCGCGCGACGCACTGGGCGACGAGGCGCGCGGGCGGATGGCGTTCCACGAGGACCTGCGGGAGTTGCTGAACTTCCTCGGGATCGAACGGGCGGCGATCGTCGCCCAGTCGATGGGCGGACGGACGGCGGTCGGCTTCGCGCTGCGGAATCCGGGCCGGTGCGCGGCCATGGTGCTCGCCGGCACCACCGGAGGCGCCGTCGACGACGACGTGCGGTCGCTGCAGGAGGAGCATCGGGCGAGCCCAATGGGGCAGAAGACGCTGATGCAGCGGGCGATCTCGCCAGGGCTGCGGAGGCGGGCGCCGCACCTGCACTTCCTGTACCGCTCGATCGCGCGGCTGAATCCGCCGCGCCCAAAGGACTTCCTCGCGCCACCGCCTCCGGGCTATCGGGGCAGCTCGGCCGAGCGCCTGGCGGAGGCGGACTTCCCGGTGCTGTTCCTCGTCGGCGACCACGACGCAATCACGCCGCCGGCGATCATCGAGCGATGCCATCGCGCGGTCGTGGGCTCGCAGTTCCGGGTGATCGCCGGGAGCGGGCACTCGGCGTACTTCGAGGAGCCAGCGGCGTTCAACGACGCCGTCCTGTCGTTTCTCGCCCCCGTGTATCCGCCGAAAGCGGATGCCGCGGCGCTGGCGGCGGACGGCGAGTAGCTCCCGATCGCAGACGGGCGGCTCAACGAGAGAACTGCCGTCATTCGGGGCCAAGCAGGTCCCACTTGTTGCCGGCGATGTCCCTGAAGACGGCGACCCGGCCATAGGGTTCCGTACGGGGCGGCGTGACGAACTCGACGCCCGCGGAGCGCATGCGCTGGTACGTGGCATCGAAATCCGCGACGCGCAGGAAGAAGCCGACACGACCCGCCATCTGGTTGCCGACGGCGGCCTGCTGTACATCGCCGTCGGCACGCGCGAGCAGGATGCCCGTCTGAGTGCCCGGAGGGCGGACGACGACCCATCGCTTCGGACGCCCGTCGTTCGTGAGCGACGGCGAGTCTTCGACCAGATCGAAACCCAGGACATCGACGAAGAACGCGATCGCGGGATCGTATTCGGCGACGATGATCGTCACTAGCTCGAGGTGCGACATGGACGTCGGCGGCGCGGCGACGGCTACCCGACGGCCAGCAGCTCGACGTCGAAGATCAGGTCGGCGTTCGGCGGGATGACGGGCGGGGCGCCGCGGGCGCCGTAGCCGAGATCCGGCGGAATGGTGAGCTGGCGCTTACCGCCGACCTTCATCGACATGACGCC
Organism: Dehalococcoidia bacterium; assembly: GCA_036278595.1. Taxonomy (GTDB): domain Bacteria; phylum Chloroflexota; class Dehalococcoidia; order DSTF01; family JACRBR01; genus JADMII01. The sequence continues at coordinate 16,005 of DASUKS010000252.1, forward strand.
CTCGTCCCAACCGCGGATCACCTGCCCGACGCCGATCGTGAACTCGAACGGCTCTTTGCGGTCGTGCGAGCTGTCGAACTTCTTGCCGTTGGTCAGCTTGCCGGTGTAGTGGACACGGACCTTCTTGCCCTTCGAGGGCGCGTCGCCGCTGCCGACGACCTCGTCCGTGTACTTCAGTCCACTCGGCGTGGTCACTTCCTCAGCCATGCGCGGACTCCTTTCGCTCGTGCTCTTCCCGGGCCACAACCGCATGCTACTGAATCGCGAGCAGCTCGACATCGAAGATGAGCGTGGCGTTCGGAGGGATCACGGGCGGCGATCCACCCGCGCCGTACCCAAGCGGCGCCGGGACGATGAGGCGCCTCTTGCCGCCGACCTTCATCGAGCCGACGCCCTCGGTCCAGCCGGGGATGACACCGCTGAGCGGGAACGTCGCGGGGCCACCGTGGTCCGCCGAGGCGTCGAACTTCGTGCCGTCCGTGAGCCAGCCGGTGTAGTTCACCGTAACCGTGTCGGTCGGCTTCGCCTGCTGGCCGTTGCCGACCGTGATGTCGATGTACTTGAGGCCATCGGCCGTGGTCTGGACGTCGCCCGTCACGGTGGGGATGCCCGGGGCGTTGCCGTCGGTCGCCGCCGGCTGCGATGAGGTCGGCGCGGCGGCGGCGGGCTGCGTCGGCTGCGCGACGGGTTGCGTCGACTGCCCCGAGATGTCGGGGCGCGCGACGCTCGTTGAGTTCGCGGCCGGCGCGTTCTGGTCGTTCGACGACTTGTCGTTGGTATTGCCGCTGCCGCTTCCGCAGGCGGCGAGCAACGCCGCGACGGCAACCAGGCCGATGATCCATGTTCGCATGCTGATCCTCCTTCAGGAGCGGGCGCATTGTGGTCTGTGCGCGGCGGCTCGCGCAAACCGGCGGTTGCGTGCATCGGACGGAGCCAACGTATAGCGGCGCGTCGCGCGCCGGATCGAAGCGCGCCGCCGGTGGCCAGCGAAGCGTCGGCTCCGGCGCTAAACCGTGGCGGGGATTGGGGGAGAAGAGCCAGCGGGCCTGTAAGCCGAATTCTGTACCCGTTGCCGGGCGGTGGCCATCTATCTTGGCTGCGAGTTGCCCCGCAGCTCACGCGGCCTACCCGGGACGCTCGGACGGGCAGCCCTTAGCCCTTGCGGGCGCGGTCCCCTATTAGGCCTTGCTCCGGGTGGGGTTTACCCGGCCGCCGTGTCTCCACGACGCCGGTGCGCTCTTACCGCACCATTTCAACCTTACCGGGCGTCACCGCCCGGCGGTGTGTTTCTGTGGCACTTTCCGTCGCTTCGCAGCGCCCGGCCGTTAGCCGGCACCCTGCCCTGTGGAGTTCGGACTTTCCTCTCCCGTCACCGGGAGCGGCCACCCGGCCCGCTGGCATCGCAGTATAGCTTCTGGTCGGACGGCGACGATCAACCCGCGATGCGTTGCGCGTTCTTGAAGTGCACTTTCGCGAACGACGACAGCGCGTCGCGACCGCGCGATTGCACGAGCGCGCGCGCGACGGCATCGACCTGCGCCGAGGCGCCCTTCGGCAGACGGACGCCGGCGTCGCGGCCGAGCGCGTCGAGGCGGCGCACGAACTCCGCGCGCGCGAGCACGGAGGCGGCAGCGACGGCCGGGTCGCTCTCCGCGCGATGCATCTGCACGAGGGTGACCGTACGGCCTCGTTCGAACAGCGCCTTGCGGATGATCGATTCGTCGCCGAACTGGTCGGCGACGGCGGCGGTCGCCTGCGGCGCGCGCTCGAGCACGTCCTCGATGGCGCGGGCGTGCGCCCAGCCGAGGAGGCGGTTCACGTTGCCGAACGTCCGCCAGAGCTCGTTGTAGCGTGGCGGCATGATCGTGATGACCTCATGCGGGGCAACGTCGCGGATCTGCGCCGCGATCGACCCGATGCGCGCGTCCGTCAGGCGCTTGCTGTCCTGTACGCCGAGCGCCTCGAGCACGCGCCAGGATGTCGCATCGAGCGCGACGGCGGCGACGACGAGCGGGCCGAAGAAGTCGCCCTTACCGCTCTCGTCGCTGCCGACCCAGCACGCGGCATCGGGCACCGCCGGCGCGAGGACGCCGCCCGCGTCCTTGTGCTTGCCGGGCGCGGACGGTGCCGCGCCGATGGCAGCGGCGATCTCGTCGGCGACCGGCGCGTCCGGCTGGTCGAAGACGATCTTGCAGCCGCCGTCTTTCGACGGATACACGTTGAGGCCGGCGCGCACGGGGGCCGCGATGCGGACGCGGGTCCCGTTCTGCAACGCGGCCTCGTCGATGCCGGCGCCGTGCTGCGCCGCGAAGTCGCGGAGCCGGGCGAGGACATACGAAGCCTCACCGGGGACGGTCATGCTCTTCGAAGCCATCAGCGCAGCATGACACGCACGTCGTCGTCAGTGACGGTGATGCTCGCGACGGCGTCGCGCAGGCGGGCGCGGAGGTCGTCGAACGTGGTATCTGTCCATCCCGCAACGAGCTTGCGGACCTCCTCGTCGCGCTCCGGCGCCTCGGATGCGCCGTGCGCGCGGCGCTCCGCCGCTTCGAGCGCGTCGGTGATGGCGAGCGCCTCTTCGGCGGCCTCGCGCGCGAGGGTGTAGAGCCGGTCCTTCGCGAGGCGCCCCTTCGCGACGTCTGCAACGAGGCCCTCGAACCGGCGCTCGACGGCGCGGGCCCGCGCGCGCAGGCGCTCGACCTCACGCTCGTGGGCGCCGCCGCTGCGCGCGGGAGCATGGTCGGGCGCGGTGCTCGCCCGATCCTCGACCGCTCGATCCAGCGCTGCCCGCACCTCGTCCTCCAGCGCGGCGGCGCGGCGCGTGTGATAGCCGCAGACGCTCTGGTTGGTGCGCGATTCGCACTGGTAATAGCGATAGGCGTTCGACATGACCCGGCCGTCGCGGCGCTTCCATGACTGGCGGCGGCTGACGCCGATCAGCTTGTTGCCGCAATAGCCGCACTCGGCAAGACCGGAGAGCAGGAACTGCGAGAGCACGCGCGGCGCGTAGCTCGTGCGCTTTGCGTTCAGCCGGTCCTGCACCATCCGGAAGTCGCTCTCTGAGACGAGCGGCGGATGGCTGCCGGGGACGCGGACGCCGAAGCGCGAGTAGGTGCCGAGGTAAGCGCGGTTTCTCAAGATGTCGCGGATGCTCACCATGCTCCAGTTGCCGCCGCGCCGCGTCTTCAGCGCTTCTTCGTTGAGCCGCCGCGCGATCAGGCGGATGCCGAGATGCTCCTGGAGGTAGAGGCGGAAGATGTAGCGGACGACGACGGCCTCTTCGGGGATGAGCTCGAGCCTGCGGCGGCTCCCGACCTTATAGCCGTACGGCGGGCGTCCGAGCACTTCGCCCTTCACGGCCTTGCGGCGCATCGCGGCGCGCACCCGGTCGCTGACGTTCTCGGCGTCGTCGTCGCGCAGCCACGCGGCGAGCTGGCTCTCGCCCTGAATCAGCGCGCCGTCGGCGGACGCGATGCGCGCGCCGAGCGTCTCGAGCTGCAGGCAGCGAAAGATGGACTCCCGACGCGACGAGCCGAGCGTGTCGACGGAAGGGACGACGACCAGGAGATGGCCATGCGCAGCGCGCACGCGATCGACGAGCTGCCGGAACGCCGGCGCGTAGCCGTTCGCCGAGACATCCTCGGCGAGCGTATCGCCGGGCTCGATGCCCTCTCGACCGCAGTAGTCGAGGAAGGCCTTATTTTGTTGCGCGATGGTCGAGCCGCCGGCGGCCGCCTCGCGAAAATACCCTATAGCCCTCATCCATCACGCCACGAGGATGCGCTCGCAGTTCGGACACTGCACGAGCGCGCTCCCGCCCCTCGCCCGGGTGACCAGGTTGACCGGCAGCGATATGCGGCAGCCGGTACAGAGATTCCGATCGAGCCGCGCCAGCGCGCGCCCGTTGTGTGCCATGCGCAGGCGATCGTACATCTTCAGGGTGTCCGCGGGGATGTACTCCGCCTGGCCCGCGCGCTGCGCATCGAAGTCGGCGATCTCGGTGCGCAGCTCGCCGATCCGTTCGTGCAACTCGTCCTGCTCGGCCTTCCATGCCGCCTGCACCGCCTCGCGCTCCGCGGCGGCGGTCCGCGACTCCGACTCGGCCGACTCGACGGCGCCGAGCGCTTCGATATCGCGGTCCTCGAGCGTCGAGAGGTGCCGCTTCATCTGCTCGACGTCCGCCTGCAGGTCCGCGAGCTCCTTCGGGTTTCGCACGCTCCCGCCGTACAGCTTCGTCTCGATCGGGCCGATCTTTGACCGCAGATCATCGGCTTCCGTCTCCACATCGTGTTGGGCCGCGCGGGCGCGCTGCAGCTCCTGCTCGAGCTCCTCCGCGCGCACGTTCGCCGCGACGACGTCTTCGCTCTCGCCGAGGCGCGATTCGGCGTCGTCGGACGACGCACGGCGCGCGTCGAGCGCGAGATCGATCTCCTGCAGCTTCCAGAGATCGGTGAGGAGACTCATGGTTGGTCCTGCCAGCATGATGACCCAAGGTGCCGCGCGTGCAAACCGCAGCGACAAGAACGCGAGCGGCGGATCCGTGCGCAGACATCGCTCGACCGGGAACAGCGGTGCGTCGAGGCGATTATAGGCCATCGCCGTCGTGTGACGATACCGTGACAGCCGCGAGTTGAGAGATTGGTAAAGCCTCGGATACCCTGAGTGCATCCTCAATGATGGGAGGCGAGCATGGAATTCAACGTCTCCTCCCTCCTCCGGGAACACACCGGCGCCACGCGGGAGTACGAGTTCGACGACGACATTGTCGTCGACGGCGAGACGCATCACGTCGCAGGCCACGCGCGGATGGACCGCACGCCGAACGGGATCCTCGTGCGCGCAACGGTGCGCGGCGACGCGCGGGGCGAGTGCAGCCGGTGCCTGCGGCCGATCACGTATCCCGTCGAGATCGCGTTCGAGGAGGAGTACGTGCCGACGGTCGACGTCCTTACGGGGGCGCACGTCGCGTTGCCGGAGGGGTCCGACGAGGCGTATCGGATCGACGAGCACCACATCCTCGGCCTGAGCCGCGCTGTACGCGAGTACTGGACGGCGGCGCTGCCGATGGCGCCGTTGTGCCGGGAGGACTGCCCCGGGTTGTGCCCGGTATGCGGCGAGGAGATGAGCGGCGACCATCCGTGCACGCGCGAGCAGGTCGACGCGCGATGGGAGAAGCTCGCCAACCTGCGGCTCTGACCACCGGCCGCCGACGTTCGCGCGAGCGTTGGAGTCCTGCTAGACTGGCTCGACTTTCGAAAAGGAGCGCACAGCGTGCCACCTCTGCCAAAGCGTAAGTACCCGAAGGCTCGCCAGGGCAAGCGGCGCAGCCATCTGGCGCTCAAGCCGACCGGGCTTACGCGCTGCCCTCAGTGCCGCAACCTGCGGCTGCCGCACACGGCCTGCCCGACGTGCGGGTTCTACAAGCGCGCCGATGCCGTCGCGATCCAGCGTCCGAAGGCTGCCGAATAGCGTGCGCCGCGGGAACCGCTGACGCCGATGGGCCACAGCACCATCGCGTGGGTGTTTCCCGGGCAGGGCTCGCAGGAGCCCGGCATGGGTCGCGATCTCTTCGACCAGTCGCCGGCGGCGCGTGAGGTATTCGAACGCGCGGACGCGATCCTCGGCCGCCCAATCTCGCAACTGTGCTTCGAAGGCCCGGCGACGGATCTGGGCAAGACGTCCAATTCCCAGCCATCGATCTTCGTGACGAGCCTGGCCTGCCTCGCAGCGGCGAAGGAAGCCGGCTCGCTTGGCGACGCACCGGCATTTGTCGCCGGGCACAGCCTCGGCGAATACAGCGCCCTCGTCGCCGTCGGAGCGCTCGACTTCGAGACGGGGGTCCGGCTGGTCGAAGCGCGCGGGAAGCTGACGCAGGCAGCGGCGGAGCAGTCGCCGGGGAAGATGGCGGCCGTCATGGGCCTCGACGAAAAGCGGACGGCGGCGGTCTGCGAAGAGACCGGCGCGGAGATGTGCAACATCAACTCGCCGGCGCAGATCGTGATCGGCGGGCTGGTCGCGGCGGTCGAGCACGCGTGCAAGCTGGCGCTGGAGCGCGGCGCCAAACGCGCGATGCTGCTCGACGTCGGCGGCGCCTTCCACACATCGCTCATGGGGCCGGCGGCCGAGCCGTTCCGCGCGCTCATCGTGGAGGCGGGACTGCAGGACGCGCCAGTGCCGCTCGTCGCCAACGACCGGGCGGAGCCGATCAGCGATGCGGCGACGATCGCCGGCGAGTTGGTCTACCAGCTCACGCATCCCGTACGCTGGGTGCACTGCGTCGAGCGGATGGCCGCGGACGGCGTGCAGACGTTCATCGAGGTCGGGCCGGGGCGGGTGCTGACGGGGCTGATCAAGCGCATCGCCGCGCAGGCTGAGACCAGGAACATCAACAGCATGGCTTCGCTGCAGCCATGAACCGCCTCTTCGACCTGACGGACAAGGTCGCGCTCGTGACCGGCGGGTCGCGCGGCATCGGGCGGGCGATCTCGCTCGCGCTGGCCGCGCACGGGGCGAAGATCGCGGTCAACTACGCGAGCAACCAGGCGGCGGCGGAGCAGACTGCGGGCGAGTGCGGCGGCGAGGGCCGCGCAATCGTCCTCTCCGGAGACGTCAGCGACCCGGCGCAGGCGGCGGCGCTCGTCGAACGGACGATCGCGGCCTTCGGCCGCATTGATATCCTTGTAAATAACGCCGGCGTCACGCGAGACGATCTGATCCTGCGGATGTCCGAAGAAGAGTGGGATACGGTGCTCGATACGAACCTGAAGGGCACATTCAGCGTGACGAAGGCAGCGCTGCGGCCGATGGTCCGCCAGCGTTACGGCCGGATCATGTCCGTGAGCAGCGTCGCGGGCATCGTCGGGAACGCGGGGCAGGCGAACTACGCGGCGGCGAAAGCGGGAATCGCGGGCTTCATGAAGGCGGTGGCGAAGGAAGTCGCGTCGCGCAACATCACCGCGAATGTGATCGCGCCGGGCTTCGTGGATACGGAGATGACGCGCGACCTGACGGAAGCGCAACGTGGGGAGATCATGCGGATGGTGGCGATGGGCCGCACCGGCACGCCGGACGATATCGCGCCGGCCGCGGTATTCCTCGCGTCCGAGGAGGCGCGCTACGTCACGGGGCACGTGCTTACGGTGGATGGCGGGCTGGTGATGTACTGATGACCGCGAATCCCCGCCGCAAGTCCCGAGTAGCCGCACTCCAGGCTCTCTACGAGGGCGACGTCTCGGGACACGACCCGCTGCAGGCGCTCGACCGGCTCTCGGCGGAGGAGGATCTCTCCGAGTCGCAGCGGACGTTCGCGCAGGAGCTGCTCAGCGGCGTCATCGAGAAGCGCGAGTCCATCGACGACGTGATCCGGCAGGCTGCGCCGCAGTGGCCGGTCGCCCAGATCAGCGCGATCGACCGCAACATCCTCCGTCTTGCGATACGGGAGATCCTCATGAATAATGGGGCGCCCATTCGGGCGGCGATCAACGAGGCCGTTGAGCTCGCCAAGATCTACGGTAGCGACAACTCGGCGAAGTTCATCAACGGCGTGCTCGGTTCCGTCAGCCTGTCACTCGCCGGTTAACACGCGCGTGCTCAACCCGCCGGGTGGCGGACAAGAGGGAGCTCAACAGTGGCAACAGTCTTCGAACGGGTGCGCAAGATCATCGTCGACCAGCTCGGGGTCGAAGAGGACCAGGTCGTGCCGAGCGCGTCCTTCGTCGATGACCTGAACGCGGACTCGCTCGACCTCGTCGAACTGATTATGTCGATGGAAGAGGAGTTCTCGAAGGACGGCAAGACCCTCGAGATCTCTGATGAGGACGCCGAGAAGATCGCGACCGTGCAGGACGCCGTCGATTACCTGAAGGACCTGGGCGTCGAGGACGAATAGCGCGAGCGCAACCACTGACGTCGCGCGACACCGGCCAGCGGCCGGTGTCTTTGCCTCTGGCGGCATCTCGTTCGCCCGATCGGTGGTGGTTTTGGGATCCCTCTCCTCAACCTCGTACAATTCAGAGCTATGAACTTCCTCGGGGTCGGTCCCGCCGAGCTGATCGTCATCCTCGTCGTCGCCCTCGTGTTCGTCGGCCCGGAGCGCCTCCCCCGGCTCGCGGCGGACATTGCCCGCACGATCCGTGAGGTCCGGAAGTACACCGGGAGCCTGGCGGCCGAGTTCAACGAGGTGATCGCGGAGTTCGACAAGGAGACCGAGACCGACCGCGGCCAGTGGAAGGAGATCGGCGAAGGGCTGAACTCCGCGACGAAGTCGCTGACGGATGCGATCCGCGGCGCGCGGGCCGACGCCGAAGCGGCGGGGACGAAGCCGGCGAGCAACGGCGCCACGAACGGCGCAGTGCCGGCCACGAACGGAGCGGTCCCTGTCACGAACGGCGCTACCGCGGCTTCAGCAGAGACGATGCAAGTGATTCCCGAGCCTGAGCCGGAACCGCCGGTGCAGGCGAGCGGCGCCGTCACGGCGCCTGAGCCCGCCGGCGAGGCCGGATGACCGCGAACGCCCCAGCGTACGACCACGCAGATGACGGCAAGGTGCTCACGATCATCGAGCACCTGCAGGAGCTGCGCACACGCGTGATGATCAGCGCGATCGCGCTCATCGTGGCCGTCGGGGCTTCTGTGTGGCCCCTGACGAAGTACGCGATCCACTTCCTCGTGATCCCGGCGCAGGACCAGATTCCCGGCTTCAAGCTGCACCAGTTCCAGCTGCTCGACTACTGGAGCACGTACTTCCGCGTTTCGCTGCTGCTCGGCATCGCGATCGCGATGCCCGTGATCATGTACGAGTTGCTGGCGTTCGTCGCACCGGGCCTGACGAAACAGGAGAAGCGCTGGCTCTATCCGATCGTGATCGGCGCCTCGCTGATGTTCGTGCTCGGCATGGCGTTCGCGTACTACTTCGAGCTGCCGCCGGCGCTGCGCTTCCTGCTGAAGCCGAACACGAACGATGTCGAGGCGACGATCGGCGTGCAGACGTACATCGACACAGTGACGCGCCTGCTGCTGATGACGGGCCTGGTGTTCGAGATGCCGTTCGTCATCATGGGGCTGGCGAAGATCGGCGTCGTGACGTCACGAAAGCTCATCGGCTGGTGGCGGTACGCGATCCTGCTGGCGTTCGTGGTGGCGGCAATCGTCACGCCGTCGATCGATCCGATCACGCAGATCGTCGTCGCGGTGCCGATCGTCGTGCTGTACATCATGGGCGTGCTGCTGGCGAAGCTCGTCGAGGGCCACAGCATCCTTGGCGCCCGGAGTTAAGCCGCCGCGGCCCTGATCAGCGCCGCGATCTCGATGTTTCCCTGCCCGCTCGCGATATCGGCCGGCGTCTTGCCCTCGTCGGTCTTCGCTTCCGGATCCGCCCCGCGCTCCAGGAACAACTCGACCATCGCACGGTCGCCGTGCTGGGCGGGCGTATGCAGCGGCGTGAAGCCGCCATGCTGCCGGGCGTTGACGTCCGCACTACGCTCCAGGAGCAGGGCGCAGATGTCGATATGACGACCCGCGGCGGCCGCGTGAATCGGCATGTTTTCCAAGAAGTTCTCTGTCATCGCATTGACGTCAGCGCCGTTCTCCAGCAGCCAGCGCGCGGTGTCAGGCGCGCCGTAATACGACGCCAGGTGGAGCGCGGTGAAGCCATCGGCGGAGCGGGCGGCGAGCAGGACCCGATCCGCGCCGGCGAGCTCGGCGACGCGCTGTAGGCGGTCGAGCGCGGCGGCCTCAAAGACGTCGAGCGGCGGGCCGGCGGCGATGAGCGTCTCGAGAATCTGCGCTTTACCCATGAAGCGCGCGAAGTGCAGCACCGACAGCGTGTCGGCGTTGCGGGCACGAGCGAGCGACGGGTCATCACCGAGCATCGCGGCGAGCGCCTGCGCGTCGCCATCGTAGACGGCCTTGAAGAGTGATGGGACCGGTTCCATGGCATCACCTCGCTTTCGGGAGATCGTTAGCTTTGCTAACTTAATCCCGTGCCGGCACCACCGTCAACACCCGACGACACCCCCGAACTCGCGGTCGCGATGCGGCTCCATGGCGCCGTGCTGCACCTGATGCGGCGCATCCGGCGCGAGGACCTGCACTTCGGCCTGAGCGCGTCGCGCATGTCCGCGCTCTCGTGCGTGGCGTTCGGGACGCCCCGCACGCTCGGCGATCTGGCGGCGATGGAGCAGGTATCGCGCCCAACCATGACCCGCCTGGTGGCCGCACTCGAGCGCGATGGTTATGTCGAGAAACGGGCCGACCGCCGCGACGGCCGCCTGACGTGGATCGAAGCGACAGCGCGCGGGCGGCGCGTCATCGAAGAGGGCCGGCGGCGGCGCAGCACGTTCCTCGCCGGGCACCTGGCAGGCCTCAACGAGCGTGACCGGACGGCGCTCGGACGCGTGATCGCGATCATGGAGCGCATCTACGAGAAGTCGCGGTGACTGCGCGTAGCTTCGGATCATCGGATCGATCAGATAAGCCGCTTCTGTCTCGGAGAATGGCTACTGTGATATCATCGCGACTGTGACGACGGCCGCCAGGAGTGCGAGGACGACGGGAGTTCGGGGCGCCCGCAGCGCCATCACCGGCGCGGCCGGAGGCGCCTTCAGCGGGCTCACGGGCGGCGGCGGCGGCGCGGTCATGGTGCCGCTGCCGACCGGACAGCTGACGCTCTCACAGCACCGCGCGCACGCGACATCGCTCGCCGTCATCTGCTTCATCGCCGCATCCGGCGTCATCGGCTACTTGCACGCGGGCAACATCGAGTGGGGTCTGGCGGCGACGCTGATCTTGGGCCGCGTCCTCGGGACGCACGCGGGCACGCGGACGCTCGTGCACGTGCCGGCCCGGCAGATCCGGCTGCCCGGCGCGAGCGCTTCCGCGCTGACTGGCTGAGAGGGAGATCGCATGGACGCGACTGAACAGCGGCAGGCGCTCGCGGCGATCGCGCGGCAGGTGGCGGTATGTCACGACTGCGCGCTGTACAAGGGCACGACGAACCCGGTGCCCGGCGAAGGAAGCGCGAGCGCGCAGATCATGTTCATCGGCGAGGGGCCGGGGTTCTACGAGGACCAGCAGGGCCGGCCGTTCGTCGGCGCTTCGGGAAAGTTCCTCGATGAACTGCTCGCATCGATCAACCTCGACCGGAAGAAGGTGTTCATCACGAACGTCGTAAAGCACCGGCCGCCGAATAACCGCGACCCGCAGGCCGACGAGATCGCGGCCTGCAAGAAGTACCTCGACGAACAGGTCGACCTGATCGCGCCGAAGGTGATCGTAACGCTGGGCCGCCATTCTATGCAGCGATACTTCCCGGGCGAGTCGATCTCGCGCGTGCACGGACAGCCGCGACGGAAGGACGGCGTCATCGTCGTGCCGATGTACCACCCGGCGGCGGCGCTGCATCAGCAGACGCTGCGCAAGGTCATCGAAGCGGACTTCGCGAAGCTGCCGGAGTTCCTCGAGAAGACGCTGAATAACGCGGCGCCGGCGCGCGAGGAAGTGCCCGAGCAGCTGCGAAAGAGCGCACCGCGCGGCGAGGCCGAGACCTCGGCGAACGCGGAATCAACACCGGCAGACGCGCAACAGATGCGCCTGCTGTAAGGAGCACATGGCAGAGCACTCCCTCCGGATCATCCCGCTCGGCGGCCTCGGCGAAATCGGCAAGAACATGATGCTGTTCGAGTACGGCGATGACCTCATCGCCGTAGACTGCGGGCTCATGTTCCCGTCCGAGGAGATGCTCGGGGTGGACCTCGTGATCCCGGACGTGAGCTACATCCTCGAGAGCCGGAAGCGGCTGCGGGCGATCTTCATCACGCACGGACACGAAGACCACACGGGGGCGCTGCCGTACATCCTGAAGCAGATCAACGTGCCGGTGTACTGCACGCCGCTGGCGCACGGGCTGATCAGCGTGAAGCTGAAGGAAGCGCGTCTTCTGGCGAGCGTCGACCTGCGGGAAATCACAGTCGGCGACGTCGCCGAGGAGGGGCCATTCGTCGTCGAGCCGTTCCAGGTGGCGCACAGCATCCCGGATTCCGTCGGCTACGCGATCAGGACGCCGGTCGGCACGTGCGTCCACACGGGCGACTTCAAGCTCGACCACACGCCGGTCATGGGGCAGTCGACCGACCTCGCGAAGCTGGCACAGCTGGGCCACGAGGGCGTCCTGCTGCTGCTCGGCGATTCGACCTACGCCGAGATCCCGGGCTACACGCCGTCCGAGCAACTGGTGGGCGACGCGATCCTCCAGCTCATGTCGAAGGCACAGGGCCGCGTCATCGTGACGACGTTCGCGTCGCTGATCGCCCGGGTGCAGCTCGTGTTCGACGCCGCCGAGCAGACGGGGCGGCGCGTGTTCATCACCGGCCGCAGCATGATCGACAACGTGCACATGGCGCTCGAACGGGGATACCTGCGCGCGCCGGAGGGTATGCTCGTCTCGGTCCGTGAGCTGCCTAACGTCCCGCACGACAAGCTCGCGATCATCACGACGGGCAGCCAGGGCGAGCCGACATCCGCACTGACGCGCATGGCGAACCAGGACCACCAGCACGTGAAGATCGTCGAAGGCGATACGGTCATCCTGTCGGCTTCGGCAGTGCCCGGGAACGAGGCGCTGGTGCATCGCACCGTCGACAACCTGTTCAAGCTCGGCGCCAACGTGCTGTACAACCGCATCGCAGAGGTGCACGTGCGCGGGCACGCGGCGCAGGAGGAGCTGAAGGTCCTCCACTCGCTCGTACGGCCGAAATTCTTCGTGCCCGTGCACGGCGAGTACCGCCACATGGTGCTGCACGCGCAGATCGCCGAGTCGATGGCGCAGGGCACCGAGAGCTTCATCCTCACCGATGGCGACGTCCTCGAACTTGACGAGAACTCGGCGCGCTATGCCGAGCGCGTGGCGGCGGACTACGTCTACGTCGACGGGCTCGGCGTGGGCGACATCGACCACGTGGTGCTGCGCGACCGCAAGCATCTCGCTTCGGACGGGATGGTCGTCGTCATCCTCGCGATGGACAAGCTAACCGGGCAGGTCGCGGGGCGGCCGGAGGTCGTCTCACGCGGGTTCGTCGATATGGATGAGAGCGAGGACCTGCTGGAGCGCACGAGGAACGAAGTCATGCGCGCGCTCGAGGGCGCCGACCACATCGTCGAATGGGCGGCGGTAAACACGCAGGTGAAGGACGCCATCGCGAAGTTCCTGTACGACGAGACGCGCCGGCGGCCGATGGTGCTGCCGGTAGCGGTGGAGGTCTAGCCGGTGGCCGCAAGGACGCGGGCGAAGTCGGGCGGGCGCGGCAAGCGCAAGGCGGCGGCGAAGCCGGTCGGCCAGCGGCGCGGTGGGCAGTCGGCATACCGCACCATCCATGACCTGCTGCTGCGCCGCGAGAGCATCGGCGTCGCGATGTGGATCGTCGGACTGCTCGCGATCCCCTGGCTGGTGCCGCTCTTCCCCGGGCTGATCGACGTGCGCGACCGCATCGTCGAGACGTTCGGACTGCTCGTGTTCGCGTGGATCGCGCTGCTCGCGTACGCGGGCTGGCTGGTCGTGCGCAACGAGCAACGACGGCTGTGGACGTACTGGAAGCCGTGGGCGATCGGGCTCAGCGCGGGGCTCTTCCTGCTGGGATTCTTCGGGTTCTTCCGGCCGCGTTGGAGCCTCGGCGATGTCTCGATGGCAGCACACACGGCGGGGGGCGACCTGGGGCATCGGCTCGCGGGGAACCCGGTTGGGATCCTCGTGTGGCTCGTGCTCGGCGTAGCGGCGTTCGTGCTCGCCGCACCGGAGACCGCGGCGACGATGGCGCGCGAGACCCCGAACGCCGCGCAGACGGTGTGGGGATGGCGCATCCCGCACCGTCTCGGCGCATGGGCGAAGCAGGCGTTCGAGTTCATCTTCCCGACGCAGCCGGCACCGAAGGGCTCCGAGCGCGTGCCGCTGGAGTCGGTGATGTGGGCGCAGACCGGCGGCGCGGTCGCGGATGCGGACGAGGACGAGACTGAGGCCGAAGAGCCGGTGCAGCCGGGCCTCTTCCCCGAGATGGAGCAGGAGAACGCCGACGACGACGCGCCCGGCGTCACGGTTGACGCGAAGGGGAACCGCAGGTCGCGCGACGGCTGGCAGCTGCCAGCAATGGATGTGCTCGCGGACAAGCCGCCACCAGAGACCGGGCGGCCCGACAGCGCGATCCGCGCCTCCGTCATCGAGGAGACGCTCGCGAGCTTCGGTGTCGACGCGAAGGTCGTGCAGATCAACGAAGGCCCGACGGTGACGCAGTTCGGCATCGAGCCGGGCTGGGACATCAAGACGAGGACCGTGATCGAGCGGGACAAGGACAACAAGCCGGTGCTCGACAAGGACGGCTACCAGAAAACGCGCGTCGAGGAAGTTTCGCGGACGCGCGTGCGGGTGCAGCAGATCACTTCGCTGGCGAACGACCTCGCGCTTGCGCTCGCCGCGCCTTCGATCCGGATAGAGGCGCCGGTGCCGGGCAAGCCGGTGCTCGGCATCGAAGTGCCGAACAGCACATCGTCGCTGGTGACGCTGCGGAGCGTGGTGCAGGCGCAGCAGTTCCAGAAGAACTCGTCGCGGAGCAAGCTCACGGTCGCGCTCGGGCAGAGCGTGTCCGGCGAGCCGATCGTGGCGGATCTCGCGCGCATGCCGCACCTGCTCATCGCGGGGGCGACCGGCTCGGGCAAGAGCGTCTGCATGAACGCGCTGATCTCGTGCATCCTCATGCACGCCTCGCCGGCGGAGGTGCGCTTCGTCATGATCGACCCGAAGCGCGTCGAGCTGTCGGCGTTCGGGCCGATCCCGCACCTGGCGTTCTCGAACATCGTCGTCGAGATGGACCAGGTCGTGGGTACGCTGCAGGCGGTGATCCACGAGATGGAGTCGCGCTACCGGAAGTTCGCGGCGATCGCGGTGCGCAACATCGACAGCTACAACCGCAGCCCGCGTGCCGGGGAGAAGCTGCCGTACTGGGTCGTGATCATCGACGAGCTTGCGGACCTGATGATGGCGGCGCCGTTCGAGGTGGAGCGCCAGATCTGCCGCCTCGCACAGCTCGCGCGTGCGACCGGCATCCACCTCGTCATCGCGACGCAGCGGCCGTCGGTCGATGTTATCACGGGGCTGATCAAGGCGAACTTCCCGACCCGTATCGCGTTCGCGGTGAGCTCGCAGGTGGACTCGCGCACGATCCTCGATATGGCGGGGGCGGAGAAGCTGCTCGGCCGCGGTGACATGCTGTACATGGCGCCCGACGCGGCGAAGCCGAAGCGGCTACAGGGCGTGTACGTCTCGGACGAGGAGATCGAGCGGCTGGTCGACTTCTGGACGCAGGAGCGCTTCGCCGACATCGAACGGCCCGTGTTCGACGAGCTGCTCGTCGATGCGAAGGCCGAGCTCGAGGCGGAGGGCGCGAGCGACGATATGTTCGAGCGCGCGAAGGAGCTGGCGCTCGAGCACAACCGGGTGTCGACGTCGCTGCTGCAGCGCCGGCTGCGCATCGGCTACCCGCGGGCCGCCCGGCTGATGGACATGCTGGAAGAAGCCGGAATCGTCGGCGCTCCGGAGGGCGGCGGTTCGCGTGAGGTGCACAACCCGGAACCAGCGACGGCCGAGCCGGAAGAGTTGAAGTTCTAGCGCGCAGAAGGACGGACGATGATGGCCGGCGTCGGACAGCGATTCGAAGTCACACTGGAACAGGAGGAAGTGCCGGCGTTTCACCCCTCGCACGGCACGCCGAATGCGATGAAGTCGCGAACGCTGGTCGTGCGCCTGGGCACGGCGACGGCGCGCTTCGAGCAGACCGACTACGGGCACCCGGGGCGGTTCAACCCGTGGTCGCCGCGCGGGATCGACGGAGCGCTGCAGGCACGCAGCGACGCGCTGCTTCGGCTCTGCGAGTCGGTGTCCGCCCTGCTGTAGCCTGACGCGCGGTTCACCCGTTGCCGTGACCCGCGACTGGCGCGCGTGGCTCGCGGCAGGACGCGTGGCCTACGGCTGCAGGTCCGGCGCCGACTCCGGGATCGTGACGATCATCCGGTAAACGCGGCCGCTCTCGTTGTCGGCGGCGTAGACGCGCCCCTGGGCGTCGACGGCGATCCCGGTCGCGTGCACGCCCTGCGGGAACTGGAACCGCCCGCGCTGCTTGCCCGTCAGGTCGAAGACGATGATGCGCGAGTTGAGCGGGTCCGTCATCAGCAGCAGCTTGCCGTCGAGCGCCACGCGCGGGACTTCGGCGCCCGTGCCGTTGGCTCCGAGGGTCTTCTGCGATGTGAGGCCGTCGAGGCTGATCACGAGCTGCGCCTTCTCGAAGTCGGCCATGTACAACGTGCCGTCGGGCCCCACGGCGATGTCGGAGGGCTGCGATGCCTTCACAGCGGTGCTGGCGTTCGAGATTGAGAGCTGGTCGACGGGGCCATCGGGAAGCGGCACGCGGTACACGATGCCGGCGCGCGGCGAGGCGACGTACACCGCGCCGGCGGCGACATCCACACCGGCGGCCGAGGCGAACACGCCGTCGAAGTGTTGCAGCACGGCGCCATTGGAATCCACGACGTAGAGCGAATACTTCGTGCTGTCGAGCAGCGCGACGTGTCCGTCCGGCGTCGCGGCGAGGTCGCCGATATCCGTCACCGGCACGCTGACGTCGCGCTCGCCGCCGTCGGGCCCG
The DNA here is from genome assembly GCA_036278595.1 of Dehalococcoidia bacterium. GTDB lineage: Bacteria > Chloroflexota > Dehalococcoidia > DSTF01 > JACRBR01 > JADMII01. Next base: position 32,687 of record DASUKS010000252.1, read on the forward strand.
AGGATCGCGAGCTTGCCGCGCTCGCCGATGACCACGCTCCCATCAGGCAGCACCGCCACGCCGTCCGGGTGCGCGACAGCGGATGACGTGCGACCGTTCGCGCCCCAGGCGGGATCAAGCGCGAGCGTCACGATCGCGGGCGCGGTGTAGCCCGACGGCGGCGTGAATTCGCTGCCGTCGGCGAGCGTCCACTGGCCGCCGGGGCGTAGCACGGAGAGCGCCCATGGCGCAGGCGAAGGGTTGGTGTACTGGATCGAGACCGTGTGCGGCCCGGTGTCGAGCTGCAGGGTCGCGCGCACCTCGCGCGGCGCATGGCTGCCTCCGTTGTCGACGACGAGCGCATCGTCGACGAAGAGCTGCGCCGACGAGCCGGCTTCGAGCGCGAAGCCGTACGTACCCGGCATCGTGACGTTGAAGATGCCACGATACTCGACGCTCTTCGCACCGACCGGTACGGCGCCGATGGCGAACGGCACCTGGGCGATGAGGGACGGCGGGCCGCTGAAATCCGGTGTGTCGCGGAACACCACCTGGAAGCCATGGTTTCCCGCGGTGGTGGCGTAGAGCGCGTCGGCCGCCGCTGTCACGACGCCATCGACGCTCACCCGCGCCGTCACCGCGCCGGGAGCGGTGCCCGTCGCGATGAGACGCACGTGGTGCTCGCCGAACGGCAGGCGCTGGGCGGGCGTTGTGACGCTGTTCTGCCCGGCCGCCACCTGCCGTCCATCGATCTCGACGGCGACCGGCCCGGGTGACGACAGCGTGATCGCCGTGTTGCCGGGAAGCGTCGCGACCCAGAGATAGCCGTCGAAGACGTCGGTGCGCGGGCCGTCCGCGAGGTCGGCGGCCGACCATGAGAGCTCGGGGGCCGCGTGCGACTGCGATGCAGGCGCTCCCTGCGCGCTCGTACCCGCGTAGGTCGAAAGCGCGAGCTTGTGCGACGCATCGATGTCGGACGCGGGGATGCGGATCGTCGTGAAGTACGTGCGGCCGTAGGGGTCGACGTCGTCTGTTCGGGTCAGGTGCGGGTAGAGCTTCTGCAGGGTCGGGATGATCGCGAAGTCGCGCTCGTCGACGATGAGCAACGCATCGCGCTGGCTTCGTGGGAACGAGATCTGCGCGCTCGGGCTGTACACGTGCGGCTGCTCGCCGCGCGTGAGCACGTGCACGACGGGATGGGAGGCGAACTCCTGCGTCATGTACACGTCGTTGTGCGCCGCTTCGCGCGCCGCGAGTTCCCCGACATCGGTGAATACCGGGATGAATTGATCGTAGACAACCTGCGAGTGCGCCTGCTGATCGAAGAGCTGGTGGTAGTTGAGCGCGCCGCTGACGCCGACGAGGGCGACCATCCCGACAGCGAACATCGATGCGCCGTACCGGGCAGGGGCCAGGATCCGGTAGAGGAACTGGACGGCCAGCCCGACCATGAGGAATAAGGGCGGCAGCGCACCGAGGCCGCGGATGGCGCTCGGGTTCTCGATCGAGATAGTCAGCGCGCCGGGGACGAGCGCCAGAATGTACCAGACCGGCAGCATGCCCCGGCGCCAGTTGCGGAAGGACCAGACGCTCACAGCCAACCCGAGGACGAAGAGCGCACCGGTGATCTCGTCGACCATCGGCGCGTTCGGGAGGTTGTGACGCGGGTTCGCGTCTCCGCGGACGTTCATCATCTCGATCGACTCTTTGATGTTGTCCTTGAGCGGCTGATAGGAGTGCTTCGTGTCGATCTCTTTGAACACGCTCACGGCCTTCGTCCGCGACAGGAACTTGTCCTGGTGAAGGACCGCAAACTGCCCGAGCGGCGCGATCACGATGAGGCACGACACCGCGTAGATGACGATGCCGGGGATGTTTCGCAGGATGAGGTGCCGCTGTGCGATGAGGATGTACGCGAGCAGGAACGCCATGAAGAACGGCAACACGCGCAGCGACGGGTATGTGTAGATGCCGGCGGCCAGGCTGCCGCCGGCGAGCACGAAGTAGAGCCGGCGTTTCGTCTCGAGCGCGCGTACCAAGAAGAACACGGACAGCACCGAAAACAGCGGTGGGAACGCCGCATCCCACGAGATGCGGCTGAAGGTGACCGCATAGCGCGAGACGGCGAAGAGCGCTGTCGCGATCAGCGCGGCGACGGGATCGAGTAGCCACCGCGCGAGGAAGTAGAACGCGATGATGGTGGCGATCCCTATGAGCGCCGGCACGATCCGAAACGCGAAGACCGTGTACCCGAACGCCTTGAACGACAGCACCATCAAGTACGGGTAGAGCGACGCCCGGCCGAAGTTCGAGTCGAGCCAGACGGTCAGGTGGTGCTTGTCGATGATCGAGAGAGCATCCGTGCCGATGATCGACTCGTCGTACCAGATGCCCGGCGGGAACGAGCTGAAGTGCAAGAAACGGAAGAAGATCGCGCCGCCGAGCACGGCGACGAGCGCCGCGACCTCCCAGCGCACCGGCAGGTCGAGCCCGCGGCGGACAACGCGCGTCGCTTCGATGTTGATCCCCTGGCGTGCCGCCGCGAACGCTGCGCTTGCGAAGAGCACGACCGCGAGGATGTACCCGTACCCGGGGTGCGGCACCGGCGAGCCCTGCGTGATGCCGAACTGCGCGAGCAGGGCGACGGCGACGGCCGCGACGGCGAGCGCGGCAGGCATCGCAGTCCTTGCGACGATCGCGCGCCCATGGAGCCGGTAGTGCGGGGACGCGCCGACGCCACGGGTCAGTTCGGTTGAGTCTTCGAAGCTCTCGTCCACGTCACCTCTTCGCCACGGCCGCGCAAGTATACGAAACAGCCGTGGCGAGGAGGTGACTACTCGCTGGGAGCCGGCCGGCTCGCCGTGGGCGTGCGCGGGCCGGCGTCTTCAGGCGTCTCGCGCTGTTGGAGCAGCCACAGGCGGTAGTACCGGCCGCGCTGCGTCAAAAGCTCGTCGTGCGTGCCCTGCTCGACGATCTCGCCGTGGTGCAGCACGATGATGCGGTCGGCATCGCGGATCGTCGCGAGGCGGTGGGCGATGATGATGCTGGTGCGGCGCGCGGTGAGCCGGTCGAGGCTCTCCTGGATCAGCGCCTCCGTCTCCGAGTCGATGCTGGCCGTCGCCTCGTCGAGCACGAGCATCACTTCCGGGTCGAACGCGACCGAGCGCGCGAAGGCGAGCAGCTGCTTCTGGCCGGTGCTGAGGTTCGCGCCGCGCTCGACGAGCAGGTGCTGGTAGTTGTTCGGGAAGCCGTTGATGAAGCGGTCCGCGCCGACGAGGCGCGCCGCCTCCCGCACCTGCGCAAGCGTGATCGTCTCATCGCGGAGGCGGATGTTCTCTTCGATGGTGCCGGTGAAGATAAACGGGTCCTGCAGCACGAGGCCGATGTGCTTTCGCACGTGCTGCTGCTTCGCGTGGGCGATGTCCACGCCATCAAGCAGGATGCGGCCCATCTGGATGTCGTAGAACCGCAGCAGCAGGTTGATCATGCTCGACTTGCCGGCGCCCGTCGCGCCCACGAACGCGACGCGCTCGCCGGGCTCGATCCTGAAGCTGATGTCCTTCAGCACCCAGGTGTCGGGCACATAGGCGAACGAGACGTGGTCGAACTCCACGGCGCCCTCGACCTTCTCCGGCAGTTCAACGGCGTCCGGCGTATCCTGCACGCCTTCGGGTTCATCCATGAGGGTGAAGATGCGCTCGAGCGACGCCATCGCCTGCTGGAGGATGTTGAAGCGGTCGGCGATCTCGCGGACCGGGTTGTAGTACATCGCGACGAGCTGGATGAAGGCGACGAACGCGCCGATCGTGAGCGAGTCGTTCAGGACGTAGTAGCCGCCGATCACGATGATGAGCGCTGTGGTAGCGGCGCTCACCAAAGCCACCACCGGCTCGAACAGCGCGAACGCGTTCACTACTTCGAGGTTGGCACCGAGCAGTTTGTCGTTGTGGCTGCGGAACTCGCCGTAGTCCTTGCGCTGGCGTCCGAAGAGCTGCACGAGCAGGATGCCGCCGATGTGCTCGGCCGTGAACGCGTTGAGCCGTGCGATGTGCAGGCGCTGCTTCCGGAAGGCGTTGCGCATCACCACCGCGAACCAGCGCATGATGACGGCGAGTGCCGGCATGATCGCGAGCGTGATGAGTGCGAGCCGCCAGTCGATGATGAGCAGGCCAATGGCGACGCCGATGATCATGAAGGCATCGGCGATGATGGTGATGGCACCCGCGGTGAGCAGCTCGTTGAGCGCCATGATGTCGTTCGTGAGCCGCGTCACCAACCGCCCGACGGGGTTGGAGTCGTAGAAGGCGATCGACATCCGCTGGAGGTGACGGAACAGCTTCAGGCGGATGTCGTTCATCACCTTCTGCGCGACCGACACCATCACGAGCGACTGGATGTAAGTGAAGATGAAGATCAGCAGCAGCGACGCCAGGTAGAGGAGCGCGATCCACCAGAGGTCGGCCGTGGTGCTGTGCCTGATGTCGCGGTCGATCGCCTGCTGCACCAGGAACGGCTGGCCGATCTTCATGGCCGTCGTGCCGAGGAGCAGGACGATGGCGAGCGTCACGAGCCACTTGAAGGCGCGCATATGCGACCAGAGGCGCGCCATCAGCTCGCGGTCGTAGGCCTTGCCTATCGTTTCGTCTTCTTCGTTGTAGCCGTGGATGGCCATCGCTACCCCTCGGCCTCGTCGAGGTCGATGCCTTCGGCGCTCAGTTCCTGCTCGAGCCGCTGCCGCTGCGCTAACCGCGCATAGGCGCCGCCGCGCGCGATCAGCTCTTCGTGCGTCCCGCGCTCGATGATGCGCCCTTCTTCGAGGACGACGATCTGGTCGGCCCACTTCACGGCCGACACGCGGTGCGCGATGATCACCGCCGTCCGGCCGGCGATGAACTCCTTGACGCCGGAGAGGATGCGCTCTTCTGTGTACGCGTCGACGTGCGAGAGCGCGTCGTCAAGCACCAGCACCGGCGCCTTGCGGGCGAGCGCGCGCGCGATCGATGCGCGCTGCTTCTGTCCGCCAGAGAGCGAGACGCCGCGCTCGCCGACCATCGTCCGCATGCCGTGGGGGAGCTGCGGCAGGTCGTTCGAGAGCTGGGCGAGCCCGATCGCCTGCTGCAGGTGCGCGTCGTCGACCTCGCCGCCCCACGTGACGTTTTCTTCGAGCGAGGCGGAGAACAGGAACGACTCCTGCGGTACGAACGCGACCGCACGATGGAGCTGTTCGAGAGGGATGTCACGCACGTCATGGCCGTCGATCGCGATGCGGCCGGCGCGGATGTCATAGACGCGGGCGATTAGGTTGACGAGCGTCGTCTTGCCCGCGCCGGTCGGGCCGACGATCGCGAGCGTCATGCCGGCGGGCACGTCGATCGAGATGTCCTGCAAGATCGGCCGCTTGAAGTATCCGAACTCAACGCGTTCCATCGTGATGGTGCCGCGGAGCGGCTCCACCCGCTGGACATCGGGCGCGTCGGTGATGCCCGGCTTGCGCGCGAGCACTTCCTCGATGCGCGCCATCGATGCGGCGGCCTGCTGGTACATGTTGAGCGTCCAGCCGAGGTTGATCATCGGCCACGAGAGCAGCGTGATGTAGCTGATGAACTGCACGAACTGGCCGACGGTGATGTCGCCGTTCGCGACCTCGTACGCGCCCATCCAGATGACGATGACGATGCTGACGCCGACTAGGATGGCGAGCATCGGCCAGAGCGCCATCGAGAGGCGCGCCCACTCGATGTTCCGGCGCTCGAACTCGATCGCTTCCTTCTCGAAGGCGCGCGCCTCGTTTTCCTCCTGTACGTAGGCCTTGACGACGCGAGCGCCGGAGAAGTTCTCCTGCACATAGGTGGTGAGGTTGCCGAACTGGGTCTGGACCGCGTGATAGCGCTTCTCGACGACCTGGCCGACCCAGACGAAGACGAGCGTGATCAGCGGGAGGGGCATCGCCGCGACAAGGCCGAGCTTCCAGTCGATGGCCAGCATGAAGCCGACGGCGTAGACGAAGAGGAGGCTCGAGCGGGCGAGGTCCATGAGGCCGGGGCCCAGGATCTCGCGCACGGTCTGGACGTCATTCGAGACGCGCGCCATGAGGTCGCCGGTCTGGTTGTCATGAAAAAACTTCTGATCGAGGGATTGGATGTGTGCATACACATCGTTCCGGAGGTCGTATTCAATACGTCGGGACGAGCCGCTGACGTAGATGCGGGTGACGAACCGGAGGGAGCTATCTGCGACCTGCACGGCCACTGTCAGCCCGGCAAAGAGGAAGAGCTCCCTCATCGGCTTGCCCTCGGTGATGGCGTCGACGGCCAGGCCGAGGATGTAGGGCGCGGTGATGGCCGCGCCGGCCGCGAGGGCGAGGGCGAGCATGCCGATGCCCATGCGGAGGCGATACCGCATTACATAGGGGAAGAGGCGGGAGACGAAGACCACAGGGACGCCTTTGACAAACCGGTGTTAACCGGCAGTGTAGGCGACGACAAACGACTCGGGGTAGAGTAGAATCATACAGTCGTAACGCGAAGCGAAGTTCGTGAGGATGACTTCACCCTTCGCTTGACACAGTGGGCAGTTGCCGCGACATTTGTTTTCACGTTGGAGCGATCCGAGGGGTTCCTGAAGGGAGACACCTGACATGGCGGGAAGCTACTGGGACAAGGTCACGGCGCAACGGGTTTCGCGGCGGCGCGTGTTGCAGAGCGCCGGCGTCGCGGGAGCGGCAGCGGGCGCGGTGTGGATCGTCGGGTGCGGCGGCGGCAGCAGCAGCAACAACAACTCGACGCCGGGCAGCGGCGGACCGAGCGGGAGCAGCACGGAGACCGCCCCGCAGGAGGGCCTGCACTTCCAGAACCCGAACGGCACGCCCAAGGCCGGCGGGACGTACAACATCGCGACGTCGGTCGACTTCGACACCTTCGACCCGCACATCTCGATCGCCGGCGGCGTCGCCTACTTCCCGAAGCTGTACAACACGGTCGTCAACCGCTCGCCGGTCGACAACAGCTTCGAGTTCGACGACATGGCGGAGAA
>DASUKS010000253.1:0-2252 GCA_036278595.1 Dehalococcoidia bacterium
TGCGGCGCGCGGTGCCGTCGACGGCGATCGTGCCGCGGTCGATCGGGTCGGCGCCGGCGATCGCGCGGGCGAGTTCGGTGCGGCCGCTGCCCACGAGGCCGGCCAGACCGACGATCTCGCCCGCCCGGATCTGCAGCGAGATGTCCCGCAGGACGCCCCTGCGGTCTAGGCCGGACACGTCGAGCATCACCGGCGCCGTCGAGCGCTGCGGCTTCTCGAAGTTCTCCGCCGCCGCGGCGGCGCCGAACATCCCCGCGACGAGACTTTCCTCGGTTTCCTCCGTCACGGGCGCGGTCCGCACGAGGCGTCCGCTGCGCAGCACCGTCACCATGTCGGCGAGTTCCAGCACCTCGTCGAGGAAGTGACTTACGTAGACGATCGTCCGCCCGCGCTCGCGCAGGGTGCGGATCATCCTGTGCAGTGTCTTGGTCTCGACGCTGGTCAGCGACGAGGTCGGCTCGTCCATCACGATCAGGCGCGCGTCGCTCGCGACCGCGCGCAGGATCTCGACCTTCTGCTTGTCGGCGGTGCGCAACGCTCCGACCTTGACGTTTCCGTCTAGCTCGAAGCCCCACTCGGCGACCAGCTCCGCGTACTGCGCGCGCATCCGGTGCCGCTGAACCAGGCCGTGGCGGCGCGGCTCGATGCCGAGGTAGACGTTTTCGATGACGCTCAGCGCCGGCACCGGCGTGAGCTCCTGCGCGATCGTCGCGATCCCGTCGATGCGTGCCTCGCTCGGGCTCGCGTAGCGCACCGGCCGGTCGTTGACGAACAGCTGTCCTTCGTCGGGGCGGATAACGCCGCCGATGATCTTCCCGAGGGTCGACTTCCCGGCGCCGTTCGCCCCGACGAGCGCGTGCACGGTCCCTCTGGCAAGTTCGACGCTGACGTCGTCGAGCGCCTTGGTGCCGGAGTACCGCTTGCCGATCGAGACGAGCCGGAGCTGCGTGACCGCCGCTTCAGTGGGCACTTTCCATCCTGCCTAACGTGCGGAACCGGCATGCGTCCGGCTCGCCTCGATCATTCGCTGGTTAACCGGGTGGGCCTAGCCCTCGAGCGTCCAGTCCGGCTGGAAGTTCGGGTGCGAGTTCAGGTACGCCTGGTCGATGATCGCCGGACGGGTGTCCGGGTTGATGATGTTGACCAGGTTCGGCACCGATTTGCCGTTCAGCGCGTCGTACAGGGACTGGATGCCGAGCACCGACTCGGAGGTCGGGTACAGGCCGAGCGTGGCGTACATCGTCCCCGCCTTGACCTCGTCGATGATCTCCTTCGCGCCGCCGTACCCGATGATCTGGATGTTCTGGCCGGGGGTGTACCCGCCGACCAGCTTCAGCGCGGTCAGCGCCCCTTGCGCCATCTGGTCGCCGAACGTCGCGAACACGTTGATGTTCTTGTGCGAGGTAAAGAACGTCTGGGCCACGCCTTGCGACGCGGTCTGGTCGTAGTTGCCCGGCGGCATCACGGTGAACGTGTAATTCGAGTTCGCCTTGTAGTACGCCGTCATCGCGTTGACCCGGACCGTGTCGGTCGGGTAGTTGGCGAGCCCCGGCAGGAACGCGATGTTGCAATGGCCGCTGCCCACGGCCTTCTTGCAGGCCGCGTTCATCGTCGTCTCCAGATTCGTCGCCTCGTTGCCGATCGACTGGCCGATGGTGGAAAGGCAGGTCGGGGAGGCCTTCAGCGTGTTCTGCTGCGCCAGCGAGCCCCACGTGTAGTCGGCGCAGGCGACCTTGATGCCCGCGGAGAGCGCCTTGTTAATGGTGGGCGTAAGGGCGATGTCATCCAGGCCCCAGACCCAGAAAGCCTTGTACTTGCCGGTGGTGATCGCGTCCTGGATCTGCGTGGTCTGCGTCTGCGGGTTGTTGTTGCCGTCGAAGGCGTCGAGTTGGACACCCAGCTTCGCGGCCTCTTGCTTCGCCCCGTTCAGCGACGCGATCCCGTACGGGCTCGGGTTGTAATAGAAAATCGCCATCCGGATATTCGATCCGCCCGCCGATGTGCTCGCGGACGAAACGGCCGACGGGCTTGAGCCGCCCGCCGCCGATGAGTTCGCGGCGGCCGCCGGCGCGCTGGACGACGAGCTCGACGAGCATCCAGCGATCAGTGCTGCCACCACGGCTATGGCTGCTCCACCTGCAGCGATGCGCGTGCGCTTAAGGCTCATGGTCCATCCCGCTCCTTTGCGAAGGGCCTTTGCGCGAGAGTACAACGCCAATTTCATGTGTGACAGTCCTACAACGTCACAATTC
>DASUKS010000254.1:0-9203 GCA_036278595.1 Dehalococcoidia bacterium
CGCCGGCACGCGCTCGATCCATACCGTCTGCCAGATCCCGGTCGTCCGCGGATACCAGATGCCGTGCGGCGCCAGTTCCCAGTCCTGCTTACCGCGCGGCTTCGCCATGTCGTGCGGGTCGTCCTCCACCCGCACGACAACCGTCTGCTCGCCATCGACGAGGTGGTCGGTGAGGTCCGCAGCGAACGGCGTGTAGCCGCCCTCGTGCGTGGCTACGAGCGCGCCGTTCACCCACACGCGCGCGGCGTAGTCCACGGCGCCGAAGTGCAGGACCAACCGCTCGCCGCCGGCCAGCGCCGGCGCCGCAAACGTGCGCCGATACCAGCACATCGGGTGGAAACCCGTATCGCCGATGCCGCTCGCCGGGGTCTCCGGCGCGAACGGCACGACGATCTCGCGCTGCCATCCAACCTGCTCCGGCCGATGCCACTGCGCGTCATCGTCGAACGCGAACTGCCACGTCCCGTCGAGCGACGTCCACCCCTCGCGCACCAGCTGCGGCCGCGGATATTCGTGCAAGCTCATCGCCGGAAGCGTATCGGAAGCAGCGCCCACCGTCGTGCGCCCTGAGATACGCGGTGCGAGGCCACGCTGGAAGCCCGGTAGGGGCGAGCCCATGTGCTCGCCCGTCGTCGGTACATCGCTGAACCCCGCGGAACGTGGCCATCCCCGGCGATCGTGGGCGCTCCTGACAGCTTGCGTTTCGAAGTAAACTCCTGGCATCGCAACGGCGGCGTAAAACAGGAGAGGGCACATGAGCTATCTTCGGCTGGTCAGGTTCACGTTCTCGGAGAGCGGGCGGTCTCACGCGCAGCCTATGGCGGACGACCTCATGCCGGCGATCAAATCCCAGCCGGGCTGCCTGAGCGCAACGTTCTTCAGCGACGCCGATGGCGCCAGCGGCCTCGCCGTCGTTTGGGATTCGCAGGCCCACGCCGATGCCGCCTCCGCGGTCATTCGCCCGCGCCTTGAGCAGCACCTCCGGGGCAACGTCACAGCGCCACCCGATGCAGGCCTCTACCCGATCCTCGCGAGCTAACCGCCCTCCCGCGGGCGAGATCGCGTCGCCGGAATGACGGACAAAGCGCAAGGCACCCGTAGTCGACATCCCAGCCACCTACGAGAAATCTGCGTCCATCCGCGCCCATCTGCGTCATCTGCGGATCAACAGAAGAATTCTGTGCCCATCTGCCTTGTAAGTAGCTTCAGGACGTGAACGCGCGGCTCACGAGAACGTCCGCCGGTTGCAGCTCCCCTTCCCTTTAGGGAAGGGACCGGGGGTTCGTTCTTCCGGGCACGCCGCAATTTTCATCACCCAAGGTGCCGCTCCCGCGGCATGGCTATCTGTGGATCAAAAAAAGGGAGAGAGCCCGCGCGAGCCCTCTCCCTGCGTCCTGCTTTCGATAGCACGCGCGTCAGCGCGCGACTACTTCTTCTTCGTGCGCGCCTGCGCCTCCTGCGTCCGAGCGAAGCGCTTGTTGAACCGCTCCACGCGACCGGCCGTGTCCACGATGCGCTGCTGACCCGTGAAGAACGGGTGGCAGTTGCTGCAGATCTCGACGTGCAGGTCCGGTTTCGTGGCGTGCGTCTGCCAGCTGTTGCCGCACGCGCAGTGCACCGTCGCTTCGACGTACTTCGGGTGAATATCTGCCTTCATCTCAACTTCTCATCTCTCGCGGCCATACCGCGTTCTGGATCGTTCCCGGGCGTCGCCGCCCCTGCTTCCGCCTGCTGCTTACGAGATCCCGAGCCGGACCGCCTCCCTACTTCCTGCTTCTGACTTCCGGGCGCCGGCCCCGCCTACGCGGTCGCTTCGACCGCGTACACGCTCGCCTTCTTCCGCCGGCCCTTCGCGTACGGCTCGAAGCGCACCTGTCCGTCGATCAGCGCGTACAGCGTGTGGTCGCGCCCCACGCCGACGTTCCGCCCGGGGTGCACGCGCGTCCCGCGCTGCCGCAGGATGATCGTCCCCGGCCGCACGACCTCGCCATCCGAGCGCTTCACGCCCAGCCGCTGCGAGTTGCTGTCGCGCCCGTTGCGTGAGCTGCCGACTCCCTTTTTGTGTGCCATCGCTTACTCTGCCTTCTTGCGCGTGCGCTTCGGCTTCTCGGCCGCCGCCTCGTCCGCCGGGGCCTCGTCCGGCGCTTCCGTCGTCTCCGCGGCTGCTTCCGCTTCTGCCGGCGCCGCGGCTTCCGGCGCCTCGTCCGGCGCGACCGTTTCCGGCGCCTCGGCGGTCACCTCGGCCTCCGCCGGCGTCTCGGCCACGGCTGCCGCCGGCTTGCGCCCGCGGCCCCGCTTCGGCTTTTCCTCCGCGACCGGCTCCGGCGCCTTCCGCTCCTTCTTGGGCTTCGGCGACTGGCCCGGCGCCAGGATGTCTTCGATGCGCACCGACGTGAAGTGCTGCCGGTGCCCCGTCTTCTTCCGCTGGCGCGTCTTCGACTTGTAGCGGAAGACCACGATCTTCTTCTCACGGCCCTGCTCGGCGATCGTCCCGACCACCCGCGCCCCCGAGATGCTCGGCGACCCGATCGTGACGTCCGCGCCGTCGCCCATCATCAGGACGTCGCCCAGCTCGACCGTCTCCCCGGGCTCACCCGCGAGCTTGCCGACGCGGATCGTGCGCCCTTCCTGGACACGGTACTGCTTGCCTCCGGTGCGGACGACAGCGAACACGCTTCCTCCAACGGACAAAGAGAGACCTGCCGGACGGCAGGCATCGCTGATATCGTATCTGCCCGAAGCCGAATCTGTCAACCGCGTTACGGTTGGGTTGTAAGTCTCAGGTAGAAGGTGTCAGGTCTTCTGCGCCCTGCTTTGCGGCGCCTGCGGGTCAAGGCCTTGACCGGTCAAGCCGTGAGGGGGCGATGTCCCCGCCGGGCCGCAGCGCCTCATGAGGAACGCCGATCGCCCGCGCAGACCGCCGGGCCGAGCGATCCGAAGCTGGCGCTTGCGACCTGTTACCTGCGGCCTGCGTCCGAAGGGCGCTACGACGCCCTGCGCTCGACGATGCGCAGCGCCGCCGCCACCGTCCGCAGCTCGTCGATGAGGTCCGCGACCTCGACTTCGCCCGCCATCTGGACGATGAGCTCCCGGTCGGCCGAGCCGTTGTCCTCGCCCCCGAACAGGCTCAGCAACGCGTCCGAGGTGTCGAGCGATGCCGCGTCACCGGCCTCGACGATGTCCTCAGCCGGCGCCTCGACCCCGTCCGCAGGAGTCAGCTCCGGCGCGGCGGCTTCGCCCGCCTCCGCGTCCGCCACGTCCGCGGCCACCTGGGTGGCGCCCGGCGCCTCCGCGCCCGCCTCCGGCTCTTCGACGGCCGGGCTGTCGTTCTTCTTCTTCATCAGCGCCATCTCGCACCTCTCGTCGCCACGCGGCCCCCTTCCCGTCAGGGAACGCGGCGGTCGAAGGCTCGCCGCAGGAGGGGTTAGGTCGCCGAAGTATCGGCAACCCGCGGGCATCCCCTTAGGTGCAATCGCCGATGCGTTATGTCGAATCTCGGCCGCGCTTCCACCCCGCGAAGCGCGATAGGTCCACCTGCGCGTCCCACTCCCGGCGCGACTCCGCGATCCCTTCCGTGCTCTGGGGCCCGTACGCCAGCTCATCGAGAAACCCGACAAGCTCCCGTGCCGTCCCCTCGATGAGGTTGCACGCCGCCGGGCGGCCCATCGCGCCCTGGAACTGCCCGTGCACCGCGTGGATCAGCGCGTCGATCGCGAGCATCTTGTCACGCGGCGTGCGCGCCGCCGGCCACCGGTCGATGAACGCGCGGAACATTGGGTACGCGTTCCCGCCGTAGAGCTGCTTGCCCTGGTACGTCTTCAGATACTCCCCCCAGGTCGTCTCCCAGCCGCAGGGACACGCGAGCGCCTGGTGCTTGTCCCACGCGTGTTCGACCTTCGCGGCGCAGCGCGGGCACGTCGCCTTCCCCGCATGCGCGCGCGTCGCCATGCGGATGCTCTCGCAACGTACGAGCATCGCGTACCCGACCTCGTCGATCAGCTCTTCATCGACGATGCCCTTCGCATCGAGCGTGTACAGCCTGCGGATCTTGTCCTGGCGCACACGTCGCGCCCAGCGGATCTCATCGGCCCCGGCCATCGGACACCTCCAGAAAGCAAACGACCCGCCCACCAACGTTGGCAGGCGAAACCCTGCCAGCGTCAGGCGCGCGGGTGTCCCCGTCCACCTTCTTCGCTCGCGTCAGCCCGATGGTATCAAATGCCGCCGGCCGCGTTCAGCGCGCCGCCGCGCCCGCCCGCATGCGCCGCCATTCGAGATAGGCGTCGATCGCCGCGCGGATGTTCGTCAGCATCGTGTGCACGCGCGGGTCGGACTGCTTGAACATCCCGAGCACGTCGTCGCTGAAGTACCGCGCGCGATACGCGTCCGGCGCCATCCAGCGCGCGCCCGAGTGCTCGTCGCTCAGCACGACCTCGCCGTCGGGGCACGCACACGCGTAGAGCACCTGCAACGACTCGACGCCGTACGCCCGCATGTGCGCCACGCCGACGCACGTCATCGGTCCGCCCGGCCGCAGCCCCGCCTCTTCGAGCAGCTCGCGCCGCGCGCCCTCTTCGACGGTCTCGCCGGCATCGACCGCGCCGCCCGGCATGTACCAGCCGCCGGTCATCTCGCCGCCCGCGCGCTTCAACAGGAGGATCTCATCCCCGCGCTCGACGAACACCGCCGTCGAAAGCGCAAACAACGGAGTCGGCAGCACCGCGCCATCGCTCATCGCGCGAGAGTATATCGCGCATCGCGGATGCCGTCTGTGAACTGTGAACTGTCACTGTGAACTAGAAGAGCCCCTGCCGTTGCGCCTTCGAGAGCAGCTTGAACAGCTCGTAGAAGTTCGACACTCCCGACTCGCCGAGCTTCTGCAGCAGCGCCCCGCGGCGGTCCACTTCCTTATAGATCTCGCGCCGCCGCTTCTCGTTCAGCCCGCGCGCCGGCGCGATCCGCTGCTCCAGCAGGTAGCTGTTGTTGTAGCCGGTGAACTCGAAGATGTCCTCCGTCGGGTTCCAGCGGAAGATCTCCACGAACGAGAACGAGTTGTTCACCGGGTCGTAGCCGATGATCTCCGAGATGCTGATGATGCGGCGCCCCATCTTCCCGTTCGGCAGCCGCACCGCGCTCGCGATCACGACGACGTTCAGGTTGTCGACGTACGTGCGCGGCACGCTGATGGGCGCGCCCGTCACACGCTGGATCAGCTTCTCGACCGTCGCCGCGTGGAACGTCGCGCACACCGCGTGGCCGGTCATCATCGCCTGGAACGCGATGTTGCCTTCCTCACCACGGATCTCACCGATGATGATCTCGTTCGGGCGCTGGCGGAGGGCCGCCTTCAGCAGGCTGAACATATCCACCGACCCGCCCTGCTGGCTCATCGCCCCGCGCACCACCTCCCGCGTCCAGTTCGGGTGCGGCACCTGCACTTCGGGCGTGTCCTCGATGCTCACGATCTTCGCGGTCGGCGCGATGAACGTCATCAGCGCGTTCATCAGCGTCGTCTTGCCGGAGGCCGTCTCCCCTGAGACGAAGAAGTTCATCCCCTCCTCGACGATGAGCGACATGTAGCCCGCCATCTGGTAGGTGAGCATGCCGCTCTCGCAGATGTCGATGATGCTCAGCGGCGTCCCCATGAACTTCCTGATCGTGAAGTTCGACCCGTTCTTCGAAACGTCGCCGCCGTAGACGATGTTGATACGCGAGCCGTCCGGCAGCGTCGCGTCCACGATCGGGTTGCGGAATGTCACCGGCTTCTTCATCTTCTCCGCGAGCTTGAGCACGAAGTCGTCCAGTTCCTCGTGCGTGTCGAAGCTGATGCTGCTCTTCAGCCCCTTGAACACCTTGTGCTCGATGTACACCGGCCCGAGCCCGCTGCAGCTGATGTCTTCGATCCACTCGTCGCTGATCAGCGGCTCGAGCGGCCCCATGCCGATCTTGTCGCGGATCACCATGTACTTCAGCGCCTCCAGCTCGGTGGACGACATCCGCAGCCGCCCTTTGGCCGCGCCCGCGCTCTTCGATGCGAACGGCAGCTTGATGAAGCCGGCCTCGCCCGCAGCCACACGCTCCGCCACGGGCGCCGCGCCGCGGTCCGTCAGATCGACGCTGTCATCGATCGCGCGCAGGATGACCTCGGTCTTCTCCTCCGGCGTCGTCGCGTCCGCCAGCAGCTCGACGAAGTCCAGCAGCTTGAACTCGATGTCCTCGACGAAGTCGTCCATCTGCTCCGACGTCGGCTCGATCGCGATGTAGAAGTTCCGCGCGCCGGACGTGTCCGGGAAGATGTGGATGAACGTGTCGTTCCCGACCGGGTAGATCAGGTTCGGGTCCTTGATGTCGCCCATCTTGCGTGAGATCTGCGGGTAGAACGTCGGCACGCCGTGCTCGGCCAGCGGCACCTTGTGCAGGTACGACATCAGGTGCGGCGCGCGCTCGGCTTCCTCGCGCAGCTCCGTGCCCAGGATGTTGTGGATCGGACACTGCGCGGCGCCGCCGCGGTGGTCCTCACCGCCCTCCAGAGCCTCGAACGGAAGCCGCTGCGGCATCGCGCTACCTTAGGCCTTCGCTGTCGATACCGGGATGATGCGCATCCCCAGGCCCGGCTCGACGTCGAAGCTGACGATGTTGCCCGTGCTCTTCTCCGCGCCGCGCACCTTCGCGACCTCCAGCACCTTCATCAACTGGTCGCGCATCTCCTCGACGCGCAGCTTCAGGTGCGCGTCGCACAGCGACCGCATCCGCATGAACATCGCCTCTTCGAACGCGTGTGAGTGGAGCGTGAAGAAGATCGTCATGTTCTGGTCGCAGAACTCCTTGACCGCCGTCAGGAAGCGGAGGGTCGCCGCCTCCGGCACCTGCGACACGAACGACGTCAGCGAATCGATGAACACGACCTCGAACCGCCCCTGCAGGCGCGCCAGATGGTGCAGCATCTTGTCGAAGGCGGTCACCGCCGCCTCCTCCGACATCGCGGCGGGCACGGGATAGACGTTGAGCGCCCCGAGCAGGAAGAAGTCGGTCACGTCGAGGCTCAGGCTCGTCATCTGCCGGAAGAGGCTGCGCGGCGTGTTCTCCGTCGTGTACATCGCGACGCGGAAGCCGTTGTTCAGCGCGCCGTACGTCAGCTGCTGCGTGACGACGCTCTTGCCGGCGTTCGACTGCCCCTCGATGAGGATCAGCGAACCCTCGGGGATGCCGCCGCCCATCTTCTTGTCGATCTCGGCGCTCCCGGTCGAGATGACGCGCCTGCTGGCTTCCGCGACCTGTGACACCGCCGCCTCCATCCTTCGAGGTGCTGCTTCCGGCGGGCCGCAGGTACGCGCAGCCATCCGGCCGCGGCAACCTACGTCCCCATATCCTTATCGGCGCGCCGTCGGCCGAACGTAGGTGCCCGCACCCGGGGTTGGTGTGGAATACGCCTCGTGGGGGGCCGGATGCGGGTGATTCCGTAGGGAGATTCGCCACCCTTCACGGCTGACGATGGACGATGGAAGGTGGAAGATGGACGCCGCGCGAGAAGCTTAGGCTGCGCATCGCGCCCGGATTCTGATGAACCGCAGCTCACGCTTCGAGGCTGCCTCGTCGAGCTCCTGCCGAGGCTCGCGCAGCGCGACCTCTCCGACGGCGGAGCGGCTCGCTCTCGGCGACGCCGGATGCACGTACGACTTGCGCCGGTTCGTCCGCCCGCCAATCCATCTTCCATCATCCGTCTTCAGTCTTCGGTTCCAACAGCGCACAGGCCCGGTGTCGCCCGCCGCCGCCTCGCCCTTCCCCGCGCGCTCCCGTAGACTCGCCCACATGAGCCGCGTGACGGACGCCGTCTTTCGGCCGAAGAGCATCGCCGTGGTCGGCGCCTCGTCGAACGTCGACAGCCCGGGCCACGACTATGTCCGCTCGCTCATCGACTTCGGCTTCCGCGGGCCGATCTACCCGATCAACCCGCGTGCCCCCGAGATCGCGGGCCTGAAGGCGTACCCGTCGCTGTCAGACGTGCCCGGCGACGTCGATTACGTGATCTCGTGCGTGCCGGCGCAGGCCGTGCTCGGGCTCATCGACGAGAGCCGCGCGAAGGGCGTGCGCACGCTGCATCTCTTCACCGGCCGCTTCGGCGAGACCGGCGACGCGCGCGCCGCCGCACTCGAGCGCGACGTGCAGCGCCGCACCGCCGATGCCGGCATCGCACTTATCGGACCGAACTGCATGGGCGTGTTCGACTCGACAAGCGGCATGGGCTTCCGCCCCGACCTGCCGCGCGAGCCCGGCGACGTCGCCTTCATCTCGCAGAGCGGGAACAACTCTGTCGAGCTGATGCTGCACGGCGCGGCGCGCGGCCTGCGTTTCAGCAAGGTCGTGAGCTACGGCAACGCGCTCGATCTCAGCGAGGCCGACTTCTTTGACTACCTCGCGGACGACGCCGACACGCGCGTCGTCGGCGCCTACATCGAAGGCACCGCCGACGGCCGCCGGCTGTTCGATGCGCTGCGCCGCTGCGCGTCCGCGAAGCCCGTCGTGATCCTCAAGGGCGGCCGCACGGGCGCCGGCTCCCGCACGGCGGCGTCGCACACGGCCGCGCTCGCCGGCCGGCGGCAGGTGTGGAGCGCGGTCCTGCGCCAGGCCGGCGCGGTCGAGGTCGATACGTTCGACGAGCTGATCGACATGCTCGTCGCGTTCGCATTCCTGCGCGAAGGCCCGCCGCCCACCGATGTGCGGCGCCCGGCCGTCGGCGTCGTCGGCGGCGGCGGCGGCCGCGCGGTGCAGTCGGCGGACGTCTGCGAGGAAGCGGGTCTCGCCGTGCCGAAGCTGCCCGAAGCGATCCGCGCGATGCTGCGCGAGCGCGCGCCCGAGCTGGCCGACTGGGTCGACAACCCGGTGGACCAGTCGATCCTCGCCGGCAGCGCGGTGTCCGGCGCACGCGTGCTGGAGATGATGCTCGACAGCCCGGAGTTCGACGCGCTAATCGCCAACGTGGGCGAGGACTGGGTGCTCGGCCGTCCGGACGCGGCCGACCGCCTCGGCCACCTCGTCGCGCGGTTCGCCGAGATCGGCGAGCGCGCGCAGAAGCCGATGGCGTTCGTGCTCGGCACGGCCGATTCGCCGGACGAGACGAAGTGGCGCGCCGTCGAGGGCGGCCGCCAGCGCCTCACCGACGCGCGCCTCGCCGTGTACCCCAGCGTCGACCGCGCCGCCCACGC
>DASUKS010000255.1:0-16234 GCA_036278595.1 Dehalococcoidia bacterium
GAAGAAGATCGAAGAGAACCGCGCAACCACGCAGGAGATGTTCGACGACGACAGCATGCCGATGAACTACTACCGCGCGCTGCGCGACATCCGCGACGCCCTGCCGCGCGACGCGATCATCTGCAGTGAGGGCGCGAGCACGATGGACATCGGCCGCACCGTACTGCCGAACTTCCTGCCGCGCCACCGGCTCGACGCCGGCAGCTTCGGGACGATGGGCGTCGGGCTGGCGTTCGCGATCGCGGCGCAGGCGGTCAATCCGGGCAAGCGGGTGGTAGCGGTCGAGGGCGACTCGGCGTTCGGCTTCAGCGGCATGGAGGTGGAGGTGGCTTGCCGCTACAACATGCCGATCACGTTCATCATTCTGAACAACAACGGCATCGGCGGCGGCCCGTCGAAGGTCGATCCGTCGCGGCCGGTCATGCCCACGGCGTACGTGCCGAACGCGCGCTACGAGCGCGTGATCGAGGCGTTCGGCGGCGAGGGGTACTACGTCGAGCGGCCGGAGGATCTGCGGCCGGCGATCGAGGCCTCGTTCGCGAGCGGGAAGCCGGGCGTGATCAACGTGATGATTAGCCCGCAGGCGCGCCGGAAGCCGCAGCAGTTCGACTGGCTGACGCGGTAGCGGCGCGCGGCTCACCCGGATGACGCAACAATCCCCCGAACGGAGTTTCACCGCGGGGTAGGCTCTGCTAGCGTACGGTTGACCGTCGTTTTCGTCCGCAGCGAAGTCCCCTGCCGCAACGGGTCCACCGCCGCCACGACTTCACGGACACGAAGGCCGGCGCAGGTGCATACGGCTGCGGCGGCAGGAGGATGCGCAGATGGCAACAGGACAGATCAAGCGCCTCGTGCGTGACCGCGGGTTCGGCTTCATCCGGCCGGAGGGGGCGTCGGAGGATATCTTCTTCCACAGCTCGGCGGTGAGCGGCGTGCTGTTCGACCAGCTGAACGAGGGGCAGAACGTCGAGTTCGAGCGCGAGCCGGACCCGCGCGACCCGAAGCGCAGCCGCGCGGTGAACATCCACATCGTCTAGCGGCGCTGCGCGCGACCTCACCCCCCCGGCCCCTCTCCAAAACTTGGAGAGGGGGAGTATCCGATGCGTGCCGTATGTGCGTCCGGGGCTCTCACGCAGAGTGATAACCGTGCGTTCCGATGCGGCGCCCTTCGTGCGCTCTCGCGCACCGCGTTAGGTGGCGAGGCCGTCGTCGCGGCGCAGGAACTCCTCGATGAACCAGGCGTTCTTCTCGTGCGTCTGCACGCTCGTCGAGTAGAGGTCGTTCGTGCCGTAGTCGTTCTCTTCTTCGGCGCGGCGGGCGGCCTCGCGCATCTCCTGGATGACCCTGCGCTCGTTGCTCAGCGCCTCCTCCAGCATTTCGCGCGGGTTCATCCGGCCTTCGGCCGGCCGAATCGAGGCCGTCGACTCGATCTCTTGCGGCGTCGAGACCGGGTCGCCACCGAGCATCCGCGCACGCTCGCCGAACGGGTCGACTTCGGCCAGCGCGCCGTTCGCCATCTCGTCGAAGAACAGGTGGATGTCGCGGAAGTGCGGCCCGAAGCTGAACCAGTGGTAGCGCTTGTTGTTCAGGTACATCATGACCGCGTTCGCCTGCGTGGTGCGAAGCGCAGGAATGATCCTGCTCTGCGTCGTGCTGACCATGTTGAAACGCCTCCGTATTAGACTGCGTTCCACGCTACCGCCTCCGGCGTTACGCGGGCATAACGCCGGGCCGCGCACCGTTGTCAGATCTCCCGCAGCCGCTGGCTGAAGATGCCGATGACCAGCACGATGCCGGCGGCCAGGCCGGTGAAGCACGCGACCGTAATCTGCGGGCCGAACTGGTCGATGAGCGTGCCCATGAGGAGGGCGCTGAACGGCGTGATGCCGTTCAACATCACGTAGAGCGACATCACGCGGCCACGGTACTCGTCCGTCACGGTGAGCTGGAGCATCACCTGGATGAACATCAGGTACACGGAGTTCGCGATACCGGCGACGACGAGCAGTGCGAACGAGATCGCGAAGACCGTCGAGGCAGCGAACAGCGTGACCAACGACATGTAGATGAACGTCGTCCAGACGAGGATGCGTCCGCGCTTCCGCGCGCTCGAGAAGTTCGCCGCGAGCACGGCGCCGACGATCGAGCCGTAGCCGACCGCGGAGGCGATGAACCCGTAGCCGGTCGAGCCGACGTGCAGCACGTCGGACGCGAACACCGGCAAGAACGAGACGTACGGATATACCAGCACGCTCGGCAGGCCGGCCATGATGATCAGCAGCCGCACGTCGGGGTGCCTTCGCGCGTACGCGATGCCCTCGCCCATGCTCTCGAGCACAGACGCCGACTTGAGCCCGGACGTCACGCCCTTCGCCTGGATGCGCGATGTCGCGACGGAGGAGAACAGGTACGCGCCGGCCTGCAGGACGAACGCCGCGCCCACGCCGGCGATACCGATCAGCGCGCCGCCGAGCGCCGGACCGATGATCCGCATCGTGCTCGCGCCGAGCGAGTTGACCGCGACGCCGTTCGAGAGGTCCTCGCTGCCCACGACGTCGAAGATCATCACCTGCCGCGCCGGCTGGTTGACGCTCTCCGCCAGCCCGTCGACCGTCGCGGTCATGTAGAGCATCCACACCTCGATGCTGTGCGTGAGCACGAGGATCGCGAGCGCCGTCCCGGTGATGGAACTGATCCCGGTCATCAGCACGAGCACGTTCTTGCGACTGAAGCGGTCGGTGACCGCGCCCGCGAACGGCGAGACCGTCAGCGTGGTCGCGCCGCGCACGAAGGCAATGGCGCCGAGCTGGAACGACGAGTTGGTCAGCTGGAAGACGAGCCACGCCTGCGCCACGAGCTGCACCCACTGCGCGAGCATCGTCCCGACGTTGCCGAGCCAGAGCATGCGGAAGTCGGGGTACTTGCCGAGCGAGTAGAACGTGCGCGAGCCGAAGCCGCGCAGACCGCGAGCGGCCGGCGCCTGGGCAGCCGGTGCGGTTGTCGGTGATTCCGAAGACACATGCGCCTCGATGACGGATGGGGACGCGGCATCTTAACCGACGAAGGTCGCCGCCGGAAGCTGAACGCGATTCCAGGAGCGAAGGATCAGGCGCGCGGGCGCTCGCCGTAGTCGCCGAACGGCGCGTCGCGGCGGCGGACGGCTTCCCGGAAGCCGTCGCGCATCGCGCTGTCTCGCCAGGCGATGCCTTCCGGCGTGTGCCGGGCGATGCCGTCGAACACCGTGCCGAGCATCTGGGTCGTCCGCAGGCCCATGTTCTCGTATGCCTGGTTCACTAGCAGCTTGCTCATCACGAGCTGGTTCAGGGGGATTGTCGCGAGTCGGCGTGCGGCTTCGGTCACGACGTCCGCGAGCTCGCCCGCCGGCACCGCGCGCGATGCCAGGCCGACGCGCTCCGCTTCGACGCCGCTGAGCGCCTCGCCGGTAAGCACGAGCCGCTTCGCATGCTCGAGGCCAAGGCGGTACACCCACATCATCGTCGTCGGCTCGCCCCAGACACGTGCGGGCGGGTAGCCAATCTGGGCATCCGCGGCCATGTAGATGAGGTCGCTGCACAGCGCCATGTCCGTGCCGCCACCGACACACCAGCCGTGCACCTGTGCGATCACCGGCTTCGGGCTCTCCCAGAGCGCCATGTAGGCGCGCACGTTGCGGGACATGCCCATGTAGTCGCGGACGGGGTCCCACTGACCGGACATCGCGCGCTGCGACGCGTCCTCTGCCTTCGTCCCCCAGTCGAGGTCGTAGCCGGCGCAGAAGGCGCGGCCGGCGCCCGAGAGCACGAGCGCGCGCACGCTGCTGTCTTCGTTGGCCGCGGCGACCGCGGCCCGCAGGTCGCTCACGAGCTGGGCATTGATGGCGTTGAGCCGCTCCGGGCGGTTGAGCGTGAGGCGCGCCACGCCTTCCGTCACGTCGTACGCGATCGTCTCGAAGGTCATACAGCCCTCCCCCAGATCTCCTCCGGCAGATATGTCCGATAGTGCGATACCACCTGGAAGCCCATGCGCTCGTAGACCGGCCCGCCCATCTCCGACGCCTGCAGGTTCGCCAGCTCGCAGCCCATGCGGGTGCCCTCGTCGACGGCGCGGCGTGTCACCGCCTCGCCGATGCCCCGGCCGCGGTAGCCCTCGATGGTGCCGACGCACCAGATGCCGGCGATGTCGCGCTCGTGGATCAGCATCGAGGTGGCCACCGGACGGCCGTCGGCGTAACCGAGCCAGGCGCGGACGTCGGGCGCTTTGAGCAGGCGGTCGGTGATCAGCGCGCGCGTCGGCTCATCGCCGAAGCCGAAGCAGGCTGCCAGGATCGTCGCGAACGCTGCGACCCCGGCCGCGTCCTCGACGCGCCCGACCTCGATGGGGTACGACGCCGCCGGCTTCGGCAGGGGGCGGAGGATCATCCCGGGGACATCATCGGAGTAGCGGAAGCCGGCGCGCATCGCGGCCGCCTCGACGCCCTCGAAGAGGCCGGCGGGGATGCGCATCAGCCAGTGTTCGCCGGTGTCGGCGTAGAAGCGGCGGGCGGCCACGAAGGCGGCCTCCGGGTCGGGGGGCGGCGCCAGTACGAAGGCGATGTTCAGCCAGCCGACATCGGTGCCGGTCGAGGTGAGGAGGAGGCCGTGCATCCGCTCCGAACGACCGTGAGCGCACACCTGCTGCACGAGGATGCGCATGCTCTCGGCGTAGTTCGAATCGGCGGCAGCCCGGAGCTCTTCATCTCGCATACAGAGGATCTCGGCCAGATAGCGGGGAAACGCCCGATTGCGGGCGGAGGTTACAGCGCCGTATACTAGGCCATAATCATCTTCAGTATACGTCCGCTGCGATTGTTCCCCATCGAACCGGTGTTGCCTTTCGCACTGGTCGTCGAGAAGAAATCTTCTGACGAAAGGTACCCACTTGCCCACGTTCCATGACTTTGCCGTGAGGCCCTCCAGCCTCAAGGCGCTCACTTCGATGGAGATCGAAGTGCCCACCCCTATTCAGGAATCCTCCATCCCCTTACTGCTCGAAGGACGCGACGTCATCGCCCAGGCCTTCACCGGCTCAGGGAAGACCCTCGCCTTCGGCATCCCGCTGATCGAGAAGATCGACACGAAGAACAAGTGGCTCCAGGCGCTGGTGCTTGTGCCGACGCGCGAACTGGCGCTGCAGGTCGGCGGCGTGCTCGAGAAGCTGGCGAAGCCCGCCGGCATCTTCACGACCACGATCTACGGCGGCCGGGCGTTCGGCCCACAACAGGACGACATCTACGGCGGCGCACAGGTCTGCGTCGGCACGCCGGGGCGCGTGCTTGACCACCTCACGCGCGGTTCGATGCGCCTCGACGGCATCATCTACCTGGTGCTCGACGAAGCGGACCAGATGCTCGACCGCGGCTTCGCGCCGGACGTCGAGCGCATCCTGGGCTTCGCGGCGAAGGAGCGCCAGACGGCGCTCTTCTCGGCGACGACGCCGACCTGGGTGCACAAGGTCTCGGAGAAGTACCTCAAGGACCCGGTCGTCATCGAGACGGAGACGACCGAAGAGACGGAGCCGGATATCGACCACTTCGTGTACGAGATCGGCCGCGAGGACAAGTTCAACGTCCTGCGCCGCCTGCTCGACGAGCCGGTCGAGGGCACGACGCTCGTCTTTGGCCGCACGAAGCACGGCGTCCGCAATCTGGGCGTGAAGCTCGAGCGGCTGGGGTACGAGGTCGACGTGCTACAGGGCAACCTCAGCCAGGGCCAGCGCGAGCGCGTCATCAGCCGCTTCCGCGCCGGCAAGACGCCGATCCTGCTGGCGACGAACGTCGCCGCACGCGGGCTCGACGTGCTGCACATCAGCCGCGTCATCAACTTCGAGCTACCGGAGACGCACGAACTCTTCACGCACCGCGTCGGCCGCACCGGCCGCATGGGGCGTTCTGGGAAGGCGATCACGCTGATCGGCCCGGGCGACCTGCCGAAGTGGCACGAGATCGAGCGCGGGATCGGCCACAAGTTTCCGCGCATCGGCCCGGACGGCGAGGAGATCAAGGTCGTGGCGCCGGTGAACGGCAACCGCCCGAAGAGCGGCATCGGCGCGGGCAACCGCGGCCTGGGCCGGCGGCGGCGGACGGCCGGCGCCTGGCGCTGACCCCGACTCCGCCCGCCGCCCCGTTCGGTGGAGGTTGGAAGTTGGACCACCCCGCCCCGGCGCCGGGCTGAGGTACGTACCCGGTCATCTGCCTGCCTCGCGAGCTGCTGTGCGTCGCGCCGCCTGATACGCCGACGCACGGCCTATACTGATCGCCGATGCGCATCCTGCTGATCTGCGCGCTCGACGTGTGGTCGCTCGACCGGGGGAAGGGCGCGCCGACGCTCGAGCGCACGCTGCGCGCCTACGCGGACGCCGGCCACACGGTCGATGCTGTCCTGCCGGACATCGGCGCGAACCACTTCTACGACGGCGCTGCGCCCGCGCCCGAGTCCCGGCCCGAGATCCCGGGCGTCCGCTTCCACACGTTCCACATGCCGGGCCTGCGCGACCTTGCGGGGCGCGTGCCGGGGTTCGATGCGCTGCCGGCGCCTCTCGAGAAGGTCGACCAGAAGCTGCGGTTCGCGCTGGCGTTCCCGTGGCTCGCGGCGAAGCAGGCGGAGGCGGTGCTGCGCTCGGAGCCGCCGTTCGATCTCCTGTACGCCTACGAGGCACACGCGGTGCTCGCGGCGCGACTGCTACGGCGGCGTGGCGTACGGCTGCCGCTCGTCGTGCGCTACCAGGGCACGATCATGTATCCGGCGCTCAAGGACCGGCTGCTGTACTACCGCCGGTACGAGGAGGCGCTGGCGCTGAAGACGCGCGCCGACCTGTACATCGTGACCGACGACGGCACGCAGGGCGACGAGGTACTCGCGCGCCTGAGCCCCGCATCCAAGGGGCGCGTGAAGTTCTGGCGCAACGGGCTCGAGTTGGACCGCCTACATGCGCCGTCGCCCGCCGAGCGCGAGGCAGCACGCGCGTCGCTCTCGATCCCGGACGGGGCGTTCGTGCTGCTCACGGCATCGCGGCTGGCGACGTGGAAGCGCATCGACCGCGCGATCCGCGCGCTGCCGAAGGTCCGCGCCTGGGTCCCGGGCGCGATGCTGCTTGTCGCCGGCGACGGCGAGGAGCGCGCGCGGCTCGAAGCGCTCGCGCGATCGGTCGGCGTCGCGGATGCGGTGCGCTTCGCCGGCGCCGTGCGGCAGACCGACGTGATGACGTACATGCACGCGTCGGACGTCTTCCTGGCCGTCGCCGACCTCTCGAACGTCGGGAACCCGCTGCTCGAAGCGATGACCTGCGGCATGTGCATCGTCGCCGTGGACGCGGGCGACACGCGGGAGCTCATAGAGGACGGCGGGACGGGCCGGCTCGTGGACAGCTCGCAGCGTTCGGGCATCGCGAAGGCGCTCGAGGAGCGGTTGGCGGACCTGCTCGTGGCGCTCGCGGCGGACGCCGGGCAGCGCGCGCGGCTCGCGGCGGGTGCGGAAGCGTACGCGCGCCGTCAGTTCTGGACGTGGGACCAGCGCATGGCGGCCGAGGTCGACGCCGTGCAGGCGCTCGCGCCCGGAGCCGGCGGGCCGAGGACCGCGACGCAGGCGGCGCCGGGCAGCGGATAGAATCTCCTCGATGTCCTCGCAACCCGCCGCGACCGATGCTCCGGCGCCCCGGCAGCCCTCGTTCTTCGGGCACGTTAACATCGTCCTCGCGACGTATGCCATCGAGGGGGCGCTGGCATTCGCGCAGAGCGCGCTCGTCGCGCAGGCGCTCGGCGCCGAGGGCCGCGGCGTCTACGCGATCTTCGTGCTCTCCGCCGGGTTCGCACAGCTCGTCTTCGGGCTTGGGATCGGCAGCGCGGCGATCTACTACATCAACCGCCACGAGATGGCGCTGCGCGACGTCGTGGCCGCCGCGCACGTCGCCACGATCGCGTCGCTCGTCCTCACCTCGCTG
This sequence comes from Dehalococcoidia bacterium, assembly GCA_036278595.1. Classification (GTDB taxonomy): domain Bacteria; phylum Chloroflexota; class Dehalococcoidia; order DSTF01; family JACRBR01; genus JADMII01. The sequence continues at coordinate 7,975 of DASUKS010000255.1, forward strand.
CTCGTCGCGATCGTCGCACCGCTGGTCAGCTCTGCCGCTATCGGCGACGGCGTACCGTTCTGGCTGTTCATCTTCGCCGTGCCGGTGCTGCTCTATTCGGCGCTACTGCGGCTGATCCTGCAAGGGCTCAGCCGCTTCCTCGAGATGGGCATCGCGACGGTCCTGCAGCTCGTCGTCACCCTGACGTTGATCATCATCTGGATGGCGGCGGGCAACCCGACCGCGGAGCTGATCATCGGCTTCTGGATCGCCGGGCAGGCATGCTCGGCGACGTTCTCGCTGCTGCGCATCGGCCTGCGCAACGTGGACGTCGCGCAGATCGTGCGACCGCGGGTCGATACGATCCGCCATCTCGCGCGCTTCGGCGTGCAGGGCGAGAGCGGAAACGCGCTGCAACTGCTGAACTACCGCCTCGATCAGTACATCGTGCGCGGCTTCGTCGGGCTGGCGGGCGTCGGCATCTATGCCGTCGGTGTGTCGGTGAGCGAGGGCGTCTTCCTGCTCGCGAACGCGGTTGCGATCGTGCTCGTGCCACGGCTGACGTCGGCCGACCCGGAGGAGGCGCGCCGCATCGCGCCCGTCGCCTGCCGCAACACGATGCTGATCGCCGCGGGCGGGGCGGCGGTGCTCGCCGTCGTCGCGACGCCGGTGATCCCGCGCGTGTTCGGTAGCGGCTTCGACGATTCGGTAGAGGCGCTGTGGTGGCTGCTGCCCGGCACCGTCGCGCTCACCGGCTCGAAGGTGCTCACGAGCTACATCTTCAGCCAGGGACGGCCGCTCGTGAACACGATGATCACCGCGTCGTCGCTGGTCGTGACGTTCGTCGCGCTGTTCGCGCTCGTGCCCGCGTTCGGCGTGAACGGCGCGGCGGGCGCGTCCTCGCTGGCGTACATCGCGCATTTCGCGGCGGCGCTGTACGCGTACGGGCGCATCTCCGGCGACAGCCCGCTGAGCGCCATCGTGCCGCGCACGGAGGACGTCCGGCTGTACACGGACACGCTGCACCGGGTCGTCGCGAGCGTGCAGCGGCGACCCGCCTCGCAGCCGGAGCCCGCGGGCCGGGCCGGCAGCTGATGCCCGACGCGTCCGATCGCCCGCTGCGGATCGCCGTGCTCGGGGACTTCGACTCCGTGCACACGCGGTCGTGGCTGCGCGGGTTCATCGAGCGCGGATACGAGGTCCATGCGATCAGCTTCTACCCGCCGTCCACGCCGCTCGACGGTGTCACCCTGCATGCGCTGCGAGAGCGATCTACGGCGGCGACGTCGCGGGCGCCTGCGAACGCGGGAGGGCGAGAACTCATCCCGCGCGGCCTCGTGCGGCTCGCGCACGCGGTGCGGTACCGGCGGGCGGCGCTCGCGCCTGTCGTGCGGGAGATCGCGCCCGACGTGCTGCACGCGCACTTCCTCGTGGAGCACGGGTTCTACGGCGCCACGCTGGGCTTCCATCCGTACGTCGTCACCTGCTGGGGATCCGACGTGCTCGTCGAGCCGCGGCGGGACCCCGTGTCGCACCTGATCGCACGCTGGACGGTCCGGCGCGCCGACCTACTCACTTCGAACAACGGGTACATGGCCGAACGCCTGCACGCACTCGGCGCTCCGGCAACGAAGGTCGAGGTGATCACGCTCGGGGCTGATGCGTACTTCATGGATGACATCGAGCGGTCGGTGAACATGCATCCGGACAATACGGGCACGCCGGTCGTACTGAGCACGCGCGCCCACGAGCCGCTGTACAACGTCGGCGAGATCATCGACGCGTTCGCGCACGCGCGGGACGCCGTGCCCGAAGCGCGGATCGAGATCGCGCACGGCGGATCGCAGACCGACGCGCTGCGCGCGCGTGCGGCGCCGCTCGGGGACTCGGTGCGCTTCGCGGGATTCCTCGACCGCGCGCGGTTCCGCGACGCGCTGCACGCGGCCTCCGTGTTCGTCTCCGTGCCATCGTCCGACGGCACGTCGGTTGCCCTGCTGCAGGCGATGGCCGCGGGCTGCTTCCCGATCGTGTCCGACCTGCCGACGCAGCGCGAGCTCATCGACGACGGTGTGAACGGCTTTCGCGTGCCGGTGCACCGGCCGGACGTGCTCGGCGAGCGCATCATCGCGGCTCTCCGCGATCCTGCGCTGCGCCGGCGTGCCGTGGAGCGCAACCGGGCGATCGTCGAGGAGCGGGGGCTGAACGAGCGCGAGATGGCGAAGATGGAGGCGCTGTACTCCCGGCTCGCCGGCCGCGCGGCGTCAACGGGCGGCGAAGCGCAGCGCGATATCCTGCATCGATGACATCGGAACACATGCGTCGCGCCCTCGAGCTCGCCGACTCGGTGCTGGGGAGCACGAGCCCGAACCCGGCCGTCGGCTGCGTGATCGTGCGCGACGGGCGCGTAATCGCTGAAGGCGCGACACAGCCGCCGGGGCAGGCGCACGCGGAGGTCGTGGCGCTACGGGCGGCGGGGGATGCCGCGCGTGGCGCCGACGTCTACGTGACGCTCGAGCCGCACAACTTCACCGGCCGCACGCCGCCCTGCACCGAGGCGCTGATCGCCGCGGGTGTCCGGGTGGTCCACGTCTCAATGCTCGACCCGAACCCGCGCGTCTCCGGCGGCGGCGTCGCGCAACTGCGCGCCGCGGGAATAGCGGTCGAAGCCGGCGACGGCGAGGCTGACTCGCGCCGGCTGCTCGAGGGGTATCTGAAGCACTGTGCGACGGGCCTGCCGTTCGTTGTCGCGAAGTTCGCCGCGACGCTCGACGGCAAGATCGCTGCCTCGAGCGGCGACTCGCGATGGGTGGCGGGCGAAGCCGCGCGCGCGTGGGCGCACAACGTTCGCACGAAGGTCGACGCGATCATGTGCGGCGTCAACAACGTGCTGCTCGATGACCCGCGCCTCACCGCGCGTCCCGGCGGCGTCGACGCGGCGCGCCAACCGCTGCGCATCGTTGCCGACTCGCGCGGGCGCACGCCGCTCGATGCGAACGTGCTCGGCGCCGGCGGCCCGACGATCATTGCGACGACCGAGGCATCGCCCGAAGGGTGGCGGATGGACGTTGAGCGCGCGGGCGCGGAGGCGCTCGTCCTGCCTGCCGACGCGCAGGGCCGCGTCGACCTGCACGCGTTGATGCGCGCACTCGGGGAGCGCGGCGTGCTGACGCTGCTCGTCGAGGGCGGCGGCGTGCTGCACGCGAGCCTGTTCGAGGCGGGACTCGTCGACAAGGTGCACGCGATCATCGCGCCGAAGATCGTCGGGGGTTCGGCGTACCCCGCGGTGGCCGGCGCCGGCGTCGCGCACATGGCCGACGCGATCACACTGCAGGACATCGAGGTCGAACCCCTGGGCGATGACATCGCCGTCATCGGGTACGTCAACGGCGCAAGCGAGCGCTAACGCTACAATTGAAGTGCGCCGTGCCGCGCCATCGCGCGATCGAAGCGCCGCCGGGCACCAGGTTTGCGCTTTTCGCAACACTCCGGAACCCGCGGCCCGAGAAACGCAGGGCGGCGCTCGCGATTGACCGCAATCGATACTTAGCGTTAGAGTGACACTAAGTCCGGAGGATCGATGTTCACTGGCATCATCGAAGAGGTAGGCACCGTCCGCGAGGCCCACGAGGGCGAGCTCGCGATCGCCTGCAAGAAGGTGCTGTGGGGCACGAACCTCGGCGACAGCATCGCCGTCAACGGCGTCGACCTCACGGCGAAGCATTTCGACGAGCACGGCTTCGAAGCGAACGTCATGGGGGAGACGTACCGCCGCAGCAACCTCGGCGAGCTCAAGGCCGGCGATCCGGTGAACCTCGAGCGGTCGCTCCAGCTCGCCGGGCGCGTCAGCGGCCACCTCGTGCGGGGCGTCGTCGAAGCGACGGCCACGCTCGACTCGTTCACGCCCGAAGGCGAGGCGATCATCGCCCGCTTCGCCGCGCCGCCCGATGTCCTGCGTCACATCCTGATCAAGGGCCCGGTCGCCATCGACGGCATCAGCCTGACGGTGACGGACAAGGACGCGCGCTCGTTCGCGGTCTCGCTCGTGCAGTACACGCAGGACAACACCAACCTGCGGGCGCGGAAGCCGGGCGACCGCATCAACATCGAGACGGACATCATCGCTCGTTACGTCGAGCTGATGCTGGAGGACCGCCGCGACGGCGGCGCCGAATGACCGTGGCCCCGCGGGATCGAGAGGACGCCGTGCGAGACGAAACACCCAAGATCAGCGTGCGTGAGGCGAAGCGAGCGCGGGCTCTCGCGACGATCGAAGAGGCGATCGAGGAGTACCGCAACGGCCGCTTCGTGATCATCATCGATGACGAGGACCGCGAGAACGAAGGCGACCTCACGATTCCCGCGCAGTTCTGCACGCCCGAGGCGATCAACTTCATGGCACGCTACGGCCGCGGCCTGATCTGCGCGCCGATGACGGCGGAGCGCCTGGAGCAGCTGCACATCCCGATCATGGCCAGCCACAACGACTCGCACTTCGGCACGCCGTTCACGGTGAGCGTCGAGGCGCGCGAGGGCGTGACGACCGGCATCTCGGCCGCCGACCGCGCCCGCACGGTGCAGGTTCTGATCGACCCGAAGACGCGGCCGAACGACCTGGTGATGCCCGGCCACACGTTCCCGCTGCGGGCCCGCGAAGGCGGCGTCCTCGTGCGCGCCGGTCAGACCGAGGCTACCGTCGACCTCTGCAAGCTCGCGGGGGTGTACCCGGCGGGCGTGCTCTGCGAGATCATGAACGAAGACGGCACGATGGCGCGGCTGCCGCAACTCAAGCGCTTCGCGAAGCGCCACAACCTGAAGATCATCAGCGTCACGCAGCTCATCCAGTACCGGATGCACAAGGAGAAGTTGGTAAAGCGCGTGGCCGAGACGGTGATCCCCACCGAGTTCGGCGAGTGGAAATGCATCGCCTACAAGGCGCTCACGGACCCGGACGAGCACGTCGCGTTCGTGTTCGGCGACCTGAGCGGCGACGAGCCGGTGCTCGTGCGGGTGCACAGCCAGTGCGTCACGGGCGACGTCTTCGGCTCGCAGCGCTGCGACTGCGGCGAGCAGCTGCACCTGGCGCAGAAACTGATCACCGAAGCGGGCCGCGGCGTCATCATCTATATGCGGCAGGAGGGACGTGGCATCGGCCTGCACAACAAGATCAAGGCGTATAACCTGCAGGACGCCGGCATGGATACGGTCGAGGCGAACGAGGCGCTCGGCTTCCCGGCGGACCGCCGCGACTACGGCATCGGCATGCAGATCCTGGTGGACCTCGGGCTGAAGGACCTGCGGCTGATCACGAACAACCCGGCGAAGCGCGCCGGTCTCGAGGGCTTCGGGCTGCGGATGGTCGAGCGCGTGCCGGTCGTCGCCGAGCCGAACAAGCACAACCTGCGCTACCTCAACACGAAGCGCCTGAAGATGGGGCATCTGATCTAGGGCGATCAGAGGCCGTAGGCCGGCTGGCCTTCGGGCCGCTACTCCGCGATCCGCGTGTCGGCGCCTTCGCCTTCGAGCTTGAGCTTGCCTTCCGCCTGGAGCTTGCGGAGGTGCGAGAGGATCTGGCCCTGCGCCATGCCGTGCAGGCGCTTATCGAGCTCGGGGTAGATCGCCTTCAGCAGGCTCTTGACGTCGCGCTTACCCTTCCCGACGAGGTCGACGATCTGCTCCTCGCGCTGGTGGCGGTGGTCGATGAGCTCCTGAAGCTTGCGGTTCGGCTCCTTCACGGGCGGCCCGTGCCCCGGCAGCAGGATGGCCGCATCGAGTGACTGCATCTTCCGCAGTGAGCGGATGTACTCCGCCATGTCGCTGGTCACCGTCGTGCCGACGCCGAGCACGTTGTCGCCGGCGAAGAGCGCGCGCTCCTCCTCGAGGAACACGCAGAGGTGACCGGCGGTGTGGCCGGGCGCGTGCACGGAGCGCAGATGGAGCGATCCGACCTGGAGCACGTCCCCGTCGCTTACGCGGACATCCGGCACGGCCCTGGCGGCTTCCGCCATCCACTTCTTCGCCTGCTCGCGCGCTTCCTTCTGATCCTCCGGGATCTCGACGTCGCCGCTCTCCGGCGGCGGGTTCAGGAGCAGCGTCTCCTCGTCCGTGTGCACGACGATCTGGGCGCCCATCGCCTCCTTGAGCCGGCGCGCGCCGCTCGAGTGGTCGTAGTGGTGGTGCGTGAGGATGATGTACTTCAGCCGGTCGACGCCGGCGTCGTGGAGGAACGCCGTCCGCTTGTCGTACGACTCGTCGTCGCCGAAGCCGCTATCGACGACCGCCGCCTCGCCGCCGTCCCGCACGAGGAAGACGTTCGGCGGATAGGGTTGCGGGAACCACTTCAGGTCGACGTGCAGGCTGGTGATATGCGGCGTGATCTCGTCCGGCACGGCCCCGCTCCGTTCGCTCGCCGCGCACCGGTGCGCGAACCCATCGCCTCGCGCCGACGCGGCGGTTGATTATCGCGGAATCGCACGGTACGTCCACGGCGCCTCGACCCCGCCGCGTTGTGGGCATGGACCGACGCGGATGTGGGTGTCGCGCGGGCTACGCCGCGCGCGCCATCGATGCCATACGGCGGCAGGACTCGGCGCACGAGCGGCAGGACTGCGCGCACATCTGCATCTGTGGATCGTCGGTGAACTTCTCGCAGTCCTGCGCGCAGCGCTCGCAGACGGCGGCGCAGGCGGCGCAGGTCTGCGGATGCAGCGTCGAGCGACGCAGCATGAAGTTCGCGCTCGTCTGGCAAATCTCGGCGCAGTCGGCGAGGAGCAGCACGTGCGGCGATGCGGTGAGTTTGCCGCCAGTCTCGACGGCGTGCACCATCGTCTCCAGGCAGACGTCGTGGCAACTCGAGCACTCGTCGATGCAGTCTCGCATCATCTCGTCCATTCTTGCGGTCATCTCATCTCTCCGGACGGTGTTCTGCATTCACGATAGCCACCACTGGCGAAGCTGCGGCATCACCCGCGCGGCGAGGGCGTCAGGCATCTCGATGATCAATTGATGCGGCGCCCAGGGCCCGCAACGGAAGCACGAGCCCGGCGACCAGCAGGTAGGTCTCGTCGGCGCGGGTGGCGATGCGCCGATTCGCCGCGCCGAGCGCATCGCGGAAGACGCGCCCGAGCGGATACGGCGGCACGAGGCCCATGCCCACCTCGTTGGACACGACGGCGACGTCGCCGGAGTGCAGGCGCACCCAGCCGAGCAACGATGTGACCTCGTCGGCGATGCGGTCGAGCGCCGCCGGGACATCCTCGGCCCGTGGTTGCTCGGCGTCCGGCAGAAGGTCGAGCAGCAGGTTCGTCAGCCAGAGCGTGACGCAGTCGAGGATGACGAAGTCGCCCGGCTGCGCCGCCGCCTTCAAGTGGCGAGGGAGATCGCGGGGCGCTTCCACGGTGCGCCACGACGCGGGCCGCGACGCCCGGTGCTTCGCGATGCGGTCGCGCATTTCTTCGTCGCCGGGCTCCATCGTCGCCGCGTACAGCACGGGCCGGCCGCTGTCGGCGGCGAGCCGCTCGGCGAAGTCGCTCTTCCCGCTGCGCGCGCCACCCAGGATCAGGTATAGCATCGATTGTTCATCGGAATAGCCAGGCGTCGAGCCAGCCGTGGTGCGCCAGCGCGGCGACGAAGACGAAGGTGCATGCCTCCGCGATCTCGAGCGCGGCCCCATAGACGTCGCCCGTGACACCGCCGACGAGCGCGTTCGATGTGGCGCCGACCGCCAGCCCGCAGCCGGTGGCGAAGAGCAAGACGTACACGCCGGCCGGCCCGAACAGCACGACGCTGGCCGCGAGGCTGACGGCCGCCCCGGCGATCAGCGGCACCGGCGATGCTGCGCTGTGGAAGCCCGCGCCCGCACCCGACTCGCGCGCGTAGGGGAATGTGGCGATCACCGCCAGCATCGCGAAGCGCGCGGCCGCGGGCGTCAGCACCAGCGCCTCGAAGCGTGCGTTGCCGGGCAGCGCGCTGATCCCCGCCCACTTCAAGGCGAGCACCGAGACGAGCGCGACGACTGCGTATGTCCCCGCGCGCGTGTCGCGCATGATCGCGAGCCGCCGCTCGCGGTCGTACGCACCGAGCAGGCCGTCGGAGGTATCGGCGAGCCCGTCGAGATGGAGCGCGCCGGTGAAGACGACGAGCGCGATGACGTCGATGACGGCGACCGATTGCGGCGGAAGCGCGAGGGCGCACAGGCGGTCGACGGCGAGCAGCGCCAGGCCGATGAGGAGCCCGACCGGCACGAACCAGGCCTGCGCGGCCGCCACATCGGACAGCTCCGCGC
>DASUKS010000256.1:0-6146 GCA_036278595.1 Dehalococcoidia bacterium
TGACGGCGTCGACGAGCGGCTGCTCCAGCAGGTCGCGCTGAAGGCCGAAGATGGCAGCATTATCCGCAAGGCCGGCATCATGGGCATCGTGCTCGAAGGCGGTGTCGTGCGCCCGGGCGATGCCATCACGGTCGATGTGCCGGACGGCGTCAGCGGCCGGCTACAGCCCGTCTGATCACGATCACGGCCAGCCGCGACGACAGGCACCGTGTCGGAAGCATGACGCCGCCCCTAGGGAGCTCCCAAGAGGGGCGCTACGGTGCTTCTGAAGTAGCTTCGCGAATAGGTCGACCAGTTCGTAGGCTCGTGGCTTGTGGGATGGGGAAACGCGAATACACGGCAGACACCACTGCCCAGCCCAACAGGGCGCGCATTTCCTGGCTCGAAACGTACACCCAACGCTCGCTCTGCCGTGTCCCGCGCTGCGCTGCCTTGAAGGATAAGGTGCGTCGGGGAGAGAATATCGAGCATCGGCCGCGCGTGCTCCACACACCTCTTCCGCATCGTCGATGTCGCGCTGCCTTTCCCCGTCCGATCAAGAGCCGAGCAGAGAGTCGAATTCGTGAGGACGAACGCGTCGAGGACATGCACTCGCGAACCATCGACCTCGATGGTTTCATTTCGCCCAAGCGGGTCGCCGTACAGTACCGCCAAGGCGCAGACGGTGCCGTTGATGTGCGAATTGGTCTGGCGTTGCACGGCGTAGCGCTGAATCGCTGCATGCCGGTCGGCTAGAGTGACGCTCTGCGTGCCGCGAGATCCACGAAGCAATCCAGCTCCGCCGGCGGGTACACCACGCTCCTGTCCCATTACGACGACACGCATCGGTCGGCGGGCAGGGTCGATGAGGGAGTAATATCGCCCGATCGATGGCATCTCGCCGGAGATAAAGGTGCGGCCAGCACGCTCCGCGGACGGCTGACAGGCGGAAGCACAGAAACGACAAGTGAAGCCTTCGGTCGTGAGCAGGTTCGCGTGGACATACCGTTCGAGTTCCTCGTGCCGGTAGCTGTCGTCCGCAGCGTCGTGTGTAAAGCGCATGAATGCAAGTTTCCCTACGCACGTTTCCGGTGCGCGACACTGCACCTTGTGTGTCGCGAGCGGATGCGGCTGGTTCTCGCGGCGTGTGGGTACGCGAGCGACCTGAACGGCGCGCAGCCCGCTTGTCGACGCAGCAGCGCCTCGCGTGCTCGGCACCACTTGTCTACCTCGATGGCCATCGAACGACAAGTCACACCGGTGCGCCAGCGCGTGTCGTGCGCGCCGAAAGCAGCCCCAACTCGGTGCTCGGCGGCTCCTCTTCGACCCACTCGCGCACGATTGCGCGCCAGGGGCCTTCGGCGCGCAGGTTCGCCAGCACGCCGGCCAGCCCGAAGTTGATTCGTGTCAGGAAGACCTGGCCCTCGGGCACATTGCAGAACTCGTTGATGCGCCCACCCTGCCCCGTCGTCTGCGTGTTATGCCGGATCATCTCCGACGCGAGCTGCGGGCTGAAGGCGAGCCGGTCGTGCAGCAGCGGCTCCCAGTACCAGTGCATGTGGTCGAACAGCTCTTCCGTCGTGAACGGTGCGTCGGCGCGCAGGATACCGTTCTCGACGATCGCCCGCCGCCACGCCTCGCGGTCGCCCTCGAACAGCGCGTGCAGCACGCGCCCGAAGGCCGCGATCGTCTCGTGCGAGAACTCCGCGACGCAGCCGTAGTCCACGAACGCGACCGTGCCGTCGTCACGCAGGAGGTAGTTGCCGGGATGCGGGTCGCCGTTGAACAGCCCGTGCCGGTAGATCGACCCGAACGCGTAGCGGAAGATGATCTCGCCGATGCGGTTGCGGTCAGCCTGGTCCATCACCAGCGCAGCCGAGAATGGCCTGCCCTTCACGTACTCCTGCACGATCACGCGCGACGTCGTCAGCTCGTGGACGACGCGCGGGACGTAGATGAACGCGTGCCCCTCGAACTTCTCCCGGAAGCGCTGCTGCCACTGCGCCTCGCGCAGGTAGTCTAGCTCGCCGAGGATCCCCTCCTTGAGGTCGCGCACGATCGGCCCAGCCTCGAGCCCCTGCGAGAGCTTCGCGCCGAGCGTGATCATCATGCCGACGTTCGCCAGGTCGTGCTCGATCGCCTCGCGCACGCCCGGGTACTGCACCTTCACGGCAACCGGCGTGCCATCGTGCAGCAACGCGCGGTGCACTTGCCCTATCGAGGCCGCGGCGAACGGTTCCTTCTCGAATTTGCGGAAGACGCTCTGCGGTGAGCGGCCGTACTGCTCGTCGAACACCTCCTCGACGAGGCTGTACGCCATGGGCGGCGCGTCCGCCTGCAGCACGGCAAGCTCTTCCAGCATGTCGTCGGGCATCACGCCGGTCATGAGGGACAGGATCTGCCCGAACTTCATGATGGCGCCCTTCATTTCGCCCATCGTGCGCCGCACGTCCTCTGCGGTGCGCAGTGCGAACTGCTCGCGCACAGCCTCCCGGCGCGCGCCGAAGGACGCGTACGTGCCCATCCAGCGGACGAAGGTGCGGCCCGCCAGCGTGGCCGGGCGCACGGACCGCGCGATGCGGCCGGCGCTTACCGCCCGGCGCGGCTTGGCCATCGGGATCCTCGATTCGGTTGTATGCTCACGGCACATTCAACCTAGCAAGTCCCGCACGCTCGCGCCGCCCCACGGACCGCCGAGGTCGCAGACACGCAGAAAGCCGGACGAGCAGGCGAGGCACGCCCGTCCAGCTTCCAACATCCAATTTCCAGTGCCCGCAGCCGCGCGTCGCGTCGCTATGGCGTCCAGTTCACCGCGCCGCAGCGGTAGATGAAGTGCTGGCCGGGGTGCCCCTGCAGGTCTCCGAGCGCGATGAGCGCCCATGTGCTCGCACGGTTCTGCGCGCTGTCAGCCATGGTCACCACCTGGTTGACGCTGCCGTTGTTCACGGTGATGACGCCCGTGATCGTGACGTCGCTCAGCGCGAATGTCTCCGGCGTCCCTTCGGACATCGGGCAGGCGTTCGACGTGCGGACGAGGTACAGGAAGCCGTTCAGGTTGTACCCCGGGTTCTGGCCGATATCGTCGCCCTGCACGAGGATGCCGACTTCGCCCGCCGCCGGCCACGCGTCACCCGGATCGCGCACGACCGCGTGCAGCGCCGTGTTGTTCTTCGGGATGCCGCTCAGGTCGTTCGCGACGTTGAGCTGCCCCGAGCCGACCTGGTGACACGCGAGCAGCGCGACCGCGCCGATCATCATCAGCGCGACTGCCGCAAGACGCTTGCGCTTGTTGTTGAGCATGAGGTCCTCCCAGCATCCATCCCGCCCTCGACGATGGCGCCAGTATGCACGTTCGCCGCGCGCGGCGCAGCTTCCATGCGGCATCTTCTCGCACTCCATTCCGCCTGTCCTAACACGCGCGTACACTCCATCGGACGACGGTAGACGAAAGGACGCGCATGAGCACGCTCGAAGTCACCCTCCTCGGTACCGGCAGCCCCCTGCCATCGACGACACGATGCGGCGGCGGCCAGGTCGTCCGCGGCGGCGATGCGCTGATCCTGATCGACTGCGGCTGGGGCGTCGCGCGGCGCATGCAGCAGGCCGCCATCCGCACGCCGGACCTCGACGCGGTGTTCTTCACGCACCTGCACTCGGACCACATCACCGACTTCGCCGACCTGCTGATGACCGGTTGGACGGGAGGCCGCACGTCGCCACTGCCGGTGTACGGCCCTGCCGGCACGCGCGAGACTGTCGAGGGCTTCCAGCAGGCGCTGAAGGCCGACGTCGGATACCGCATCGCGCACCACGGCGACAAGCTGTGGTCCGGCGCACTCGCCTGCGACGTACACGAGGTCGCGGCGACGGATGACGCGCAGGTGATCGCCAGGATCGGCGACCTCGAGGTGAGCGCGTTTCTCGTCGACCACCACCCCGTCAAGCCGGCGTTCGGGTTCAAGGTCGCGCGCGGCGGCCGCACCGTCGTCTTCTCGGGCGACACGGTGAAGTGCGACTCGCTCGTGCGTGCGTCGAAGGACGCCGACATCCTGGTCTGTGAGGCGTTCAACTACGAGTTGATGGACCGCCGCACCGCCCTGCTGCGGCAGATGGGCAACGCGCACGTTGCCTCGCTGCTCGATGACGCGAAGGACTACCACATCCAGCCGAAGGAGGCCGCGGAGGTCGCGGCAGAGGCCAACGTGAAGCGCCTCGTGCTGACGCACGTCATCCCGCCGATCGACCCCGGCGCCGACGAGCTGACGGAGTGGGCGGCGGGCATGGGCGACATCTACACGGGGCCGATCACCATCGGCAAGGACCTTGACCGCTACCAGCTTGACTGAACCCCGATCGCGCTAGGCCGCGACTGGCGCCCGGCCCGCGAGCGCTTCGAGCGCCAGCACCAGATCCTCGCGCCACGCGTCGCCGAGCAGGCCGATGTCGATCCGCAGTTGCGATCGGCCGACGGCGATGCCGTCCGTCCGTTCGAGTTCACGCCGGGCGCCGAGCGGCATCTCGGCCGTGATCTCCGCATCGTTCTGGGTCCGGAGGATCAGCACGCTGCGCCCGTCCGCACGCTCCTCGCGCGCGATCGCGCCGATGTTCGCCGCCTTCGCGAGCGACCGCACGCGGACGATGTACAACAGGTTGCGCACCGCGGGCGGCGGAACGCCGAACCGGTCGTTCAGCTCGCGCTCGAGGTCAGCGCCGGCGTCGTCCGCATCCGCGGCCGCCATGCGCTGGTAGAGTGAGAGCCGCAGGTTCAGGTCGCTCACGTAGCTCTCGGGGATGAACGCCGCGAGCGGCAGGTCGATCGTGACCGGTGCCGTAATCCGCGATGGCGGCGGCTGCTCGCCTTTCGCCAGCGCCTTCAGCCCCTCGACGGCATCCGCGAGCAGCTTCACGTACAGGTCGAAGCCGACGGTGCCAATCTGCCCGCTCTGCTCCGCGCCGAGCAGATTGCCGGCGCCGCGGATCTCGAGGTCGTGCAGGGCGATCTGGAATCCCGCGCCGAGCTCCGTCGCCTCGAAGATCGCCTGCAGCCGTTTCTGCGCGACCTCGCTCAGCGCCATGTGCTTCTCGTAGAGCAGGTAGGCGTACGCGCGGGCGGCGCTGCGGCCAACGCGCCCCCGCAGCTGGTAGAGCTGCGCCAGCCCGAACTTGTCGGCGTGATTGATGATGATCGTGTTGACATTCGGGATGTCGAGCCCCGACTCGATGATCGTCGTGCAGACGAGCACGTCCGCCTTGCCCTGCGTGAAGTCGAGCATCACCTTCTCGAGCTGGTCTTCGTGCATCTGACCGTGCCCGATCAGCACTTCGGCCTCCGGCACGATGACTCGCAGCTTCTTCGCCGTAAGCTCGATGTTGTGCACGCGGTTGTGGACGAAGTACACCTGCCCGCCGCGCTCCAGCTCGCGCAGGATTGCCTCGCGCACCAGGTGGTCGTCGAATTCCGTGACGTAGGTCTTGATCGGCAGCCGTTCCTCGGGTGGCGTCTCGATCGTCGACATATCGCGGATGCCCGTGAGCGCCATGTTCAGCGTGCGAGGGATCGGCGTCGCCGTGAGCGTCAGCACGTCCACCTCGCGCCGCATCTGCTTCAGCCGTTCCTTGTGCCCGACGCCGAATCGCTGCTCCTCATCGATGATCACGAGCCCCAGGTTCTTGAACGTCACATCGCGCTGCAGGAGCCGGTGCGTGCCGATGACGATGTCGACGTTGCCCGTCGCCGCCTCCGAGACGACCCGTCGCTGGTCGGCGTCGCTGCGGAAGCGCGAGAGCATCTCGACCTTCACCGGGAAGCCGGCCAGCCGCTCGCGGAACGTCGTGAAGTGCTGCTGCGCCAGCACGGTCGTCGGCACGAGCACTGCGACCTGCGTCCCGTCCATCACCGCCTTGAACGCCGCGCGCACGGCGACCTCCGTCTTGCCGTAGCCGACATCGCCGCACAGCAGGCGGTCCATCGGCTTCGGCTTCTCCAGGTCGGCCTTGATCTCCTCGATGGCGCTCAGTTGGTCGGGCGTCTCCTGGTACGGGAAGGCCGCCTCGAACTCGCGCTGCCAGTCGGAGTCCGGCGGGAAGGCGAAGCCGGGGACGGCGGCGCGGACGGCGTGAATCTGGATCATCTCGGCGGCCATGTCGCGGACGGCGTCGGCCACCCG
>DASUKS010000257.1:0-4601 GCA_036278595.1 Dehalococcoidia bacterium
CCATTCGTTGGATCGCGGCGCCCGCCGTCACCACGGTCGCTGCCCAGCTCGGCGCCGTCGCCGCAGCCGTCGCCGTCGCTGTCGGCGACGAGAGGATCCGTGCCCGTGTCCGAGGACGACACGAAGACGCCGGTGTTCGTCTCGACGGCGTCCGGCAGACCGTCGTTGTCGTCGTCGGGGTCGCAGGCGTCGCCGAGGCCGTCGCCATCCGTGTCCGTCTGGTCCGGGTTGAACGTTCGCGGGCAGTTGTCGTTGTCCAGCAGGAAGTAGGTCGGATCGAAGCGGTAGTCACCGATGTTGTCGTTGTCGTCATCGGGATCACAGTCGTCGCCGATGTGGTCGCCATCGGTATCCGTCTGATCAGGGTAAGAGTCAAACGGGCAGTTGTCGGCGGCGTTCGCGATGCCGTCGCCATCTGTGTCGGGATTCGGCAGGATCGCGTTGAACGCCACGCCCTGGTCCGTCGCGCCGGCCGGTATCGGGCCGATCGTGTAGGCATGTACGCCCGAACTCAAGACTGCCGCGTGCACGGGCACGAACTCCGTGTTGAGGCTGGCGGTGGCCCCAGCGCCGGGTGCGTAAAACGCGACGCCGGCAGAGGCGTACCCCGCCGGCGGGGTGGACGCGGTCGAGTACACGCGGTCTGGCGCGAGCGGCGACTGCGCGTCGAACGCGCGCACCGCGACGAACCCGGCGGCCGGCACTTCGGACGCGAAGAACGCGAGCCCCAACTCCTGCGCGCCCGCGACGGGCATCGCGGCGCCGAGCGCGTGTCGTCCGTCTGGTGCGAGCCAGTCGGAGATCGGGCTCGCGAGCTGGAATCGGCGCATGTAGCCGCGGTAGTCGCCGGGCCAGTTGTTGCGCGCGAAGGAGATGAAGGCGGTCAGGCCGTTGGGCGACGTGAACTCATCGTGCAGTTGCGCCGAGTAACACGGGATGTTGTTCGCGTCGATCGTCGCCGGCAACGATGAGAGCTGGGCGACGCAATCGACGATGCGTGACTCGTCCGACCACGGGCCGGTCAGGTGGTCGGCCGTGCGGATCCGGATGTCCGTCGCGAGCCCGGTCGCGTAGGTCGCCACCCACTTGTGGAGATGCGCGACGTACGAGACCTTCATCCCGGCCTGGATGCCAAAGCTCGCCTGCCGCCAGAGGAAGTGGCCGTTGTCGTTGACCGGAATCGCCTTGAACGCATCCCACGTTGTCCACGACGAGCCCGTCCAGTATCGATACGCCGAGGGTGTCCCGACGTTGACCGGCGCGGCGCGCGCCAGCGCGATCGACGTTGTGCTCCCGAGCACGTCCGACTTGTTGCCGCTGACGATCATGAACAGGTAGACGAAGCTGCCGTCGCCATCATCTGCCAGCAGCGGCGTCGCGCCGAGCACCTCGATGGGGTCGCCCACCGTCGCGGGCCAGGCCGGCGGATCGTCGAGGCGCGCGGCAGTCAGCGTCGATGTATCGAGCACCCCGAGACCGACACCGGCGGTCGTGCAGGACTCGGCTTCGGCCCAGCGGGCGTAGGTGAAGTACAGGTCTCTCGAGCCCGGGACGGTTGCGACGTCCTGCGTTGGCCAGTCGACGCAGCCTGGAGCGTTCGGTGGAAGCATCGCCGCCACCGTGCCCGATTGGGTCTTGTAGGTGGTAATGGCGAAGCAACCCGTGCTCGCCGCACCTGCCGTGCTCGGCGCGCGAGGCGCATCGGTGGCAAGCGTGGTCGCCAGGCTGTTCCTGACGGCTGTCCCGTTGTCGAGGAACGTATCGCCGTAGTTCCAGTACACGACTCCGCCCTGCGCGTACGACCACCCGCCGTCTTGCCCGAGCACGCCGGCATAGTTGCGCGTCGATGTGTTCAACAGAGAGCACTGCAGCGCGTCACTGGCCACGACGAACGAGGATTGGAGGTCGGGATCGAGGTACTGCAGCCCCGGTCCGGCGCCGGCGCTCGGCGACGCGTGACATAGCAGCGCGATGAGTGGAAGCAGCATGACGATCGGACGGCGTAACGCGCGGGCGCAGGCGCCCGCGGCACTCGTGTGCGTGCGCCGCATACGACCCTCCCCGATGCCGCTCGTCCCCCAACCGTCCGCTGTCGCGCGCAGTCCGAGGCTACTGGCCGCTCTTTCGCATGTCAAGCATTAAGCGTGTATTGAGGACGGAGCCCGTCAAGGTGGAGGTCGTCCTGTGCCCGCGTTCAGAACAGGTCATCGAACCAGCCCTTCGCGTCGAAGCGTCTCAGCCGGCCCACGCGGCGTTTCGGTTGCCCGATCGTGAACAGCTTGACGAGCAGCGCCCCGGCGATGAAGCCGCCGATGTGCGCGAAGTAGGCGATGCCGCCGCCCGCGCCGACCGCGTTCGTGTTGAACGTCGAGAAGCCGCTGAACACCTGCACGATGAACCACACGCCGATCAGGATGAACGCCGGCACCGGCAGCGGGATGAACACGATGAGCACGGCGACGGTTGCCCGCGGATACAGCACCAGGTACGCGCCCATGACGCCGGCGATCGCACCGCTCGCACCGATCGCCGGCGTGAGGCCGTCCGCATTCACGCCCGCGTACGTGAACGCGGCGATGATCCCCATCAGGAAGTAGAACACGAGGTAGCGCGCGTGCCCCATCGCGTCCTCGACGTTGTCTCCGAAGATCCAGAGGAACAGCATGTTGCCGAGGATGTGCAGCCAGCCGCCGTGGATGAACATCGCGGTGATCACCGTCGCGACAGAATGCGGCTGCTGCGAGCAGTACAGCGAAGTCCGGAATGAGAGATCCTGCCACCCCAGGCTGTGAAACGTGCACGCGGGGATGTTGCCCCACTTGGTGATGAACTCGTCGAGCCGCGTCACACCGGGCGCGACCGTCTGCCCCTGCAGCGACAGCTCATAGAAGAAGACGATGAAGTTCGCCGCGATGATCGACAGGTTGACGAACGGGAAGCGCCGCCCGTGGACGTTGTCGTAGATGGGGATCAGGGCGGCACCTCGCCGATCCGCTCGTGCTGCCGCGCGCGGCGCATGACCGCCCGGGGCGCCCGCCGCCCCGCCGCCCTCATGGTAGTCGAGCGGCTGCACCGCTAGGGCACAGAGCAAAGAGCAAAGCGGGAACAGCAGCCGGGAACACGCGATCGTCAGATGCCATACATCAGACGTCAGACATCAGACAGAAGCAGAATGCGCCCACAGCAGACAGGGGGAGTGCTGGTGCTCTGCCGCGCGCTGTCATTCTGAGCGCCAGCGAAGAATCTCTCCGTTGGCCGATGCGTCCCCATCACTTCGCGAGCATCAGTCGTCGTTCGCGGTCCCCGCATGCCTCGCCCACGCGGCACAGTCGCGCACTCCGAGAGACTCCCCGTCTACACTTGTTGGAGAGGGGGCCGGGGGTGAGGTGCCGCACAGCGCGGGTGCACGGCGATGGCCGCCTACGCGCGATCGGAGCAGACCGCAGGAGTGCTGGTGCTCTGACGCGCGCTGTCATTCTGAGCGCCAGCGAAGAATCTCTCCGTCGGCCGATCCGTCCTTCATCCCTTCGCGAGCATGGGTCGTCGTTCGCGGTCTCCGCATGCCTCGCCCACGCGCATGCAGCACGCTCGTGCACTAGAGAGGCTCCCCCTCTCGGGGGTACGGCGAAGATCGTCGTCGCGCATTCGGCACGCTCATGCACTCGAGGGACTCCCCCTCGCCACTTGTTGGAGAGGGGGCCGGGGGGTGAGGTGCCGCGCAGCGCCGGTGCCCGGCGAGCGCGCTCTACGCGCGATCGGTTTCGCCGATGAGCAGCCGGTACCCGAGGTCGATCTCATCGAGCGCGAGCAGGTCCGCGTGCCGGTCATACCATGCGCCGCTGCGCAGGTCCGCGTCGAGGCGCCCCATCGCCCGCTCGACCACGCGCTGGTCTGCAAGCGCGAGCGCGGAGATCGACGCCCGGACCGCCGGGTCGAGGTACGCTTCGGGTCGCCGCCAGTATGCGCCGAACACACCATCGGCGCAGTCGCGCGGTACCGGCAGCGGCAGCGTCTGCACGTTGGTCAGCAGCGCGGCGATGCGGTCCCCGGCCATGGTGTCGCCTGCGTCCGGTGCGATGTACTCGCGCACGAGCCAGAACCGCTCGTCGGACACTTCCGGCTCCCACGTTACGATGACCTGCCGGCCTGCGACGCGCCGCATCTCCGCCAGCCCGCGCGCCGGGTCCGGCCAGTGATGCACCGTCAGCACCGCGAGCGCGACATCGAACGAACGGTCGGGAAACGGCAGCGCGCCTGCGACGCCGCGCGCGACCGGAGCCGCGCCGGCCGGCCGCTGGGCGATCATCTCCAGCGACGGCTCAACCGCAATGACGCGCCGGCCGGCAGGCTCGTACGAACCCGCCCCGGCGCCCACGTTAAGCACCGTCGCTGCATCGCCGAGGGCCTGCTCGATGATCGCCGCCCAGCGCGGCTCCGCCCGCCGCCTGTTCGCATACCCAACGCCGATGCGGTCGTACAACGTCATGGCGCCAGTCTACGACGCGCTGAGGGTGGCATCGCGGCCGGAACGTCAGCGCCATCCTGCCGAGAACGACGGCGAAGATCGCCCGTCGCGATGCGGCACAGTCGTGCATCGGAAG
>DASUKS010000258.1:0-3860 GCA_036278595.1 Dehalococcoidia bacterium
CGATCGCACGCCGCACATGCGACGCGGCGGAGGCGGGCCAGATCCTGGCGACGAACGTCGTGCGCGAGCTGTGCATGGGGAAGCGCTTCCGCTTCAACGACAACGGCGAGGCGATGCTGAAGGGGCTGAGCAATCCCGTCCGTCTGTTCGACGTCCCATGGCAGCCGGCGTAGCCGCAGGTCGCAGGCCGCAGGCCGCAGGCCGCAGGCCGCAGGGAGTCGTAATCCGGCAGCGGCTAGGCACACAGGCCCGCCCCTACCCAAGGATCGCGACATCCACCTGCCGCGTGCGCGGTTCGTACAGCTCGATGAGGTAGAGGTGCTGCCAGGTACCGACGTCAATGCGGCCCTCGCGGACCGGCACCCAGGTCGACTCGCCGAACAGCATCGCCGTCGCCAGGTGCGCGACGGCGTTCTCCGGACCTTCTTCGATGTGGCGGTACGGCTCTGAGGTCGGGAACGTCGCATAGACGGCGTCGCGCATATCGGCGTGCAGCCGTGGGTCGGGTTCATTGCAGGTGATCGCCGCGGTCGTGTGGCGGCTGCGCACCAGTGCGATGCCCTCGCGCACGCCCGAGCGGCGCACGGCGTCTTCAACCTGCTGCGTGATCTCAACGAACTCGCCGATGCCGCGCGTGCGTACGTCGATGCGTTCGAGCTTCACTTGCATGTGCCCTCCTTGAAAGCGGGACGCGCGGTCCGCGAAGCGAAAATGCTCAGCCCACTGCTTCGCGCCGCGTCGCGGCTGTGCGGCCTCCTCGGCAGATTACCGGCCGGCCCGCTGCTCCCAATCATCGATCTCGGCGTGCATCTCCGACGTAAGCCCGTCGGGCGCGAACGACGCGTCGAGGGAGTTGCGGGCGAGGCGCGCGTAGCCCGCGCGGTCGAGACCGAGCAGGCGGCCGGCGATGGCGTATTCGCCCGCGATATCGCAGCCAAAAAAACCCGGATCGTCCGTGTTCACGGAGACCGTGACCCCGGCGTCCCAGAGCGTGCGCAGCGGGTGCCGTTCGTACGAGCCAACGACGGCGAGGCGGACGTTTGACGTGAGACAGACGTCGAGCGGGATGCGGCGCCCGGCCAGCTCACGCACGAGCGCGGCGTCCTCGACCGCGCGGATGCCGTGCTGGATGCGGTCCGCGCCGAGCGCATCGAGCGCGCCACGGATCGACTCCGGCCCCGCATCCTCGCCGGCGTGCGGGATCGAGCGCAGCCCGCGCAGGCGCGCTTCGGCGAAGAGCTCGGCGAACGGCTCCGGCGGGTAGCCGGCTTCGACGCCGCCGAGGCTGACCGCGACGACCTCGTCGCAGCCGCGCGCGCCGTCGAGCATCGCCCAGCCGGCGTCGAGCGGCAGGTGGCGCGGGATGCTGGCAACGAACCGCACGGTGATGTCCGCATGGCGCTGCGACTCCTCAACCGCTTCGGCGAGGCAGTCGTAGCCGCGCGGCGCCGTCCGCAACTGCACCTCCGCGTAGCGCACGCCTGAGCGCACGGCGTCCTCGCAGTACTCGCGCATCATCCGCCGATAGTCGCCCGGACGGACCATCGCCTGGTACGCGGCCGAGAACGTGTCGATGAACGTCGTCAGGTCCGAGAACGGCGGGACGCTGATCCCTTCGCGCGAGGCGAACTCCTCGAGCGTCGCGGGGCGCACCGAGCCTTCGAGATGGACGTGCAGCTCCGCCTTCGGGAGGTCGCGAAGATCGTGCGGGACGGCGTGCTCTGGCTGCATCAACGCGCGTGCACTACTCCGCTATTCGGCGTCAGCCGCCGCGCCGCTCCCAGTCGTCGATCCCGGCGTCCAGTTCCGCCTTCAGCGCGGCGGGCGCGAACGAGCCTTCGACGGAGTTGCGGGCGAGGCGCGCGTAGCCCGCCCGGTCGAGGTCGAGCAGGCGGCCGGCGATGGCGTATTCGCCGGTGAGCGTGCAGCCGAAGTAGCCGGGGTCATCCGTGTTGACGGAGACGCTGACGCCGGCGTCCCAGAACGCGCGCAACGGGTGCGCCTCGAGGGAGGGGACGGCGCCGAGCAGGGCGTTGGACGTCGGGCAGACGGCGAGCGGGATGCGGCGCCGCGCGAGCTCATCGAGGAGGTCGCGATCGCGCGCGGCACTGATCCCGTGCTGGATGCGGTCGGCGCCCAGCATATCGAGC
Organism: Dehalococcoidia bacterium; assembly: GCA_036278595.1. Lineage (GTDB taxonomy): Bacteria > Chloroflexota > Dehalococcoidia > DSTF01 > JACRBR01 > JADMII01. The sequence goes on from DASUKS010000258.1 coordinate 2,151, forward strand.
GCCTCCCGCACGAATTCGGCGCCCGTCACCTCGCCGGCATGCGGTACCGAGCGCAGCCCTGCTGCGCGCGCGGCCTCGATCAGCGGCACGAAGGGCTCGCCGGGGTAGCCGTCCTCGTTGCCCGCCAGGCCGATCGCCACGACCTGCGGCACACCGTGCGCCGCCTCGAACATCCGCCAGCCAACCTCGACCGGCAGCGCGCGCGGCACGTCGATAATGAACCGCAGCGCGATGTCGGGCTCTCGCTCCGCTGCTTCGACCGCTTCGGCGAGGCAGTCGTACGGCCGGAAGGCCGTCGCGAGCTGCAGCTCGGCGTATCGGATGCCGCACGCGCGCGCGTCCTCGCAGTACTCGCGGACCATGCGCGCATAGTCGCCGGGCCGGTCCATCGCCGGCCATACGGCCGTGAAGCTTTCGATGAAGTGGTCGAAGTCGCGGAACGCGCCCGGCGGTGTGATGCCCTTGCGCGCGCAGAACTCCTCCATCGTCGCCGGGCGCACCGCGCCTTCGAGATGGATGTGCAGCTCGGCCTTCGGCAGATCGTGCAGGTCCCGCGGCGTCTCGAAGGTCATGCGCCTCCCCACTCGACCACGCGCTCGACGTCCACCGCGATCACCGGCCGTTCTTCGAGCGACATCGTGCGGTACTGCGCGTATCGCTCGCGCAGGAGCGCGACCGCGCGCTGGTGCTCCGCGCCCGCCTCGATGATCCGCGCGCGGCCGCGGAGCTGCACGTAGCGCAGGCGCGTCCAGTCGGTGTCATCGTACACGTCGAACAGCACCTGCACGTGCGGATTGGCCGCGATGTTGCGCAGCCGGCGCAGCGCGCGAGGATCGCCGCGCTTCGGCTTCTCGTCAACCACGCTGTAGAGCACGCCGCCGTCGAGCACGAAGCAGATGGGCACGGCATGCGGCCGCCCCCGCTCATCGACCGTCGCGAGCCGCGCGACCCGTTGCGATTCGATGAAGGCGCGCGTGCCGTCGGCGATCATGCGCGCATCGTATCGCCGCGCGCGCGAGCACGCTTCGTGCGACGAATCTTCGGAGATCAGCGAGAGCCCCTCTCGGGGCTCTCGAGTGGGAACTATGACTGCGTCGCTACTTCGCGCTGATCTTCTCCGCGACTTCGGTCAGGCCCAGCGAGTCGAGCTTGCGCTTGCTCGGGGCCGCGGTCTCCGCGTCCCAGTCGCAGGCCGCGAGGAAGTCCTGCTCGAGCGTGTGCGTGTCGAGCGAGATGTCCTTGTGCGGGCCCGCTTCCTTCACTTCGACGCCGGAGAGCCGCGCCGGGATGCGGCGCTTCGTCACGATGTCGCCCTCGCGCACGTTGAACGCCATGCGCATGTTGGCGATGCGCTCGCCGACCGTGCGCATCTCATCGATCGTCGTGTCCCAGCCCGTCTCGATGTTGATCCACTCCGGAATGCGGTCGTTCGGGGCGCACATCATGATGAACTGGCACATGCCCGCGGCGTTGACGATGTGCATGTACTCGGACGCGTCCTTGTGCGCCTTGCCGCGGTCGGTCGCCTGCGTGCGGTCCGCCGGCGCCTTCGCGAAGTTCCAGCCCGGGCGGCCGGCGCCCTCGTACTGCGTGTGGCGCGCCGGCGTCGGGTCGAGCGTGTAGGTGGTGAAGTACTCCGGCTGGAGCGTCGCGTCGTGCATCGGCAGCTCTTCGCCGCCGACCTCCATCGCGAACTCGAGCGACTTCGGG
>DASUKS010000259.1:0-3181 GCA_036278595.1 Dehalococcoidia bacterium
TGAGTGAGCCGTCGGGGTTCACGGCGCGCGGGAAGCGGTCGTTGGCGAAGACGACGTGCGGCCCGATGAAGACGCCGTCCTCGAGCGTGACGCCGTGGAAGAGCGAGGCGCGGTTCTCGATCTTGCAGCGATTGCCGATGACGACGTCCTCGCCGATGTAGACGCCTTTGCCGAGAATGCAGTCATCGCCGACACGCGCACACTCGCGCACCTGGGCTTCGTGCCAGATGCGCGTGCGCTCGCCGATCGTGGCCTCGGGGGAGATGTCGGCGGTAGGGTGGATCATCGTGCTTCCAGCGCTTGGACCATGCGCTCGGCGGCGTGGCCATCGCCGAAGACGTGCGGGGGCGCGCCCGGCGGGCGGGGCCTTCGCGCCGCCGCCAGTATACGCTCGCTGTCGGCGCCGGCGAGCACGTTCCAGCCGCCGTCGAGCGTCTCGACCCACTCGGTCTCGTCGCGCAGCGTGACGCACGGGACGCCGAGCAGGAATGCCTCTTTCTGCAGGCCGCCGGAGTCGGTGAGCACGATGCGGGCGTGCTGCTGGAGCGCGAGCATATCGAGGTAGCCGATGGGGTCGATGATCCGCACGGGCGCCTCGACCTCGATGTCGGTGTGGGCGAGGGCGGCACCCGTGCGGGGGTGCAGCGGGAGGATGACGGGCTCGCCGAGCGTCATCAGCGCATCGATGACCGATTCAAGCCGGCGGGTGTCGTCGGTGTTGGCGGCGCGGTGGACGGTGGCGACCGCGTAGGCGCCAGGCTTCAGCGCGAGACGCTCGAGGATGTGCGAGCGCTCCATGGCCACCGGCGCCTGCTGCAGCAGTGCGTCGTACATGATGTCGCCGGTGAAGTAGATGCGGCCACGGGCGCCGCCGCGCTCAAGGGCGTGGCCTTCGCGCAGGAGGTTGTCGACGGCCGTCTGCGTCGGCGCGAAGAGGTGCGTCGAGACGCTGTCAGCGACGATGCGGTTCACTTCTTCGGGCATCGCGCGAACGTGGCTCCGCAGTCCGGCCTCGACGTGCGCGAGCGGCAGATCCAGCTTGGCGGCGGCGAGCGCGCCGGCGAGCGTGCTGTTCGTGTCGCCGTAGATGACGACGGCGTCGGGCGATTCGGCGCGGATCACGTCTTCGAGCCGCTCGAGCATCTGCGCCGTCTGGCGGCCGTGCGGGCCTGAGCCGACGCCGAGATGGTGGTCTGGACGCGGCAGGCCGAGCTCTTCGAAGAAGACGTCCGACATCGACGGGTCGTAGTGCTGGCCGGTGTGCACAAGGATCTCGGTGTGGCGCTCACGGACGGTGCGCGAGAACGCGGCGGCCTTGATGAACTGCGGGCGGGCGCCGACGACGGTGAGGAGTTTCATGCGGGGGTGAGGCGCGCGAACGGGGCACGCGCGCGGGCCGCGCGAGTTTCCTGCGAACAGAGAACATCAGACAGCAGACAACAGACAACAGAGCGGCTACGGCGTTCGCGCTCAGGCATCCGGCGCGTGGTGGATGGGCGTCTCGGCGGGCTCGCCGGTGTCGCGCCGGTCGATGCGGGCGAGGGCGTGGAGGCGGGCGGCGAGCTCTTCGCGCGTACGCGGGAGGTTGTTGGCGAGCTCGTTGATCTTGCTGACGAGCTCGGCGTAGCTGACGGTCGGGCGGCCTTCGGTGAGGAAGATCTTCGGGTGGTGCGTGTTGTAGAGCTTCTCGGACGAGGCGAGGAGTTCTTCGTGCAGCTTCTCGCCGGGGCGGAGGCCGGTGTAGACGATCTTGATGTCCCGGCCGGGCTCGAGGCCCTTGAGCCGGATCATCTTCTCGGCGAGGTCGGCCGTGCGGATCTTCTCGCCCATGTCGAGCAGGAAGATCTGGCCCTGGCTCGCGAACGACGCCGCCTGGATGACGAGCGCTGCCGCTTCTTCGACCGACATCTGGTAGCGGGTGGTGTCCGGGTCCGTGATGAGCACCGGGCCGCCGCGCTCGATCTGCCGCAGGAAGAGCGGGACGACGCTGCCGCGGCTGCCCATAACGTTGCCGAAGCGGACGGCGGCGAACGTCGTCGCGCCGCCACGGTCGAGCGCCGTGACGAGCAGCTCGCCGATGCGCTTGCTGGCGCCATAGACGTTGTCGGGATTGACCGCCTTGTCGGTGGAGACGAAGACGACCTTCTCGGCGCCGGCATCGCTCGCGCTCGCGAACACGTTGAGGGTGCCGGCGATGTTGGCGCGCAGGGCGGCGGTCGGGTGCTCCTCCATCACCGGGATGTGCTTGTAGGCGGCGGCGTGGAAGACGACGTCAGGCTTCGTCTTCGCGAACACGTCATCGACCTGGCCACGGTCCGAGACGTCGCAGAGCCAGATGTGCGTGGTCGTATGAGTGGAGGCGGGCTCGAGGTCGCGCTGGAGGTCGTAGAGCCCCGTCTCGTTGATATCGACGAGGTGGAGAGCGCGCGGCGCAAACTCCATCACCTGGCGGACGATCTCGGACGCGATGTAGCCGGCGGCGCCGGTGATGAGGACGGACTTGCCCCGCAGCGCTGCCGCGCACAGCTCGACGTCGATATCGACCTGGTCGCGGCCGAGCAGGTCTTCGACGGTGACCTCGCGCAGCTGGGTGGCGGCCGGGGCATCGATGACCATGTCGCGCAGCCCGGGGACGGTGCGCATCGGCACGCCGGCGGACTGGCAGATGCCGACGATATCGCGCACGACGGAGCCGGGTGCGGACGGCATCGCGAGCACGATGAGGTCGACATCGCGCTCGCGGCAGACCTCCGGGATGTCGTGCCGGTCGCCGCGGACGACGACGGCATGGATGCGGACGCCGCGCAGGCGGCGGTCGTCATCGATGAAGCCGATCGGCCGGTACTGCCACTGTGGATTCTGAAGGAACTCGCGCGCGATGAGCTGACCGGTGTGGCCGGCGCCGACGATGAGCACGTTCTTGACCCCGGCGTCGTAGCCGCCGAACGGGTTGCGCGAGGCCCAGAGGCGCGGCCAGAACTGGATCCCGCCCATCGCGATGAGCATGAGCGCCGGCGCGACGACGTTCACTGTCAGGGGGATGTGCCGCGGGCTGAGGAACGCGTTGATGGCGAAGAGGAAGATCGACACGACGCCGATCGAGAGCGCGATGTTGATCGCATCGACGATGCCGGCGTACTTCCACGACGTGCGGTAGATGCCGAAGAAGACGTTGCCGATG
>DASUKS010000260.1:0-10482 GCA_036278595.1 Dehalococcoidia bacterium
GACACTAACGCGTAGCCAACTGGGGCCGACCGTCCGCGAGGTGATGCAGCCGCCGGGGCCCCTGATGTAATTTCCCGGTATGAAGCTGCCTACGCTGATCTTGAAGCCGGCCTGCACCACGACCGTCACCGGACAGTGGGCCTGGCCCCCGGCGCTCGTCGCCAGGAAGTTGACGACGCGCACCGTGCCGGCATCTGCGGGCGTCGTCGCCCAAGAGAATTCGCTGCGCACGGGGTTGCCGCTCGCTGGCAGAGCCAGAGTCATCGTGGCACCCGGCGGAAGGCCCGCAACATTCAGCAAGACCGTGTCCGCAGCGTTCGGACTTGACGCCGTGACAGCGAATCTCAGTGTCGATCCAGCCGTAACCGGCTGCGTTGTCGAGCAGATCGGAGGCACCCCCGCCGGCGGGGGCGGGAATACCGGGGGCACGCACCCCGCAGGCGGACATGCCACCAGCCGGATCAGAAAGTCCACCGGTACCTTGCTCTTGACGGCTCCAGAGGAATCTAGATCCTCGACGATCACCTGGGTTGAATACAGCGCATTGGGACAGCAACTCGTGTCGGAGCTCAGCGTCGCGCCCGCCGTGTCCCACGCGTATAAGCCGTTCGCGCTCACCGTCGCGGCGTTCGGAGCGAAGGGTGGGCCGGGCTGGCAGAACGTCACTGCGCATGCGCTTGCCGGCGGTTGCGAGCTAGCCTCAGCGGGCGTGGCAAGTCTGAAGTGCAGCGCATCTCCGTCTGGATCGCTGGCGGGTATCGCGAACGAGCAGACCGCGGGGTACGGACAGTCGACGATCGGCGGCAGCGTCGTTACAGGCGAATTGTTCGCTGTCCCAACATTCACCAAGGTTTCGATCCGATAACCTCCGTCCGGATTGTTGATATGCGCGTTCGGCGCCAGGAGGCTGGAGATCCGGCAACAGCTATCAGTGAACGCTACGAAGTTCCCTGGCGTGGGATACGTGTGGTGGATGATGGTGTCGACGGCCGGTAGGCTCGAGGGATCGAGTGCCTGACCAAAAAGCCAGTCGCTGGTCGGATCCACGGATGTGACGAGGTAGTACAGCGGACCAAGGGGCGAACCAACGGGTGCACTACCGTCCCCAAAGTTGAAGGTGGTGGCACCGGTTTCTTCGACGATAACGTCCCCCCCTTCCGGAAGTCCGTCAGCGCCGGAGCAGGCAACTGACGTGTTGGTTGCAACATTCACGCATATGTTCGCGGACCGCCTCCACGTACCTTGGATGGTGAAGTCGATGGAGTTCCCTCCGGCCTGCCTCCAGGAAGTTGATGCATAGCGGAAGTGCGTCGCCTGGGCCGATTCGACCAAGAACACGCCAGAGGCCGCTGCTACAGCCAGAACAAGCACTGTGATTACATGCCGGATCTCGAAACGCACTGGACCACTCCGCAATGCGCGTCTGCTGCGCCATTGACCGGATCCGTCCGGGGTTTGTACGGATTATGACGAGCGAGCCTAAGGTGGTGCGCGACAGGCTCACTGAGTAGGTGCGATCAAGCCACACACTGATGTTGCAGTCAAGCGTGAGTCTGGCACATTTTGTACCATCTATGGGGGCTCATCCATCTACCCGTCCGAGCCACCTTCAGCCTCCCCGGAGGGCCGCCTGATCCCGCAGTCCGCGTGCCACGCGTCACACACATAGCGCGCAGCGCACGCCACCTCGCGGCGTCGCATTCCCACCCGCGCCCGCTTCCACTACAGTAGTCCCGCAAACGGTGCCGGCCGGCAGCCCGAACACGAAGATTGCGAGGTGTCAGCATGGGAAACCGCTTCCACGTGGGTGAGCTCGAAGTCATCGTCGTGTCTGACGGCGAGATCCGCTTCCCCGGTGCCCGCTACTTCAGGGGCTCTTCCGAAGAAGCGTGGAAGCAGCACGACCGCTGGCTCGACCACGAGGGCAACGTCGTCTTCCCGTACGCCTGCTTCCTCGTGATCTCCGGCGACACCCGCGTGCTCATCGATACCGGCGTCGGGCCCGTCGTCACCGGGCCGTTCAAGGGCGGCGAGCTGATCGCCGACCTCGCATCCGAAGGCGTGAAGCCGGATGACGTCGATGCCGTCTTCCTCACGCACCTGCACATCGACCACTGCGGCACCGCCGCCGTCGAGCAGGCTGGACAGATGCGGCCGGCGTTCCCGAACGCGCGCTACTACTGGACCGCCGCGGAAGAGGCGCACTGGCTTGCCGAGGCGCCGAGCCCGTACAACCGCACCGACATCTTCGAGGCGGTGCGCCCGCGCTGGGAGGCGCGCGATGGCAGCCAGGCGCTCGCGCCCGGCATCGATGTCATCGCACTCCCCGGGCACACGCCCGGTCACGCCGGCGTCGTGCTGTCGTCGGGCGACGAGCGCGCGTTCATCCTCGGCGATGCGATCTCGTGCCCCGTGCAGCTTGAGGAGCCGGAGTGGTCGGGCCTCGGCGACATTGACCCGAAGCTCGCGCGCCAGTCGCAGGAGGCGGTCGCGCGCGAGGCCGAGGACTCCGGCGCGCTCTTCGGGGCCGCGCACTTCCCGGGCCTCAGCTTCGGCCGCGTCCTCCGCGGCAACGGCCGCCGTTACTGGCAGGCGGTGTGATCACGCGCGCGTAGCGAGAGCCGGGCGCGCATACGCCGTTGCGATGCCCTCGCAATGCTTTTGCAACACTTTCGCCAACTCGCTGAATGTCACCTTGGTGACGCCGCCGTTACGCTTCCCATGCCGCCCGGATCCGCCGCCTCCCGGGCGTTTTGTGTGGGAAATGGCTATCAATATCGACCGTCGCGGGGAGCCCCTCTTCTCCAATTCTGGAGAAGTCGAGGACGCGCTGCGCTCGACGGACTGGGCGCGCACCGTGCTCGGCCCGCCCGAGACCTGGCCGGCGACGATGCGCGCCGCGCTCAGCGTCTGCTTCGGCTCGCGCTTCCCGATCGTCACCTACTGGGGCCCGGAGCTCGCCGTCGTCTACAACTCGGCGTACATCCCGATCTTCGGCGCGAAGCACCCGTACGCCATGGGGATGACGGCGAGGGAGGCATGGGGCGAGATCTGGGACGTCATTGGCCCCATGCTGGAAGACGAGGTGCTGCGGCGCGGCCGCGCGACATGGTCCGATGACCAGTTGCTCCTGCTTCGACGCCATGGCTTCACCGAGGAGTGCTACTTCACCTGGTCGTTCAGCCCGATCCGCGACGACGATGGTTCGGTCATCGGCGTGTTCACCGCGGTCTTCGAGACGACGACGCGCGTGATCAACGACCGCCGGCTGAGCACGCTCCGCGAGCTCGGCGGCGAGAGCCTGACCGAAGCAGAGGCGGCGTCCACCGCCGCGCGCGCGCTCGCGCAGAACCCACTCGACGTCCCGTTCGCCGCGCTCTACCTCTCCGGCCCCGAAGGCGATGTCTCGCTCGCCGCCCATACCGGCATCGAGCGAGCCGATGCCATTCGCACCGAAGCCGTGCGCGCAGCGCTCGACCGGCGTGAGCCCTGGCACGTCACCGACCCGCGGACGCTGCTCGCCGAAACCCCCAGCGGGCCCTGGCCCGACCCGCCGTCCGAGGCGATCGTCATGCCGATTGCACGGTCCGGCTCCGCGGAGCTCGCGGGCGCGCTCGTGCTCGGCATCTCGCCGCGCCTGCGGTTCGATGACGCCTACCGGGACTTCTTCGCGCTGATCGCCGCGCGCATCGAGAGCGAGCTGGCGAACGCGCGCGCGTACCAGGAAGAACGCCGCCGCGCGGAGGCGCTCGCCGAGCTCGACCGCGCGAAGACGATGTTCTTCACCAACATCAGCCACGAGTTCCGCACGCCGCTCACGCTGCTCCTCGGCCCGCTCGAAGACGCGCTGCGCGACGCCTCGCTCAACGAAGGAGACCGCGAGCGGCTCGATGTCGCGCACCGCAACGCCGAGCGCCTGCTCCGCCTCGTCAACAATCTGCTCGACTTCTCCCGCATCGAGGCCGGGCGCGTCGAAGCCGCGTACGAAGCGACCGACGTCGCCGCCTACACAGCCGAGCTCGCGAGCATGTTTCGCTCGGCGTTCGAGCGCGCGGGCGTCGCGCTGATCGTCGATGCGCCCACGCTCTCGCAGCCCGTGTACATGGACCGCGAGCTGTGGGAGAAGATCCTCATGAATCTTCTCTCGAACGCCTTTAAGTTCACGCTCGAGGGCAGCGTGCGCGTCGCCGTGCGCGAAGAGGGCGGCCGCGCGAGCGTCAGCGTGACCGACACCGGCGTCGGCGTGCCGCGCGATGCGCTCCCACGCCTGTTCGACCGCTTCTACCGCGTCGAGAACACCCGGGGCCGCACGTTCGAAGGCACCGGCATCGGTCTGGCGCTCGTGCAGGAGCTGGTGCGTCTGCACGGCGGCGAGATCGAGGTGGACAGCACCGAGGGCGCAGGCACAACGTTCACCGTGCACATCCCGTTCGGCGCCGCGCACCTGCCCGCGCATCGCATCAGCGGCGAGCGGCGGCTCGCCTCGACGGCCACGCGCGCAGAGGCCTACGTCGAGGAGGCGCTGCGCTGGCTCCCCGCTTCCGGCCAGCGTGACCTGGCCGCCCACGCGCGTATCGCGAGCACGCAGGCGGTGCGCACCGCGGGCGCGCGGGTGCTCGTCGCCGATGATAACGCCGACATGCGCGAGTACCTCGCGAGGCTCCTCGGCGGCCACTGGCACGTCGAGCAGGCCTCGGCGGGCACCGATGCACTGGAACGAGCGCGCGCAGAGCGGCCCGACCTCGTGCTTGCCGATGTCATGATGCCCGGGCTCGACGGCTTCGCACTGCTCCGCGCGCTGCGTGCCGAGGCGGCGACGCGCGACGTGCCGGTCGTGCTGCTCTCCGCCCGCGCCGGCGCGGAGGCGCGCGTCGAAGGATTGGCGGCGGGCGCGGATGACTACATCACCAAGCCCTTCTCCGCCGCCGAGCTCGTTGCCCGCGTCGACGCGCGCATCGAGATCGCGCGCGCACAGCACGCGGCGAACGCGCACTGGCGCGTGCTCGCGGAGGACAACCCGTGGTTCACGAGCCTGTACGACGCGGACGGCCGCGCCCTCTACCTCAACCCGGCGCTCCGTGCCTACCTCGGTCTTCCCGACGACGCCGATATGCCCGAGCGGTTATGGCTCGACCGGGTGCATCCGGACGATTTGCCCGACTTCGACCGCCGACGGCAGGCGGCGATGGTCGACGGGGTGTCGTGGTCGGGTGAGATGCGCGTCCGCCGTCACGACGGCATCTACCGCTGGATCGAGTTCACCGACTCCCCCGTGCACGACGACCGCCGCCGCGCCATCGCGCGCATCCGCGTGTCAGTGGACGTCACCGACCGGCGGACGATGGAGCGCGAGCTGCGCGACGCGCTCGAGGCGAAGGAAGAGTTCCTCAGCATGGTCTCGCACGAGCTGCGGACGCCGCTCACCACGATCCTCGGCAACGCGACGCTCCTCGCGGGCGAACGCGCGGCCAAGCTGCCGCCGCCCGAGCGGGAGGGCGCGCTGACGGACATCGCGCAGGAGTCCCAGCGGCTCGCGCGGATCATCGACGACATGCTGGTGCTCGCGCGGCTCGACCGCGGCCATCCCTCGGAGCTCGAGCCGGTGCGGGTGTCGCCGCTGCTGAACGCGGCCGCGGGCCGGCACCGGCTGACCTACAGCGGGCGCGACCTGCGCGTGGAGTGCGCGCCGGACCTGCCGCTCGCGAACGCGAACCCGGATTACATCGAGCAGATCCTCAACAATCTCCTGACCAACGCGGAGAAGTACGGCGCGCGCGACGGCGCGATCGAGCTCAGCGCCGCGCGCCGCGACCACCACGTCGTCGTATCGGTCAAGGACCGCGGCGGCGGCGTGACGCGGCAGGAGATCGACCGGCTCTTCGATCCATTCTTCCGCGGCGGCGCCCGGCGCACCGCGCCCGGGATCGGGCTCGGACTCACCGTCTGCAAACGCCTCGTCGAGGCGCAGGGTGGCCGCATCTCGGCCGCGCGCCGGGACGGCGGCGGCAGCGTCTTCTCCTTCACGCTGCCGCTCCTCACGGACCTCGACGAGGAGTGAGCGCACCTACTGGCGGAAGTCGTAGCTGACGGCGCGGTCCGGCCGGAAACGGATGTACACGCGCGTCCCGTAGCTGATCAGCGTCTTCGCGTAGTCCGTCGCTCCCTCGGGCGAGCCGACGTACGGCGTGAACATCTTCGCGATGCCCTCCGCATCGTCCTTCGGCCCCTCGACCTCCGCCGTGCCCCAGTAGTGCACGGCGTAGTACGGCCAGTCGCGCGAGTCGATCAGCAGCGAGGCCTTCGGGTCGCGGCGCAGGTTCTTCACGGGTGCCGAGTCCTCGAACGTGTTCAGCAGGAACGAGCCGTCCGGCTCCGCGTGGAACCAGATCGGCGTGATGCGGATTTCGCCGCTCTTCGATGCCGTCGCCAGCTTCGCCACGAACGGCTCCGACAGCATCTTCTTCAGCTCCGCCTCGGCCAGCGGCTGTAACTCCATCTCTGCGCTCCTTTGTGTGTGTGGGTGGATGTGAAGCCAGTCTAGCCCCGCCGATCCCGCGCGCAATACGCACGAGTTGGCCACGCAGCGCTATCTTTCTGCGCTGTCATTCTCCCTAGACACTGTCATTCTGAGCGCGGAGAAGAATCTCTCCATTCTGGGCGAGCTGCGATAGCGATGCTCGCGCCACGCAGCGCCTCGCACTGACGACCAACGACCAGAAACCTACGCCTCGAACAGCCCGCGCCCGATCCAGTCGCCCGCGGCGGCGCCGGGCGGGCAGGCGAAGATCGCGCTGCCGGTGTGCACCAGGTACAGGTTCAGCGCGTCCGACTTCGCGAGTTGCGTCTGGATCGCGATGAACTGCGACCGTGGGTCGCGCTGAAAGCAGATAAAGAACAGCCCCGCATCGATCTCGCCCGCGCCGTCGATGCGGTCGCTGAACGAGTAGCCGCGCCGAAGGATGCGTGCACCGGCGTTCTGCTGCGGGCTCGCCACCCGGATGTGTGCGCTCTGTGGAATGACGAGCCGGCCCTGCACGCTGGCGTCGAGGTCCACCGGATCGAACTCCCGGTCGCCGCTGAGCGGCGCGCCTGTGTCCTTCGCGCGCCCGACGCGGCGCTCCTGGTCGCCGAGCGAGTCGTCATCCCACGCCTCGATGCGCATGCGGATGCGGCGCGTCACCATGTAGCTGCCGCCGCGCATCCACGCCGGCCCGTCGTCGGCCACCCAGACGTGCTGCGCCATCGCCGCCGAATCTTCGGCCTTGATGTTGTTCGTCCCGTCCTTGAACCCCATGAGGTTGCGCTCGGTGCTCTGCGTGCGCGTCGTCGAAGACGTGCGCCCGAAGCCCGCCTGCGCCCAGCGCAACACCGCCACACCATCCGCCATCCGCGCGACGTTGCGCACGGCGTGGAACGCCACCACCGGGTCGTCCGCGCACGCCTGCACGCAGAGGTCGCCGCCGCAGATCGCGGGGTCGAGCGCGTCGCTGGAGAACGGCGGCACGTCGACGAGCGCCTCCGGTCGTCGCGATCCGAGGCCGTAGCGGTCGGCTCCGTCCTTCTCGAACAGCCCGGGACCCAGCCCGAAGGTGAGCGTGAGCCGCGACGCCGCCAGCCCGAGCGCCTCGCCGCTGTCGCCCGGCGCAGGCACCGGGTCGCTGCCGATGTCCGCCGCCGGCTCGCCCGCGCACATGCGCTCGGCGGCGGCCGTCCACGTCTTCAGCAGCTGCGCAAGGTCCTCGCGCTTCGCTGTCGTGAGGTCGAACGCCGCAAAGTACAGCCGCTCCTGCACCGCCGTCGCGATGCCGGCCTGGTGCTCGCCCCGGAACAGCACGGCCTGCGACGCAGCGCTGTCCGCCGCCGCCGGCCCGCTCACGTCGCCGCGGTCGATGCCCGCGACCACGGCGGCCCCCGCCGCGATGCCGACGCCCGCGCCCGCGGCGCCGGCGAGGAACGTCCGGCGGCTCACCCGCCCGCGCGTCGTTCGGTCAGGATCCATGCTGGCACGACTTCAGCGCATTGCCGCCGAAGCATCCCGATGTCTGTTTCGACGTCCCGATCAGCACCGACTCGACGAGGTCGAGGTTCGACGACAGGTCATGGAACGCCTGGTTCAGCATCTGCTTCTGCGCGTCGTTCAGCGTCGAATCGAGCGCGAAGCCGTCCGGTGTCCGAAACGGCTGCAGCGCAGCGTCCGCGCCGTCGAACGCGGCCGCGATCTCGTCCGCCAGCTCGGAGCTCGCCGCCGCGATCGCCGGCCGCAGCTGGTCGAAGACGAAGCGCGAGCCCTCGACGTCCGACGCGTGGTCGAGCAGGCCCAGGTGGCTGTACGGCTCCGGCTCGTAGTTCGTGATGATCGGGTGCGCGTCGAGGATCGCGTAGGTGTCGGTCATGCGCAAGGCATCCATCGGCAGCGTGGCGAGCGCGTCGCGCAGCGTACCGGTGTCCTTCACGAGCTGCTCGGCGACAGGCAGCAGCCCGTCCGTGCTGCCCTTCGTCCACAGTCCGTCTTCGATGCGGTGCATGCCGACGCCGCTATCGATCGGGATGTAGAGGAACTGCGGGTCGATCTGGTTCGAGACATCGACGTACTTCGCCGGCGCCTGGATCCGCAGGTAGTACGGCCGCGCCTTCGCGTACGCCGTGCGCGCGCCCTGCAGGTCGCCGCGCGCGATCGCGTCGCGCAGACCCTGCGCCGCCTGCGCGAGCCCCGCCGCCTGCTCGTTGACGTACGTCCGGTACTTCGAGACGGCGACGGCGTACATCGCGTCGTAGTCCGTGGCCCCCGGCGTCGTCGCGTCGACACCCGTTGGGCTGGCGGCGACGGTCCGGACCGGCCCCGCGCTCGATCCCGTGGACGAGCACCCGGCGACGGCCAGCGAAGCCAACACCAACGCAGCGATCAGACCGCAGAGACGCGCCACAACCCCGGCCCTCCGAACCCGCGCGGAGTATAGCGGCTCGCCACCCGCACGCAGCTCCGGGATTCCCCCTACGTTCCGCCGCCGCTCCTACGACCTGCGACCTGCGACTTGCGACCGCCGCTATGCATCAGCCGCGCAGCGGAAGCCCATGTGCCCCGTCGTGCTCGAAGGCGTGTTGAACGTGCGCGCCGCCGCCCGGTAGCGATTGCAGTACGAGCGATGGCACAGGTACGAGCCGCCGCGGATCACCTTCGCGACGCCCGAGGGCGGGCCGGTCGGGTCCTCGCGCGGCCCCTCGATGTGGTACGCCGTGTGCCACCAGTCGGCGCACCACTCCCACGCGTTCCCGGACGTGTTGTACAGTCCGAAGCCGTTCGGCTCGAAGGCATCGGCCGGCGCCGTGCCGTAGTACCCATCGTCGGTCGTGTTCTTCGAAGGGAAGGTCCCCTGCCAGATGTTGCACATGTGCCGCCCGCCCGGCGTGAGTTCGTCGCCCCACGGGTAGCGCGCCTGCTCGAGGCCGCCGCGCGTCGCGTACTCCCACTCCGCCTCCGTCGGCAGCCGCTTCCCCGCCCAGGCGCAGTACACCATCGCGTCGTTCCAGGAGACGTGCACGACCGGATGGCCCTCCCGGGCATCGATGCCCGACTGCGGCCCCTCCGGCGTCCGCCACGACGCGCCGAACACCTCGCGCCACCACGGCGCCGCCTCGACGCCGCGCGTCTCCGGGAAGTCGTCCGGCAGCAGCCCGCCGAAGACGAACGACCAGCCGAAGCGCTCGGCATCGGTCACGTACCCCGTCGCATCTACGAACGTCGCGAACTGCGCGTTCGTCACCGCCGTCGCGTCGATGCGGAACGGCCGCAGCCGCACGTCGCGCACCGGCCCTTCGCCGTCCGACGGAAACCCCTCGCCGTCCTCCGTCCCCATCAGGAACGCGCCGCCCGGCAGCGCGATCATCCCGTCGAGCGAAAGCGCCCCCGAACCCCCGCCGGTCGCAGGTAGCGCGAGCGCCGGCGACTCGCCGCCACACGCCGAAGGCGCGCAACACGCCGAGTGCTCGCTCGCGCCCGGTTCAGCGCACATCGCGATCGCCCATCACCCGCCTCCAACATCTAACATCCAACGTCCAACATCGCCCCGCCTGGCGACGCAGCCGGCGTACCAACGGCCCAACTATGAACTGTGAACTGCAAACTGTGAACTCACTGCCGCGCCATCTCGATCGCCGCTTCCTGCACGAGGTCCCGCGGCGGCTCCGGGCCGCTGACGTCGATGACGAGCCGGCGCAGCGTACCGGTGAACGCGAACGGCGCCCGGTACTCGTCCGTCACCGGCGCACCGTCGTCGCAGCCGACCGAGAACCCCGACCCGAGCCCATACACGAACGGCACCGTGCGCGGCAGCTCGCCATCGCCGACCTCCGTGCCATCGACGAACAGCCGCACGACGCCGCCGGCCCCGAACGGCTGCGGCCCCGTCTTCTCGAATGTGCACTGGATCATGTGCCGCCCCGGCGGGATATGCACGTCCGCTCGCACGTACCAGCGGTCGCCGC